>CAMVMU010000042.1 GCA_947168655.1 uncultured Oscillospiraceae bacterium
CGGGCTTGGCCAGGTTGACAGTCAGGTCCACCACGGACACGTCCAGGGTGGGCACACGGTAGGACATACCGGTGAGTTTGCCGTTCAGCTCGGGGATGACCTTGCCCACGGCCTTGGCGGCGCCGGTGGAGCTGGGAATGATGTTGCCGGAGGCGGCACGGCCGCCGCGCCAATCCTTCAGGGACACGCCGTCCACGGTCTTCTGGGTGGCGGTGGTGGCGTGAACGGTGGCCATCAGGCCTTCCTTAATGCCAAAGCTGTCGTTCAGCACCTTGGCAATGGGAGCCAGGCAGTTGGTGGTGCAGCTGGCGTTGGACACAAAGGTCATATCGGAGGTGTACTTGTCCTGGTTCACGCCCACCACGAACATGGGCGTGTCGTCCTTGGAGGGAGCGGACATGACAACGTGCTTGGCGCCGGCCTGGATGTGGGCCTGGGCCTTCTCCTTGGTCAGGAACAGGCCGGTGGACTCGATAACGTACTCCGCCTCCAGCTTGGCCCAGGGCAGGTTGGAGGGATCGCGCTCAGCGTACACGGGGATGCTCTTGCCGTTGACGATGATGGTGTCCTCCGTGGCGTCCACCGTGCCCTCAAACTTGCCGTGCATGGTGTCGTACTTCAGCATATATGCCAGATAGTCGGCGGGGCACAGGTCGTTGATGCCGACGATCTCAATGTCAGGGTGGTTCAGACTGACGCGCATGACCATGCGCCCGATACGGCCAAATCCGTTGATACCGATTTTAATGCTCATAAAAAAAACGTCCTCTCTGATGGAATATATCAAATGTATGGTACGTTTAGTATTATATGCGAAAAACCTGAAAATGCAACCCCTTTTTTCAAAAAAATTGCTCGATGCAAATCCTCGACTTTTTCCTTGTTTTCCCGCCACAATTCTGCTATAGTGAATCGCGAAGGAAACTGTATTGGCGGGATCTTCCGGGGATATTTTGCCTCGGGACTGCCATGCTTATACCTGAGGAAAGGAGGCGCGCCATGGACCGGCAGGAGGAAACGAAACTGCTGTGCGAGGTGCTGGGCAGCGTGGCAGCCCAGATGAGCGGCGCTATGACCAATATCCATGCCGCGCTGCGCAAGTTGGCGGCAGAACCGCTCCGGAGCGGAGATGAGAAGTATGCCGCCATACTGACCCAGAGCTATTATCGGCTGCTGCGGCTGGAGGGCAATATGTCCGCGGCTCCGCTGCTGGCAGGGGAGCCGGTGAAGTGCGATCCGGAAACCGACATTGTGTCCTGGCTGGAACAGATGGTGCATGAGGCGGAGCCGCTGGCACAGGCCCAGGGGCTGAAGCTGAGCTTCCGCACTTCGCTGCAGAGTCAATCGGTGATCATGAGCCGCAGACTTATGGAGCGGGCGGTGTGGAATCTGCTGTCCAACGCCATGAAGTTCACCCCCGCCGGCGGCTGCATCGACGTTTCGCTGGACGTTCGCGGCGGTCAGGTGCTGCTGACGGTGGCGGACAACGGCTGCGGCATCTCTGAGGAGATGATGGCGGTTGTCTTCGAGCGGTATCTGCACCCGGAGCGGATGGACCCCCAGTCCCACGGGCTGGGCCTTGGCCTGCCCCTGTGCCGTCGCATCGCCGAGGGCCACGGCGGAAGGCTTTTGCTGACCTCGCGCGAGGGCGAGGGCACCACGGCAACCATAGCCATTCCCTGCGAGAATCCGGGCTTGCTCGGGGATTCGGCGCCCATTTTGCCGGACGGCTTCCAGCGTGCGCTGGTGGGTCTTAGCGACGCGCTGAGCTATCGGGTGTTCACCCGCTGTAATCTGGATGAATAGGGGACGTCCCCGTCTTTTTGACGGGGCGTTCTTATAGCATACCCGGTCCGGAGCCGGGAGATACATGAGGTCTGACATGAGCAAGAAAAAGGTACTGGTGGCCATGTCCGGCGGGGTGGACAGCTCTGCCGCCGCCTTGCTGCTCCAGGAGCAGGGCTACGAGTGCGACGGGGCTATGCTGAAGCTGCTGGACGGCGCCGGGGCCGAGGAGGCAAGGGCCGTGGCGGTGGGTCTGGGCATGAAGTTCTACGTGTTCGACGAGACGGAGCGGTTCCGCCGGGACGTGACGGACCGCTTCGTGGCGGAGTACTGCGCGGGGCGCACCCCCAACCCCTGCATCGACTGCAACCGCTGTCTGAAGTTCGGCGCTCTGCTGGACAGGGCACTGGAATTGGGCTATGACTATCTGGCCACCGGTCACTATGCCCGGGTGGAGTATGACGGAGCCGCCGGGAAATACCGGCTGCTGCGCTGCGCCGACCGGCGCAAGGACCAGAGCTACGTGCTCTACCAGCTGAAGCAGCACCAGCTGAGCCGCCTGCTGCTGCCGGTGGGGGAGTTTGACAAGCCCGCCATCCGGGAGCAGGCCCGCCGTGCCGGACTGCGCAACGCCGACAAGGCGGACAGTCAGGACATCTGTTTTGTGCCCGACGGCGACTACGTGGGCTTTCTGCGGCGCAGCGGCGTGGAGCTGACGCCCGGCGACTTTGTGGACGAAAACGGCGCGGTGCTGGGCCGTCACCGGGGATTGCCCTGCTACACCATCGGACAGGGAAAGGGACTGGGCATCAGCCTGGGCCGTCACGTCTACGTGCTGGATAAGGATCCTGCGGCCAACACGGTGACCCTGGGGGACAACGACCGCCTGTTCCGCCGCACCCTCACCGCCTGCGCCGTCAACTGGATCAGCGGCGTAACCCCCACTGCCCCCATCCGCTGCACCGCCAAGACCCGCTACAGCCAAACGGATACCCCCGCCACCGCCACGCCCCTGCCGGACGGACGGCTGCAGGTGGATTTCGACGAGCCCCAGCGGGCCATCACCGCCGGACAGGCGGTGGTCCTCTATGATGGCGACGCCGTTCTGGGCGGTGGCACAATTGAGTGAAAAGAGAAAAACACCCGCGCCGACAGGCGCGGGTGTTTTTTCATCTTTCGCTGATCTCCCATTCGTCCTGAAAGATCAGATCGTCAATATCGCGGCTGCGCTCCTCGCCCACACGATCCCTCCTTTTTCTCTTTCCCCCATTTTATGCGGGGAGATGAAAAAGGATGACGGAATCCCGTGGAAAAGAGTCATCCTGCCGGATTCTCCATCGGCTCCGGGTTGGAGACGATGACACGGTGGTCGTACCATTTGCCCTTGGTGCCGACAATGGCACAGTCAAACTCCTGGTCGAGAGCGGGCACCGGAAGATCAAAGCCGTGGACCTCCTCGGTCAGCCCGTCGGGATAGGTCACGGAGTCCAGCGTGGGCTGGATCAGCACGGCGCCGTCCTTCTGGGCGTCCTCGGCCTTGCCGGAGAACAGGTTGACAATATTCTTGCTGGGCATGGTGATATGTACGGTCATCTGGCCGTCCTTCACCGTCAGGGTCCCCTTACCGTTACAGGTCTCGTTCACATGGAACATAGAGCCGTCGGTCTTGAAATCCACAGTATAGGTGCCGTCCGCCAGACCGGCGGGCTTGTTTTCGCCGCCGCAGGCGGTGAAAAGGGAGCAGCACACGGCCAGCAGAGCCAACAGGGCAAGAATTTTTTTCATGGCCCTATCCTTCCTTTACTTGCTCAGCTTGTCTATTTCGGCCTGGGTGTGGGCCACGTACAGGGCCTGGACGTCGGCGATGCGGCCGAGGCCGGCGATCTGGGTGTCGATCTTGTCGAACTTGCCGCTGGCGGTGAACATGCTGATCCAGGACTCAGCGTCCTCGGGATCGGCCATGTCGTTGTTGGCGTGGTCGCCGGCGACCACCATCAGGGGACGCAGAACAACGGTCTTGTAACCGGCGGCGGCAACGGCCTCGATGACGTTCTCACAGGCGGTCTCCTCGGGCTCGCCCTCCACGGTGCCGATGAAGACGTTCTTGTAGCCCAGTTCGTTCATCTGGGTCTGCATCTGGGAATAGGTCACCTTGGCGGTGTGAGCGGTGCCGTGACCCATAAACACGAAGGCCACGCCGGCCTCGGCGGCAGCGTCCAGGGACTCATAGCCGGCATCTGCCACGGCGGCAGCGACGACATACTTGGCAACCGCTTCCTTGTCGGCGTTGATGACGGTGGCATCGGAGCCGACCTCGCCCAGCAGGGGCTCGGCGACAGCGATGTTCTCGATCTTGCCCTCATAGTTGGCCAGAACGCCCATCAGCTCGTCATACTCGGCGCCGTGCATCAGATGGGTGGGCTGGACGACCAGAGTCTTGACGCCGTTGGCCACGGCGCGCTCCAGGGCCTGCTCCACGTTGTCGATCTTTTCGCCGTCACGAGCCTGGACATGGTTGATGATGATCTGAGCGGTAAAGGCGCGGCGGACGGACCAGTCAGGGAAAGCCTTTTGCAGGGCGTCCTCGATGCCCTTGATGTCCTGGGTGCGGCTGTCGTTGAAGGAGGTGCCGAAGCTGACAACCAGCAGCTCCTTCTCGCCGATCTCGTCGCCGTTGCGGGCGTTGTCCTTGGTGGCGTCGCCGGTGTCGCGGCCGAAGTAGTCGGGATCGGCTTCCTCGCCCTCCACCAGCTCCTTCTGAGCGTCGGTCAGGGCGTCCCAGGCGGCCTTGGCGGCGGCGCACTGCTCGTCGGTCTTGTCGGTGCGCTCCTGGACGTAGATGGCGTCAATCAGAGCGGCCACCTGATCGGCCAGTTCCTGATCGGTGGGCTGAGCGGGCTCCTCCTGCTTGCCGGGATCCTCAGGATCTACGGGAGCGGGGGTCTTGCCGCCGCAGGCTGCCAGAGCCAGCGTCATCACAACTGCCAGCAGCATAGCGATTACGGATTTCAGGTTTTTCATTGCAATCTTCCTTTCTGTATATTGAAGCTTATGTATAGGGGGGTTGCCCGATATACCGAAATAAAAACCGCCTGCGATCAGTTCGCAGGCGGGGAAGGGACACAATGGCGTGACAAGAGAGGCCACCGTAATGGCCGGGGGAACACGCAGTCCACAACTCCGGAGATCCGCAGAGCTGAACGCGCCGCATACGCGGCGGAGGAGCAGGCAAGTATTCTGACTCATTGCGCGGGGACTGTTCCCCGCCGCAGACGCCTTCCCGGTTACCCAGTGGCTGTGTTGTCCACGGCTTGACGCAAATTACAGCAACGGCCTTGTGCGGGACTCTCACCCGTCTTCCAATACCTGTTCCCGTGTACGATTTTTCAATTGAGCGAAGGCATTATATCACCGACCACCGGGCGTGTCAACCCCGCCCGCGCAGGGGAAAAGCCTATTTCTTCAAGGGCAAAGTGACGATAAATCGGGTGGAGCGGCTGTCGCTCTCACAGCGGATGGAGCCGCCGTGCTCCGTGACGATGGACTTGGCGATGGAGAGTCCCAGACCAAAGCCCTCTGTGCCCGACCGGGCGTTGTCGGCCCGGTAGAAGCGGTCGAAGATGTGCGACACAACCTCCGGCGCCATGGGGCTGCCGCCGTTTTCCACGGTGAGCCGGGCGGACTTATCCTCCCCGGTCAGCGTCAGGCGAATGGGCTCATGCTCCGGTGCGTACTTAATGGCGTTGTCCAGCAGGATGCTCACCAGCTGGCGCAGCTTGTCGCCGTCCCCGGAGACATGAAGGCGCTCCTGGATGTCGTAGAGCAGCTGCCGGTTTGCCTCGAAGGCCACCGGCTCGAAGAGCAGCGCCGTGTCGGTCACCACGTCGCTGAAGTCCAGGGGGGAGAACACCAGCTTGTGGGTGCCGTCGTCGGCACGGGCCAGGGTCAGCATGCTCTCCACCAGCTTTTTCATCCGGCGGGACTCGCTGCGGATGTTGTCTGCGTAGCTCTGGCTCTCGGTTGGCAACGTCTCAGAGAGGAGGTCCGCCGAGGACAGGATTACCGTCAGCGGCGTCTTCAATTCATGGGAGGCGTCGGACAGGAATCGCTGCTGCTCCTGCCACGCCTTTTCCACCGGGCGCGTAACAAAGCCGGAGAGCAGATAGCTGAAGCCGAACAGCACGGCAAAAGCCGCCAGGCCGATGAGAATCGTGGTGCCGGTCAGGGAGCGGAGGGTGGATTGCTCCAGGGTGCTGTCGGCAAAGGCGATGCGGATGGAGAGGGGACCTCGTTCCCGCAGATAGCGCAGGTGGCAATCCTCCAGCACGCCGGAGTCCTCCCGCCGCTCCAGACACTCCTCCACGATCTCCAGAATGTCGTCCTCATCATCCAGATCGAAATAACTGCTGCCGCTGACACGCACGGTGCCGCCGGCGAAAACCTCGGCGGTAAAACAGGGGACGCCGCCGTCCCGCCCCGGCTGCGCGGGGCCGCCCATGGCGCCCTGCAGCGCCTGCTGCAGCTGCTCCCGGGTGCGGCTCTCCATGGCCGAGCGGGAGGAGAAAAACACGGCGGTCAGTGCCAGCAGCAGCACCGCCGTGACCACCGTCATGGTGACGGCCACCACTTTCCAGCGCAGCTTTTTTATCATGATTCCACCTCCAGACAGTAGCCCACCATACGGATGGTCTTGATGCGCACGGCGGAGTGGAGATGGGTCAGCTTGCGCCGCAGGAAGGAGATGTAGACCTCCACGTTGTTGTCCTCGGCGTCGGAGTCATAGCCCCACACCTTTAAAAGGAGCTGTTCTTTGGTGACGATCTGGGATCCGTTGCGCATGAGCAGCTCCATGAGATCGTACTCCCGGCGGCTCAGGCGCACGGACCGCTCCTGGCAGTTCAGGGTGAAGGTGCCGCTCTCCAGCCGCAGATCACCGTAGGTCAGCGCGTCGTCCAGACGGGTCTCGCCGCCCCGGCGCAGCAGCAGGCGGACGCAGGCCAGCAGCTCCTGGGGTTCGAAAGGCTTGGTGAGATAGTAGTCGGCGCCGCTGTCCAGCCCGTGGACCCGGTCTGTCACGTCGCTTCGGGCCGTCAGCATCAGCACCGGCACCGTGTGGCCGTCACTGCGCAGCCGGCGCAGCAGCGTGAAGCCGTCCATGCCGGGCAGCATGGCGTCCAGCAGCACCAGGTCGTAGATGCCGGAGGAGGCGTTGTCCAGACCGGAGACACCGTCGTGACACTCGTCCGCCGTATAACCCTGGCGCTTGAGTAGGTCGGCCAACGTGTGGGCCAGCCGCACCTCGTCTTCCACAATCAGAATCCGCATTGTCTGTCTCCTATTCCATCCCGCTGCGCACCGCTTCCAGAGCGGCCGCGTCCATGAGGTATATGGTGGTGTCGTCGTTTACCGTGACAAAACAGGCGCTCCCGTCCTCTGTGAGGGCGCCGACTGTCAACGTATAGGAGTTTTCCGGATCGGTGCTGACCACCTGCAGCACAGCGGCGGGGGGCTCCAGACCGCACAGCTCCGCGGCGCCCTCCGAGGGGGCAAAGTCCACGCACTGCGTCAGCGCGGGCGCGGCCAGGAATGCTGCCAGCTGCCGCACCGCCGGATCCTCCGTCATATCGCTTCCGCCCAGCATCCACCTGCTATTGGCTATGGTTATCCGGTCGGTGCGGTCGCCCCGGGTCAGAGACACCTCCCGGATCTGATCCGCCGATAAGGCGGGCAGATCGGGCAGAACGGCCATGGGGTAAATCCCCTGTTCCACCAGATCCAACAGGGTTCCCGGAGCCAGACAAATACGGTCCGGGTCGGAATCGAAGGATGCGTAATACGTGCCATCCTCCGATTTTGTGCCGAAGCGGCAGGTGACGGACGTGCCGTCGGAATACCCCACCGTTGCATATTTTCTGGCATCAAGAAGGCCGTAGGCCTCCGGGCCGGCGGGATCGGGGATGGAGGAAAGATCCTCAGAAATCGGGACCAGCTCCATCAGGGCGTCCACGCAGGATCCATCCAGCGGGAAAGCGGGGTTGTCCGTCCAGACCCAAAGGTCATCCTCCCCGCGGTGAAAGCGAAGCGTCAGCTCCCCGTTGCTGCAGACCAGAGAGACCACACGGGGAGCCACCGGCTCCGGACGAGGATCGGGCGATATGGGTGTGGGCTGCTTTTGTCCACAGGCGCACAACAGCATCAGACACAGCGCGGCGCAGAGAAAACCCCATCGTTTTTTCATGGCATAGCCCCCTTTTGGCCGATTCTTCACACGTTTATCTTAGATAGTATAGCAAATTGCAGTGGAAAAGGAAAGAAAAATAATCGTCCGTAACGGCTTGAGAGCGGGGAGACTTTATGGTAGGATAAAAAAAGGGGAGGTGGAGCCCATGCCCACACTGCTGCTGTTCAATATCGCACCACAGAAACGCGCTGCCCTGCAGGTCATCGGCCTGCGCTGCGGCTGCCGAATGCAGGCGGTGCCAACCGAGGCATTTGGCGCAACCATGGCCCAGCTGCTGTCCGGCGAGACGACAGAAAGCGCCTCAACGAAGCCCTTCACCGGGGAGCTTCTGGTAATGGCGGGGCTGAATGAGCGCCAGCTGGACACGGTGCTCACGGAGCTGCGCCGCCGGAAGGTCCACATCCCGCTGAAGGCGGTGCTGACGCCCACCAACGCCGATTGGACGGCCGCGGAGCTGTATACCGAGCTCTGCCGGGAGAGGGACGCCATCGCCCAGGGCCGGCAGGCGCATGAATAGTGAAAACAGGAGGAGCTGTTCCGGCAGAACAGCTCCTCCTGCTGTTTCAATTTCAATTACAAGGCGGCGGCGCCGATGATGCCCGCCTCGTTGCCCAGCTTTGCCGCAGCGATGACCGGGATGGCGCCCTCCCGCTGCCCGAAACAGTGGGTGGCCACATATTCCCGCACAGGCCCCAGCAGGCGCTCACCTTGTCGGCTGATGCCGCCGCCCAGCAGGATCCGCTCCGGCGCCAGGGCGTTCACCAGATCGGTGAGTCCGGCTGCCACGTATTCGCAGTAGCGGTCCACCACGGCCTGGGCCGCAGCGTCGCCCCGGTCCGCGGCGTCAAAGGCGGTGCGGCCGTTGATGTCCTGGGCGGGGATGGCAGCCAGCGCTGAGTCCGGGTGGGCCAGGGCGGCCTGACCGGTCTGGCGGATCAGGGCGGTGGCGGAGGCGTAGGCCTCCCAGCAGCCCCGGCGGCCGCAGGTGCAGGGCTCCCCGTCCAGTACCAGCACGGTGTGGCCCAGCTCGGCGCCGGCTGAGCGCATCCCGGCGTATATTTTTCCGTCGATGATAATGCCGCCGCCCACGCCGGTGCCCAGGGTAATGAGCACCATGTTGCGGCAGCCCACGCCGGCCCCGGCCACGTACTCGGCCAGAGCGGCGCAGTTGGCGTCGTTGCTCAAGCGGGCGGGGATGCCGAAGCGGTCGGTGAGCATCTGACAGACCGGCACCTCGTACCAGCCCAGGTTGTAGGCCCGCACCACCACACCGCGCCCGGAGTCACAGGTTCCGGGGGAGCCCACGCCGATGGAGGCGCAATTCCCGGCAGTGAGCCCGGCCTGGTCCAGCGCCGCCTGCACCGCATCGCCCATATCGGCAATGACTGCCTCCGGGCTTCGGTGGGCCAGCGTGGGCACACTGGTGTGGGACACGATCTCATATTGCTCGTTGACGACACCCACGGCGATATTGGTGCCGCCCAGATCGATGCCGATTCGGTACATAGCGGCCGCCTCCTTATTTCGCCGCGGCGACACGGGCTACCGTCAAGGCGCAGCCGAACCGCTCCGTGTAGCACACGGTGACACCCTCCGGCAGGGCAAATTTGCTCAATCGCAGCAGAGGGCCGTGTCCGGTGAGCTTGAAAACGGCCTCCTTGGCGGTCCACAGTTCCCAGAAGCGGCGCTGCACGTCGCCGCCCCGCTCCGCGTAGGCCAATTCCTCGTCGCTGCACACCCGGCGCATGAACTTGGCGTCCACGTCCCGCACCGCCTCCACGTCCACGCCGATGGGCTGATCGTCCACAGCGCAGACCACATAGGCCCCGGAGTGGCTGACACTGACGCAGAGCCCGGTGCCGGACACTACTGGCTTGCCGTTGTCATCCCACTGGAGGGGGACGTCAGCAGGACTGCAGCCCAGACGCTCCGACAGCATCTGCCGGGCCAGATTCTCTCCGGCCACGGTGCGCAGGCGGTCGGCCTCAAAGCGCATGGCCTCGGCACGCTGCCGCCGCTCCTCGCTTAAGTAATCGGTGGAGGGCTTCCCGTCCTCCTGCAAAATATCGTACCAGCGCAGCTCCATGACCTGCAACCTCCTGTTTCTCTCGATATATAGGACAAGTATAGCACAGCCCGCCGCCCCTGCGCTACTGCTTTTTTCCAGACCCACCGCATAAAATGTGGTAAGTCTTGCTTTTTGTCGAAAAAGGCGATAAACTGAACTGTATATGTTAGGAGGGATGCCAAATGGTATCGATCGTAGAAGTGACCAGCAAGGCGCAGCTGCGCAAGTTCGTGGACTACCCCAACCAGCTCTACAAGGACGTGCCGGAGTTCGTGCCCGCCACCTATGACGACGACCTCTCCGACTGGGACCCCAAGAAGAATCCCGCCTTTGCCTACTGCGAGGCCCGCTGCTGGCTGGCGTACCGGGGTGATGAGATTGTGGGCCGCATCGGCGCCATTCTCAGCCATCGGGCCAACGAGAAGTGGGGCACCAAACGGATGCGCTTCACCCAGGTGGACTTCATCGACGACCGTGAGGTGTCCGCCGCCCTCTTTGCAATGGTGGAGAAGTGGGCTGCTGAGAAGGGCTGCGACGAGGTCCAGGGCCCTCTGGGCTTCACCGATCTGGACCGGGAGGGCATGCTGGTGGAGGGCTTTGACCGCCGCAGCTGCTTCTTTACCTATTACAACCACCCCTACTATATCGACCATCTCACCGCCCTGGGCTACGGCAAGGACGTGGACTGGGTGGAGAACTACATCACGGTTCCCTACGACGAAAAAACCCTGAATCGCTGGCAGAAACTCAGCGATTTTGTCCTCAAGCGCTACCACCTGCATCTGGTGGAGGCCAAGAGCCGCCTGGCCTATATTCCGCTGCTGAAGAAGTTTTTCAGGCTGGTCAACACCGCCTATGCCCCGCTGTACGGCACGGTGGAGCTGACAGAGGAGCAGATCAAGAAATATTCCGCCAAGTTCGCCCCCCTTATCAACCCCAAACTGGCCGGATTTGTTATGGATGAGAACAACGAGATGGTGGGCATGGGCGTCGGCGCGCCCTCCATCGCCTCGGCGCTGCAGAAGAGCCGCGGCCGTCTGCTGCCCTTTGGCTGGGTGGGGCTGCTGAAGGCCTTCCGGAAGAACGACACCATCGACCTGCTGCTCATCGCGGTGGATCCCAAGTACCAGGGCAAGGGCGTCAACGCCGCCGTCATCAACAAGGTGGTCCACGGCTGCGTGGAGATGGGCATCACCCACGCCGAGACCGGCCCCATGCTGGAGACCAACGAGAAGGTCCAGGACCAGTGGAAGGGCGTGCCTCTGGAGCAGCACAAGCGCCGCCGCTGCTTCATCAAGCGCATTGCGGAGTGAACGTGCCATGAAACAGAACTACAAGCTCACCATCGCCTATGACGGCACACGGTTTTTCGGCTGGGAGCGCCAGCCGGATGTGGACACCATCCAGGGGAAGCTGGAGAGCGTGCTGAAGGAGCTGACCGGGAAGACCGTGGAGGTGATCGGCGCCGGCCGCACCGACGCCGGCGTCCACGCCAGGGCCATGACCGCCAGCACCGTGCTGGATACGGACAGGACGCCGGAGGAGATCCGGGATTACCTGAACCGCTATCTTCCCGACGCCATTGCCGTCCGGGAGGTGAAGCCCTGCGGCGAGCGGTTTCATGCCCGCTACAACGCCCTGGGCAAGACCTACCGCTACACCTGTTTCGTGGGACCGGTGAAGCCCGTGTTTGACCGTCGCTATGTGACGCTGCTGGACTACGTGCCAGACGTGGAGCGGATGCGCCGGGCGGCGGAATACCTGCAGGGAGAGCACGACTTTGCCAGCTTCTGCGGCAATCCACGCATGAAAAAATCCACCGTCCGTACGGTGGATACGATCCATATTGAGGAGCGTCGGGACCGGGTCGTTTTCACGTTCCACGGCAACGGCTTCCTGCAGAACATGGTGCGCATTTTGGTGGGCACGCTGCTGGAGGTGGGCCGGGGCTACTGGGAGCCGGAACACGTCCGGGAGATCCTGGAGGCAAAGGACCGCAGCCTTGCTGGCCCCACCGCCCCGCCGGAGGGCCTGTGCCTGATGAAAGTGGACTACTGATCATAGACAATAAAAAGCACGGCTGCCTGCGGGCAGCCGTGCTTTTTCGTTACATATTGCGGATGTCGTTCAGCAGGTCGTCCAGTGACATATACCGGAGCTCCTCATCTGCACCCTCCTCTGCCGGAGGATGGGAATCGTTCGTCTCCTGAGGAGCGGGTGCGGAGGCTTCCGCCTCCTGAGCTTCGGGTGCAGCCGCCTCCGCCTGTTCTTCGGGAACGGCATCTTCCACAGGAGGAGCCGCGACGACCGGGGCTTCGGGAGCTGCTTCGACTGCGGCGGTTTCCGCTGTTGTCGGCTCCTCGGGAGTCGCCTCCTTTGGCGCAGGCGTCTCCTCCGCGGGAGCATCAGCGCTGTTCACCGCCTCCTCTGCGGTGGCAACGGACGAATCCACGGCGAGCTCCCAGGCTTCCTCCCCGGCGGCGCCGGGGGTGACAGGAACCACTTCACCCTCCAGCTGGGCGGCTTCCTGCTCTTTCCGCAGACGGCGCAGAGTCCGGCGCTTGCCAACCGCCCGGCCGACCAGCGTGCCGATCAGATAGAACAGCAGCAGAAGAAGTCCCAGCGCAACGGCGGCAGGGATCCAGGCGGGAAGGGGACCGATGAATTGCTCCACATAGGGGATGGAGACGCTCTCCGTGCCAACGGCCAGAACCTTATCCCAGATGGTGGGCTCCGGTTCGGGATCCGGTTCCGGTTCGGGCTCCGGTTTTTCCTCCAGCGCGCCAAGGGCGGCTTCAATGGCTGCGGCCATGGCGTCCACTTCATCCTGCCGCTCGGCGGGATAATCGCGGACGACCGCATCCAATGCGGCCTGCAGGGCACCGACGGACTCATCGGAATAGGCGGTCAGATCCTTCGGGATTTTGGTGAGAAGCTCATCCACGGCGGAATAATTGGCAGGCTCCCCGCCGATGATCACCGGCAGGACGCCCTCATAGGCGGGCATCCGGTACACGTGTACCGTGTATTCCGCCTTGGTGGTGCCGTCCTCTGCCGTGCAGACCACGGTCAGCACGTTGTCCCCCGGTTCCAGGTCGGCGGAACTGCCGGCAACGGACCGGGCCTTGCCATCCTGCGCCACGCCGCTCAGATCGATATGCTCCGTCTCATAGGGGACATATATCACATAGTCCGTCACATCGGAGCTGAAAGCCGGGCTCAGGGTGCCGGCGCTGGCGGACAGGGAGGCCAGGTTTGCGTTGCTGCTGGGCTGATAGTTGGGATCCTGCTGCCGCGTGGCGTAAATCACGTATTTTTTGGTGTTGCCGTTTGGCGCGGTGACGGTGATCGTGACCGTGTTGGAGCCCACGCTGAGGCTGTTGCCGGATACGCTTGCCCGGGCGCCGCTGTCCTGGGTCGAATAGTTCAGGGACAGCGCCGTCACGCTGTAAGGTACGGTGACGGAATACGTGGTGGTGGAGGAGGAAAACGCGGGGGAGAGGGTACCGCTGCCGCAGGTGAGGCTGCCAAGATTGGCGTTGGAGCTGAGCGGCGCGGCAATGGTGGCGCTCCAGGAGGCGGAGCTGGCGTAATAATCCATCTGGCCGTCGGTGGCGCTGATGTTATCGATGCCGGCAGTCACCGTTGAGCCTGCCGCGACACTGCTCTTGACACGGAACGTAATGGAAAAGACGTTGCCGCCGCCAAAAGGCGCCGACTGGACGGGATCCTCCAGCATGATGGTGGAGGTGCCGTCCATGGTCCAGCCGTTGCCGATGAGATTGCTGGAACTCAGGAACTCCAGGTTGCTGTCGTAGTGCAGGGAAGCGCGTATGGAATACAGATTCGACACGCCGCGAACGGCGAAGGTCACTGTTACGGTGTCTCCCGCCCGGAGGCTGCTGCTGCCGGAGAAGGACGCGCTCATTCCCGCGGCTTCCACGCGCAGTGGCGCGGCGGATAGCAGGACCACCCACGCCATAACGGCGCAGAGGAAAAGGGATAGCTTATTTTTCACGGTCATCACTCCTTCGTTTATCTGGGCGTGATCTTACTGCGCCCCAGCATATAGGAACGCAGCTGTACCATGTCGGTCAGCGTCAGCTGGCCGTCTCCGTTGAGGTCGGATGCCTGGAGCGCGGCGCCCTTTAAGGTGCTCCGCCCCAGCAGGTGGGCCCGGATCTGCACCATGTCGGTCAGCGTCACGTTGCCGTCACCGTTGACGTCGCCGGTAATCACGATAGCGACGCTCTGGATGATTTTGCCCTCCGGAGCAAAGTCCACCGTCATGCCGGTTCCGACCTTGCCGGTAACGGCCTTGCCGTCCTTGTGGATGGTGATGTACTCCCGGGGCGTCAGCGAGGAGAGGATGTCCTCAGCGGTGGTGCCGGCGGGAATGGCGCGCAGATAACCGTCCACCAGATGATAGGTGCCGTTGGACACCATCTCGGTGAACTTCACCACAGGATGCTCGTCATATACCGCTGTGAAGGAGATATTCTCCGCCGGCATGGTCATGCCGGGCGTGTAGTTTTTCCATCCGGCGAACGTGTAGTAATAATCGCTTGTGGCGGCGCGGGAGGGATCGCTGGGCAGGGGAATGGTGGAACCGGCTGTCAGCTGCCCGGTGGCCAGGACCGTTTTGCCGTCGTAATCGTAGAACGTGTACGTATACAGATCGGCGTACCGCGCCGTCAGCGTCAGATCCCGGGCGGGTGTGATGCTGGCGCCGGTGAACAGGTTGCCGGACTCATCATACCATCCGGCGAACGCCTTGCCCGCCTTGGTGGGGGTGGGAAGATCTCCCAGCACCTGGCCGGGCACAAAGGTCATGGAGGTCACGTCGCACTTGCCGCCGTTGGCGTCGAAGTACACGGTAAAGGTGTCGCCGGAGACGAAGAAGGGTTCCTTCAGTTCAAAGTGTCCGCCGGAGGAATCACTGGCGGTGAT
>CAMVMU010000043.1 GCA_947168655.1 uncultured Oscillospiraceae bacterium
ACCATCAACCCCATCTCGGCCTACGGCTGGAAATTTGACAAGGACGCGTTCATGCGCGCCATGTCCGAGGCGGTGGACGCCCCGGTGATCAACGTAAAGGAGGAGCTTGCATGATTTCCGTGAGCTTTGATGAAAAGGTAAAGATCGGCCTGCAGTACGTGCTGGAGAGCCTCCACGGCTGCAGCCCCTACGGGCAGGAGCGGATCCGCCACCTGCGGTTTTATACCCCCGCCCAACGAGAGGAACTGGAAACGGAGCTGGGAAACGTGGAGCGCGCCGCCGCGTCTGCGGAGCAGCTGAAGGACCTGTACGACAGGATCATGATCGTGCTGTGCCAGATGAAGGACATCCGCACCTCTCTGCGCCGCTGCGCGGAGGGAGAGGTGCCCGACCATGTGGAGCTCTTCGAGATCAAGGGTTACCTCCAGCGGCTGGAGAGCCTGATTCCGCTGCTTGGGCAGATGGATGAGGTGGTGCATCTGGAGGGCGTGGCTTTCCACGATCCGGCCCCCGCCCTGGCCATTTTGGATCCGGAAAATACCCGTTCCCGGGGCTTTTATATTCCCGACGGCGCCACGGCGAAGCTGCGGGAGATCCGCCAGGCAAAGAAGCAGATCGAGGAGCAGCTCTATCACGCCCGGACCGATGCGGAGAAGGACGACCTGCGCATGAAGCGCACCCGGATCTGCGCCGAGGAGGAGAGCGAGGAGATGAAGGTCCGCAGGGCCATGGGCGCTGCCCTTGCCCCCATGGTGGACAATCTTCTCGCCGACGCCGACACCGCCGGACGGCTGGACTTCCTCATCCAGAAGGCCCTGTTTGCCGTGCGCTACGGCGGCGTCCGCCCGGAGCTGACGGAGACGGCGCTGGAGCTGGAGGACATGGTGAACCCGGAGCTGGTGGACCTGCTGGAGGAGAAGGGACGCAGATTCGTGCCCGTTTCCATCGCCCTGGACCGGGGCGCAACGGTGATCACCGGCGCCAACATGGGCGGCAAGAGCGTGGCCATGAAGACGGTGGCCCTCAACGCCCTGCTGCTCCACGCGGGATTCCTGGTTTGCGCAAAGCGGGCGAAAATGCCCCTTTTCCACAGCGTGAGGATGCTCTTTGACGACCTGCAGTCCATCCAGTCCGGACTCAGCGGCTTCGGCTCGGAGATCGTGGAGTTCCAGAAGGCGCTGGACGAGGTGGAGCAGGGCTACTCCCTGTTCCTGCTGGACGAGTTCGCCCGGGGCACCAACCCCGACGAGGGCGCCGTCATCGTCCAGGCGGTGACCCGCTATCTCAACGGCGTGAACGCCATGTCGGTTCTGACCACCCACTACGACAAGGTGGCGGAGTTTGCCCGGATCCACTATCAGATTATCGGCCTGCGTGACGTGGACCCCGAGCAGATCCGCGGTGAGCTCTCTGCCACCACTGAAGACGGCGTAGCCGTCATCGCCCGCCATATGAACTACGGCCTCTACCGGGTGGAGGGGAAATCCGACTGTCCCCGCGACGCCCTGAACATCTGCCGTATGCTATCACTCAAACCGGAGATCCTGGAGCGGATCGAACAGGCGTATTGACTTGTGCAAGACGGAAAAAACCACGCACCACCTACCGCTTTTTCCTTGACAAAATGACGGGAAAAAGGTATAATTTAACCACAGAATTCCATAGAGTAGTCAATAGAGGCGCGGGGAGCAGGGTACCTGCCTGACCGGTATGGGCAGCCGGTTATGTCAGGCGGGGAAGGGGCTTTCCGCCGAAAGGAAGAAGACTCGCCTTGTCTTCCGCCTTGGTAACGCCGTGTAAGCTGCGTTACTGTCATGCTTTGTCAGCATGGAGCGCTATTGGTCAAAGACCTTGACCGATAGCGCCCTTTTTTGCCCAAAAGCGCGCCAGCGGCCGGACTTCTCCCGGAAAACTGAGAATAGACAAACCAAAATTGTATTTTGTGAAGGAGGAAACATCCCATGGAAAAGATGACATCCCTGCTCCGCCTGCGCATGAGCGCCAAGGACGCCCACTACGGCGGAAACCTGGTGGACGGCGCCCACATGGTCCACCTGTTCGGCGACGTGGCCACCGAGCTGCTGATCAAATGTGACGGCGACGAAGGCCTGTTCTGCGCCTACGACAACATCGAGTTCCTGGCTCCTGTCTACGCCGGCGACTACATCGAGGCCTACGGCGAAATCGAGAGGATCGGCAACACCTCCCGTACCATGAAGTTCGAGGCACGCAAGGTCATCGTCTCCCGCCCCGACATCAGCGCTTCTGCCGCAGACGTCCTGCCGGAGCCCATCGTGGTCTGCCGCGCCCACGGCACCTGCGTGACCCCCAAGGACTGCCAGCGCATCGACCGCACCGGCAAGAAGCCCAACGCTGCCGGCATGGATATGAACAAATAAGCGAGGGCCTGGAATGGAGAAGCTGATTATTACCGCCGCCATCTGCGGCGCAGAGGTCACCAAGGCCAACAATCCTGCCGTTCCCTACACCGTTGAGGAGATGGTCCGCGAGGCCAAGTCCGCCTACGACGCAGGCGCCGCCATCATCCACGTCCACGTCCGCGAGGACGACGGTACCCCCACCCAGGACCGCGAGCGCTTCCGCGTGGTGATGAACGCCATCCGCAAGGAACTGCCCGACGTCATCATGATCCCCTCCACCGGCGGTGCCACCGGCATGACCCCGGAGGAGCGCCTGCAGCCCACCGAGCTGATGCCCGAGATGGCGACCCTGGACTGCGGCACCTGCAACTTTGGCGACGACGTGTTTGAGAACACCATGCCTACCATGCGCGCCTTCGGCAAGCGCATGATCGAAAACGGCATCAAGCCCGAGTACGAGTGCTTTGAGATCGGCCATCTGGACACCGTGCTGAACATGGCGAAGAAGGGCGAGGTCCCCGGCGCTCCCATGCAGTTCAACTTCGTGCTGGGCGTGGCCGGCTGCACGCCCGCCACCGTGGATAACCTGGCCTTCCTGGTGAACAAGATCCCCGCCGGCTCCACCTGGACCGTTACCGGCGTGGGCCGCAGCGCCTGGGCCATGGCCGCCGCCGGCATCGTCATGGGCGGCAACGTCCGCGTCGGCTTTGAGGACAACGTGTACCTGGGCAAGGGGCACAAGGCCGCCTCCAACGGCGAGCTGGTGGCCAAGGTGGTGCGTCTGGCCAAGGAGCTGGGCCGTGAGATCGCCACCCCCGCCGAGGCCCGTGAGATTCTGGGCCTCAAGCCCCTGAACTGAACCGGCAACCACTGCGAAAGCAATTCAATTAAAAATTCATTTTAGGAGGATATTATTATGGCACAGCTGAAAGGCAACAAGTACGGCACCCACCGCGTCATCGAGCCCAAGGGCGTTCTGACCCAGGCTGCTTGGAAACTGGACAACGACATGACCAAGCACTACTCCAACGAGATCATTTGCGACGTCATCTCTCTGAACGTTGACTCCGCGTCCTTCACCCAGATCTCCGAGGCCTGCGGCGGCGACGAGAAGAAGATCGGCGAGATGATCATGGGCATCGTGGCCGAGCGCGGCAAGCAGCAGAACCCCGTCACCGGCTCCGGCGGCATGTTTATCGGCAAGGTTGCCTACATCGGCGAGGACCTGCTGGCCAAGCCCGACTTCAACCTGAAGGTGGGCGACAAGATCGCCTCTCTGGTGTCCCTGTCCATGACCCCGCTGCGCATCGACCGTATCAAGGCCATCCACAAGGATATCGACCGCGTGGACATCGACGGCCAGGCTGTCCTGTTTGAGACCGCTCTGTATGCCAAGCTGCCAGACGATATGTCCGAGCCTCTGGCTCTGGCTGCTCTGGACGTGGCCGGCGCTCCCGCCCAGGCCCGCAAGCTGCCCAAGGAGGGCGACAGCGTTCTGATTCTGGGCGCCAACGGCAAATCCGGCGTGCTGTGCGGCTGGGAAGCCATGAAGAAGGTCGGCCCCAAGGGCAAGGTCGTGGGTGTCGTCCGCAATCCCAAGCAGGTTCCCGCTCTGATCGAACTGGGCGTGTACACCGACGTCATCGTGGCCGACTGCACCAAGCCTGTTGAGGTTCTGGACGCTGCTCTGGCCGCCAACGACGGCAAGGAGTACGATATCTCCATCTGCTGCGTGAACATCGAGTCCTGCGAGATGTCCGCCATTCTGCCCGTCCGTGACGATGGCCTGGTGTACTTCTTCTCCATGGCCACCTCCTTCACCAAGGCCGCTCTGGGCGCCGAGGGTGTCGGCAAGGACGTCACCATGATCGTGGGCAACGGCTACACCAAGAACCACGCCGAGATCACCCTGAACGTTCTGCGTGAGAATCCCAAGCTGCGCAAGCTGTTCGACGAGAAGTACTGCTAAACTGCATGCCGCTGAGAGCAGGGGGGAGGACCCCCCTGCCTCCGCGGTTTTCCCAATCCGCTGAATGATGAGGAGGAAAGACGATATGAAAACCCGCAACGGTCTGTTTGCCGACGTTCCCGAGAATCTGTGGAACGACTGGCATTGGCAGGTCGCCAACCGCGCTGAGACGGTTGAGGATCTGAAGAAGTACATGACCCTGACCCCCGACGAGGAAGAGGGCGTCCGCAAGACCCTGGGCAAGCTGCGCATGGCCGTCACGCCCTACTATCTGTCCCTGATCGATCTGGATGATCCTTTCGATCCCATCCGGAAGATGGCCATCCCCCGCGCCGAGGAGCTGGAGTATGCCGACTATGAGGACGCCGATCCCCTGCACGAGGATACCGACTCTCCCACCCCCGGCCTGACCCACCGCTATCCCGACCGCGTGCTGCTGCTGATCACCGACCAGTGCTCCATGTACTGCCGTCACTGCACCCGTCGCCGTTTTGCCGGCCAGAATGACTGCGAGGTACCCATGGCCCAGATCGACAAGTGCATCGAGTACGTGGCCAACCACCCCGAGGTCCGCGACGTGCTGCTGTCCGGCGGTGACGCTCTGATGGTCTCCGATGAGACGTTGGAGTACATCATCAGCAAGGTCCGCGCCATCCCCCACGTGGAGATCGTCCGCCTGGGCTCCCGCACCCCCGTGGTGTGCCCCCAGCGTATCACCCCCGAGCTGTGCGCCATGCTGCGCAAGTATCACCCTGTGTGGCTGAACACCCATTTCAACACCCCCAAGGAGTTTACGCCGGAAGCCGCCAAGGCCTGTGCCATGCTGGCTGATGCCGGTATTCCCCTGGGCAACCAGTCCGTGCTGCTGGCAGGCGTCAACGACTGCAGCCACGTGATGATGGAGCTGGTCCACGGCCTCGTCAAGATGCGCGTGCGCCCCTACTACATCTACGCCTGCGATCCCTCCCTGGGCCTGAGCCACTTCCGCACCCCCGTGTCCAAGGGCATCGAGATCATGGAGGCCCTCCGCGGCCATACCTCCGGCTACTGTATCCCCACCTTCGTGGTTGACGCTCCCGGCGGCGGCGGCAAGACCCCTGTCATGCCCAACTACCTGATCTCCCAGACGCCGCGTAAGGTCATTCTGCGCAACTTTGAGGGCGTCATCACCTCCTACACTGAGCCTGAGCACTACGTCCAGAACTGCCACTGCGACGTCTGCACCGGCAAGAAGAAGGCGGATAAGACCGGTGTGGCCTGGGTCGCCGAGGGTACGCCTCAGCGCTATCTGGAGCCCACCAAGCTGCTGCGCAACGAGCGCCACGTGAAGCACTAAGAACTCACGGCCGCTGAACGGGGTGAGAGCCCCGTTCAGCTTCCGTGTTTTTCCGTGACTGCGCGTAATGTAATACGTGAGCTGAAGAGGTAATTCTATGGAAAGCAAACTCGGCCTGAATTTTGAACTGGTCAACGAGGCCCGTGCATCTGCTGCCCGCGTGGCGGCTGATGTCCAGCGCTTCATCGACCAGCACACCACCGTTACGGTGGAGCGTGCCGTCTGCCGTCTGCTGGGAATCGACGGAATCAACGAGATGGACGTGCCCATGCCCAACGTGCTGGTGGACAATATGATGGAGAACTCCCTGCTGCCCCTGGGCGCCGCCTGGGTCATCGGAAACGCCATCCTGGCTACCGGCAAGGATCCCCAGGGCGTGGCGGAGGCTGTCGACAGGGGAGAGCTGGATCTGACCAAGCTGCCCACCCACAGCGACAGCGAGATCCGCGCCGCCATCAAGCCCTATGTGGATGCTACCATCAACCGCATCAACAACAATGTCGCCAAGCGCAACGAATACCTGGGCCGCTTCGGCGACAAGCAGGGTCCCTACCTGTATATCATCGTGGCCACCGGTAATATCTATGAGGATATTATCCAGGCCAAGGCCGGCGCCAAGCAGGGTGCCGACATCATCGCCGTTATCCGCACCACCGGCCAGTCTCTGCTGGACTACGTGCCCTACGGCGCCACCACCGAGGGCTTTGGCGGCACCTATGCCACCCAGGAGAACTTCCGGCTGATGCGCGCTGCTCTGGACGAGGTGGGCGAGGAGCAGCACCGCTATATCCGGCTGTGCAACTACTGCTCCGGATTGTGCATGCCCGAGATTGCCGCCATGGGTGCTCTGGAGCGTCTGGACGTCATGCTGAACGACGCTCTGTACGGCATCCTGTTCCGCGACATCAACATGCAGCGTACTATCGTGGACCAGTTCTTCTCCCGTGTCATTAACGGTTACACCGGCGTCATCATCAATACCGGTGAGGATAACTATCTGACCACTGACGACGCCATTACCTCCGCCCATACCGTGCTGGCCTCCCAGTTCCTGAACGAGGCTTTTGCCAAGACCGCCGGTATGCGGGAGGAGCAGATGGGCCTCGGCCACGCCTTTGAGATGGATCCCTCTGTGGAGAACACCTTCCTCTATGAACTGGCCCAGGCGCAGATGGCCCGCGAGATCTTCCCCAAGGCGCCCCTGAAGTACATGCCGCCCACCAAATTCATGACGGGCAACATCTTCCGCGGCCACATCCAGGACGCGCTGTTCAACATGGTCACCATCCTGACCGGCCAGAAGCTGCACCTGCTGGGCATGATGACCGAGGCCATCCACACCCCGTTCATGTCCGACCGCGCCCTGTCCATTGAAAATGCCCAGTACATCTTCCGCACCATGAAGGATCTGGGCAGCGAGCTGACCTACAAGGAGAACGGCATCATCCGCAACCGCGCCAATGAGGTGCTGGTGAAGGCCACCGATCTGCTGAAGGAGATTGAGAAGCTTGGCCTGTTTACCACCCTTGAGAAGGGCATCTTCGCCGACGTCAAGCGTCCCAAGGACGGCGGCAAGGGCCTCAACGGCGTTGTGGTGAAGGACGAGAAGCACTTCAACCCGTTTGTCGAAGTGATGAAAGGTAAGGTGGCAGGAGAATGAGCAGCGGACTGTATAACACCCATAAAATCGATTTCGACACCACGTTGGATCTCACCCGCCTGAAACCCTACGGCGACACCATGAACGACGGCAAGGTGCAGACCAGCTTTACCCTGCCTGTGAAGGACGACGCCCGCGGCGAGGAGGCCGCCCGCCAGATCGCCAAGAAGATGGGTCTGGAGGAGCCCAACGTTGCCTATCACGCCCCGCTGGACAAGGAATTCACCTTCTACGTGGTGTACGGCAGCTGTGTCCATTCCGTCAACTATGAGGACATCCACGTGATCACCGTGGACTCCGAGGTGATGACCATGGAGGAGACCAACGACTACATCCGCGAGCACATCGGCCGCAAGGTGGTCATGGTCGGCGCCTCCACCGGGACCGACGCCCACACCGTGGGCATCGACGCCATTATGAACCGTAAGGGCTTCGCCGGCCACTACGGTGTGGAGCGCTATGAGATGGTGGAGGCCTATAATCTGGGCTCCCAGGTCCCCAACGAGGACTTCATCAAGAAGGCCGTGGAGCTGCACGCCGACGCGCTGCTGGTTTCTCAGACCGTCACACAAAAGGACGTCCATATCCAGAACCTGACCAACCTCATCGAGCTGCTGGAGGCCGAGGGCCTGCGCGACAAGTTCGTGGTGGTCTGCGGCGGTCCCCGCATCACCCATGAGCTGGCCAAGGAGCTGGGCTATGACGCCGGCTTCGGCGCCGGAACATACGGCGATGACGTGGCCAGCTTCGTGGTCACTGAGATGGTCAAGCGCGGCATGAAATAAGCATCACCCGCATCCCGGACGGCCATGAGATCTCATGGCCGTCCGAATTGCGGGTTCCTTTGCGTGTTATGCGCAAAAAAGGGGGGAACAGATTCGTCTGACCCCTTGCCTTTTCGGAAAAAAGGTGCTAATATGATGTCGCTAAATTCTTGGCAAACTTTTTCCCGCGCATTTTAAGTTCGATAACAACAAGGAGGAACACCAAATGGCAAAGAAACCTGTGCTCACTGCCGCTGAGGCAGCGAAAATGATCCCTGACGGTGCTACCGTCATGTTCGGTGGCTTCCTGGCCTGCGGCCAGGCTCGCGCCATCGTCAAGGAGCTGGTCAAGCTGGGCACCAAGGACCTGACCCTGATCGCCAACGACTGCGGCCGCGCTGTGGGCCCCAAGGGCGAGGAGTTCTTCGGCATCGCCGAGCTGATCCACAATCATCAGGTCAAGCGCGTCATCGCCACTCACGTTGGCATGACTCCCGAGGTTGGCCAGCAGAATACCGAGGGCACTCTGGAAGTCAACCTGCTGCCTCAGGGCACTCTGGCTGAGTGCATCCGCGCCGATGGCGCCGGTCTGGGCGGCGTGCTCACCCCCGTGGGCGTTGACACCATGATCGAGGACAGCCCCTTCTGCCGCGGCAAGCGCACCATCGATGGCAAGGAGTATCTGGAGATGGCTCCTATCCATGCTGACTTTGCTCTGCTGGGCACCTATAAGTGCGATGAGTACGGTAACTGCTGGTACAAGGGCACCATGCGGAACTTCAATACCGTGATGGCCACCGCTGCTGATACCGTTATTGCCGAGTGCGAGTACATCGTCCCCGTGGGCGAGATCGAGCCCGAGAACGTCCATACCTACGGTATGTGCGTTGACTACATCGTGGAAGGAGAGAAAATGTAATGGAAAAGTCTGAAATCAAAGGCTTCATTGCCAAGCGCTGCGCCAAAGAGCTGAAGAATGGCGACGTCGTCAACCTGGGTATCGGTCTGCCGACCCTGATCCCCGCTTATCTGCCTCAGGGCGTTGAGCTGATCATCCACGCCGAGCTGGGCATCGTCTCCGCCGGCACCTCCCCCAAAGAAGGCGACGCCAACTATGATCCCTATCACGTTGTTGACGCCGGTGGTTCTCCCTCTTCCGTGGCCTACGGCGGCGGCTTCATCGATTCTGCCAGCAACTTTGGCCTGATCCGCGGCGGCCATGTGGACGCCTGCTTCCTGGGCGCCCTCGAGGTCGACCAGGAGGGCAACCTGGCCAACTGGATCATCCCCGGCAAGAAGATGCCCGGCATGGGCGGTGCTATGGATCTGTGCGTCGGTGCCCGCAACTGCATCGTCTGCATGGAGCACACTGCCAAGGGCAATCCCAAGATCTTTGAGAAGTGCCGTCTGCCTCTGACCGCTTCCCACTGCGTCAAGAAGATCATCACCGAGATGTGCGTTCTGGAAGTCACCGACAATGGTCTGGTCATGACCGAGATCAATCCCGAGTTCACCGTCGATCAGGTGAAGGCCGCTACCGCTGCCCCCATCACTGTCGCCGAGAACCTGAAGAGCATGATCGACTGATTTTTGAGACTCTCCTAAAAGATCACCTGCCGTGAGGCAGGTGATCTTTTTATGCACAAACGGCTGAAAATAGATTGCCAGCTGCACTTTATGGCTTTATAATGGAAGACGGAAAGGACGTGATCACTCGTGCGCGCTTTTGTCATGGACGCTTTTTCAGCCCGCATCTTCGGCGGCAATCAGGCTGGTGTGGTCCTGCCGGACCGCCCGCTTTCGGACGAGCTCATGCGGCAGATCGCCGCGGAATTCAAGCATTCCGAGACGGCTTTTGTCTCCACTGAAGGGGATAACACTGTTGGGATAAAATACTTTACACCGGCTGGCGAAGTGGATCTCTGCGGACATGCCACCATTGCCAGTTTTGCTCTGCTGCGCTCGCTGGGGATCATCGGCGACGGCTGCCATACCGCCCGCACCCGCTCCGGCGATTTGCGGATCGACGTGGAAGGCGACACGGTTTGGATGGACATGGCGCCACCGAAGCTTTTGCGGATAATGAACGTGGAGGAGAGCGCAGAGCTGTATCGGGCCTATGGCCTTTCACCGGATGTCCGGCCTGAGGGCCTCGCGGCTGAGATCATCTCCACCGGCCTGGCGGACATCATGCTTCCCGTGCAGGATCATGAGACGCTGATGGCCGCCGTGCAGGATGAGAGGGTAGTGACAGAGCTGAGCCGCCGTTACGACTGTGTTGGCGTCCACATGTTCTGTCCCGGCGCTGATGCGTATACAGCGTATTGCAGCAATTATGCGCCGCTCTATGATATTCCGGAGGAATGCGCCACAGGTACCTCCAACGGTGCGCTGACCTATTATCTATTCCGCCGTGGAATCGTAAGGCCAGGTGAGGAGAACGTCTTTCTGCAGGGTGAGCACATGGAGCGTCCCTCGGAGATCCGCAGCCGGCTGTTTTCGACAGAGGACGGTGTGACGATCCGGGTGGGCGGCCGTGCCGTGATGAGCCTGCGCTGTGAGCTGATGATCTAAACTGAGCATATGAAACCCGCCCCGCCGGAGTTATCTCCGGCGGGGCGGGTCTTTTTGTACTTTCATATAACCTATTCCGTTTTCTTTTCCCGCTGGGCCAGGAACACGCCTGCGGTAATGAGAATGGCGCCGATGACGCCCATGGGTGAGATTCTTTCGCCCAGCAACAGCCACCCCACCACCATGGTAACAAAGGGGGAGGCGTACAGGTAGTTGTTGGTGACCACAACTCCTAAGCGCTGAAAGGCTATATTCCAAATGGCAAAACAAACCGCGTTGCCCAGAATACCAAGAAACAGCCAGCTCAGCAGGGCGTCCGTCCGGGTGAACAGGGGACGGAGGTCCGGCATGCCGCTGGTGAGCAGCATCAGCGGTACGGCGGTGAGAAAGGCCCACAGCATGACGCGGCGCGTGACGATGAAGTTGTCGTACTGCTCGGTGTATTTCTTGATCAAAATGGAGTACACCGCCCACGCGATGCCTGCAGCGAGAGCCAGAAGATCGCCGGCAGGACTCAGATGGAAATTGAGGCTCCCATTGAGCACCACCAGCACGACGCCGGCAATTGCCACCAGGGAACCAATATACACGAACAGTCCCAGCTTTTCATTTCGGCGGCTGAACAGCTGTGCCAGAATCACGGTGAAGATGGGAGAGAGAGACACGAGAATACTGACGTTTGCGGCAAAGGTATGGTCCAGTGCGGTATTCTGCAGGAAAAAGTAGAAGCTGCCGCCCATGATACCGATGAGGACGAACATGAGCTCATCACGCATGGGGAGGCGCAGGAACTTGGGACGCATGACCAGCAGCGCCACATATGCCAGCGCCATCCGGATGGGTGTGATCTGGGTGGGGGTAAATCCGGCGTGAAGCAGGTTCTTGGTCAGCACATAGCAGCTGCCCCATACCACGACAGTGAGAAGAGCAAAGAAATGGCCAACGGTTTTTTGGGATTTGGACATGGTATAAACCTCCCGGAAGGGTGTGTCCTAAGGATGGATCAGTCGGGAATCACGGGAACCTCGCCGCGAAACACCTGCTCAATGAGCGTCTTGGCCAGTGCAACAGAGTCCGGATCCGGTCTTGTCACATACAGCTGCTGTCCGGGCCAGGAATAGCAGTAGTCACTGCCGGCGGTACCCGTGACAGCGTAGGACGTCACGTGCCAGGGCTGTGAATCCTGCTGCTGGGCGCGCACCAGCGCCTTAACCTGGTCAAACGTGATGTTGGAAAGGAACGCGTTGGGAAGAGCGTTCAGAATCTTTTGGTAATTGCGCAGCAGGGCGGGGGAGGAGATTTTGTCGATGATCCCCTTGATGACCGTCATCTGATTCTTGCCTCGCTGGTTGTCACCGCCTGCGAAGGCATTTCGCTCCCGGGCAAAGGCCAGCGCCTCCTGCCCGTTGAGATGCACGGGGCCGGCAGGGAAAGTGAAAGATTTTCTTTCCAGTTTGCCATCCGCTCCGGGGATCTGCATCTTTTTGGTGGTGAACTCCTTGGGTGACTCCACATCCACGCCGCCAATGGCGTCCACAATATCCACCAGACCGAAGAAATTCAGCCGGATGTAGTAGGGAATCTCCACTCCATACAGGTCACTCAGGGTGCCAATGGATTCCTCAATGCCGTAGTTGCCGGCATGGGTCAGCTTGTCCATCTGCCCGTTCATATGCAATGCAACGTAATAGTCGCGGGGGGTGTTCAGCAAAAGGATCTCCCGGGTCTTGGGATTCACCACCGCCAGGATGTTCACGTCGCTGTTGCCCGTTGCATTGATATCGCTCTTGCGGCTGTCGATGCCGTTGCAGTAAATGACGAAGGGTTCGGTAATTTCCGCATTGCTCGGTGTGATATCCACTATTCGCGACACGGTATAGGTGTAAAGAATGCGGACTTTCTGCCCGAGGTCGGCGTACTCCTCTGTTTCCTCCAACTGTGTCAAGGCGCCGCTGACCATAAGGATGGCGTCCGTCCCGGAGGAGAGCAGGCTGTCCACCAGTGCGGAGGGATTGAGACTTGTACTCTCGGGGAAGTCCCCCAGCTTCTCGTGGAGCTGCTTCAGCAAGGAATCGGTGTCCTCTGCGTTCCAACCGTTCACGTAACCGTACGTATAACCGATAGTATCGGACAGGTCCTGGGCGGGATCATCTGTGCGTACCACAACAACAATCTCCCGATTCTCCACCAGCTTCTGACCAAATATTTCACCGACCCTGCTGAGGGCGTCTTCTGTGTGGGCGGAAAACCAGATCAATCCCACTGACAGAAGCAAAGCCGCTGCGCCGGCAATCAGCTTACCCAGCTTGTTGCGCCGCAGCGGGAGCTGAATAGCGGCATGAATGGCGTTGACAGCCGCCAGGACGACCGCAATAATGATCAGGGTAGCTGTCCGCAGAAGCTGAGAGGAGATGAGCCGGATAAAAAACACGAGGCTGACCACCAGCAGCACGATCAAGGCAATGGTGCCGAAGCGGTCCAGTGCGGTGCGGCGCGGCTTGGAACGGCGGCGAGAGCCGCCCTGGGAGGAAGTATAGGATGTATCTTTCATGGAATTCTCCTTTATCTGACACAGATCGCACGGCTGCCGCAGTCCTGGATCTGGGCGGGCGAACCGTTCAAAAAAATAACGCAACATATTATAGCTTATTCCTTCAGCAAAATCCAGCATAAAAAGAGGAGAAATCGCTTTTTCTCCGTTTTTTTGCCGTTTGATTGCCGCGGAAGCGGAAAGTGCTTGATGAAGCGCGAAAACTATGGTACAATTAATATGTGAGAAAATGCATGGTCCCGGCGAATTACAACCATTTGCCGGCGGCGAGAAGGAGGAACCAGATAAATGAAAGCAGCTCTTGTGATTATGGCGGCGGGCATGGGATCCCGCTACGGCGGCAACAAACAGGTGGACGGTGTCGGCCCCAATGGCGAGATCCTGATGGAGTACTCCATCTTCGACGCCATCCGTGCCGGTTTTACCAAGGTGGTATTCATCATCAAGCCGGAGATGCTGGACATGATGAAGAACCTCTGCGGCGACCGGATCGCCCGCTGCAAGACCCGTGACGGGGAGAATGTGGAAGTCTGCTATGCGTTCCAGGACTTTACCAGTGTGCCCGCGTTTTATCAGATCCCTGCCGACCGTGTCAAACCCTTCGGCACCACTCACGCGGTGCTCTGCGCCCGCGACGTGGTCTCTGAGCCGTTCTGCGTCATCAATGCCGATGACTACTATGGCGTGGACGCCTTCCGCATCGCCTATGAGGAGCTGGGACGGCTGAAAGAGACCGGCGAGGCCACCATGGTGGGCTATCTGCTGAAGAATACCGTCAGCATCAACGGCACCGTGTCCCGCGGTGTCTGCCAGATGGTGGACGGCAATCTTACCGGCGTCAAGGAGACGCTGAAGATCCAGCTGTTCCCCGATGGCTCCATCGCCGACGTGGCCAATGAAGAGCCCGAGGAACTGGACCCCGACACCGTGGTGTCCATGAACTTCTGGGGCTTTACCCCCGGTATTTTCACCGAGATGGAGGCATATTTTGAGGACTTTCTGCGCAACCGCGCCGGCACCAATATCAAGGCCGAGTGCCTGCTGCCCAACATGGTGGGCGAGCTGGTGGACGAGGGGCGCCTGACCGTGTCCGTGCTCCACAGCGCCGACCGCTGGTTTGGCATGACCTACCAGGAGGACCGCCAGAATGTGGTCAACGAGCTGAAAAAGCTCCACGACGCCGGTATCTATCCCCCGTCCCTGCGGGATTGAGCGGACCAGAAGAAGGAGCACTGAAAACGGTTATTTCCAGGTGAGATAATCGCACTGGCACAGATGGACAGGAAAAAGGCGGAGGGCAAGCGCCCTCCGCCTTTTCCCATATTTACCGATGTCAGCGGTCGCAGTTCCTGTTGTTGCGATTCTCGTTGCGATTGTTCTGCTCGTTGCGGTTGTTCTGCTCGTTGCGGTTGTTCTGCTCGTTGCGGT
>CAMVMU010000044.1 GCA_947168655.1 uncultured Oscillospiraceae bacterium
AGAGGCTTTGGTGTCGCCAAACTCCGCCAGACGGGTCTTGTAGACCTGCTGCCGGTCGGTGAAGAACATGATCTCGGCGGCGTTGGAGGAGGCAAACTCCTGCCGCGGGCCGTCGCCCTCCTTGTATTTCTGCTCGCCGGACATGCGCAGGGACAGGGGGGTAATCTTTTTAAAGTACCCCTCCCGGCTGAGGAACAGCTGGACGGGGTAATCCTCCACCGTCTCCGTCTCCTCGTAGGTCTCCACCTGGTCGCCGTATACGATCTCCGTCTTACGGGGCTGGGCATACTTCTTGCCCACGGCGGTCAGCTCGTCAATGATGATCTTCTTCACCCGCGCCGGCTTGGCCAGGGTGTCGGCCAGATCGTTGATCTCATCCTGCAGGGCGGAGACCTCCGCCACCCGCTTGAGGATGTACTCCTTGTTGATGTTGCGCAGCTTGATCTCCGCCACGAACTCGGCCTGCTTCTCATCGATGCCGAAGCCGATCATCAGGTTGGGGATGACCTCCGCCTCCTCCTCCGTCTGGCGGATGATGGCGATGGCCTTGTCGATGTCCAGCAGGATGCGCTTGAGGCCCTGGAGCAGGTGGAGCTTTTCCTTCTTGCGGCTCATGACGAAGTGGAGCCGCCTCCGGACGCACTCGGTGCGCCAGGCAATCCACTCGTCCAGGATCTCCGCCACGCCCATGACGCGGGGGTTGCCGGCGATGAGGATGTTGAAGTTGCAGCTGTAGGCGTCCTCCAGTGGCGTCAGCTTGAAGAGCTTGGCCATCAGCTTCTCCGGGTCCACGCCCCGCTTCAGGTCGATGGCCAGCTTCAATCCGCTGAGGTCGGACTCATCGCGCATGTCCCCCAGCTCCTTGATCTTGCCGGCCTTCACCAGCTCGGCCACCTTGTCCAGAATGGCCTCGATGGAGGTGGAGTAGGGGATCTCATAGATCTCGATGACGTTTTCCTTCTTGTCGTAGCGGTACCTGGCCCGGACCCGGACGCTGCCCCGGCCGGTGTTGTAGATCTGCCGCAGCTCGTTCTCCTCCAGAATCAGCTGTCCGCCGGTGGGAAAATCCGGGGCCAGCAGGGTGGAGGCCACGTCGTGCTGGGGGTTTTTCAGCAGGGCGATGGTGGTGTCGCACACTTCGCCCAGGTTGAAGCCGCAGATCTGGCTGGCCATGCCCACGGCGATGCCCAGATTGGCGGACACCAGCACGTTGGGGAAGGTGGTGGGCAGCAGGGTGGGCTCGGTGGTGGAGTTGTCGTAGTTGGGCATGAAGTCCACGGCGTCGCTGTCCAGATCCCGGAAGAGCTCGGCGCAGATGGGGGAGAGCTTTGCCTCGGTGTAGCGGCTGGCGGCATAGGCCATGTCACGGGAATAGACCTTGCCGAAGTTGCCCTTGCTGTCCACAAAGGGGTGGAGCAGGGCCTCGTGGCCCCGGCTCAGGCGCACCATGGTCTCATAGATGGCGGCGTCGCCGTGGGGGTTGAGGCGCATGGTCTGGCCAACGATGTTGGCGGACTTGGTGCGCCCACCGGTGAGCAGGCCCATCTTATACATGGTGTACAGGAGCTTGCGGTGGGAGGGCTTGAAGCCGTCGATCTCCGGGATGGCCCGGCTGACGATGACGCTCATGGCATAGGGCATGAAGTTGGTGTCCAGCGTGTCGGTGATGAGCTGGTCCACCACGGCGCCCCGGAGGCCCATGACGTTGGGGTTGTCGATGTGCCGCGGGTTCTGCTCGTCGGTTGTTTTCTTCTTTGCCATAGGAACGGTGTCCTTTCTTGGTGGTTAGGGGTGTTCGCTCTGTCTTTTCGCTTTTCGCGCCGCGGACGGCGCGAATCCAATTCTATCGTTTTTTCTGACGACATGTGCGTCAGAAAAAACACATCTCAGGCCGCAAGTTAAGTGAGCCCCCAAATCCCCGATTTGGCTGGGCGAACTTATGCGTAGCGAAGCGAAGCTGTGCGAGCATCAGCGAGTGCGCGCAGCGGCCTGCATGCCTTCTCGCTCAAAATCCTTAGATTTTGAGCGAAATCAGCTTACGTCTATCATATCCATATACTTGTAGCCGTTTTCGGCGATATAGTCCTTGCGGCCGGAGAGATTGTCCCCCAGCAGCAGGTCGAAGACCCGGGCGGTCTTCTCGGCGTCGTCGGGCATGACCTTGATGAGCCGGCGTGTGGCCGGGTTCATGGTGGTCATCCACATCATCTCCGGGTCGTTCTCGCCCAGTCCCTTGCTGCGCTGAACGGTGAACTTTTTGCCCTCCAGCGACTTGACGATGTCCGCGCGCTCCTTTTCGGAGTAGGCAAACCAGGTCTTGTCCTTGCAGGTGATCTCGAAGAGGGGCGTCTCGGCGATGTAGACGTAGCCCTCGGCGATCAGCGTGGGACACAGGCGGTAGAGCATGGTGAGGATCAGCGTCCGGATCTGGAAGCCGTCCACGTCGCCATCGGTGCAGATGACCACCTTGTTCCAGCGGAGATTGTTGATGTCGAACTGGTTCAGCTCCTTCACCGCCTTGCCGGACACCTCCACGCCGCAGCCCAGCACTTTCATGAGATCGGTAATGATCTCGCTCTTGAAAATGCGGGGATAGTCGGCCTTCAGGCAGTTGAGAATCTTGCCCCGGACGGGCATGAGGCCCTGGAACTCCGCGTCACGGCTCTGCTTGCAGGCGCCCAGAGCGGAGTCGCCCTCCACGATATAGATCTCCCGGCGGTCCACGTCCTTGGTGCGGCAGTCCACAAATTTCTGTACCCGGTTGGCGATGTCGATCTTCTCGGTGAGCTTCTTCTTCTGGTTGATGCGGGTACGCTCCGCCGTCTCACGGCTGCGTTTGTTGATGAGCACCTGGGCGGCGATCTTCTCCGCCGCCTCCCGGTTCTCGATGAAATACACCTGGAGGCGGTCCCGCAGGAACTCGCTCATGGCGTCCTGGATGCCCTTGTTGGTGATGGCGTACTTGGTCTGGTTGGCGTAGCTGGCCCGGGTGGAGAAGTTGTTGGAGATCAGCACCAGGCAGTCCTGGATATCGGCAAAGGTGATCTTGGCCTCGCCCTTCTGGTATTTGTTGTTGTCCTTCAGGTACTTCTCGATGGCGGCGGTGAAGGCCAGGCGGGTGGCCTTCTCCGGCGCGCCGCCCTCCCGCAGGAAGCTGGAGTTGTGGTAGTGCTCGGTGAGGGCTACCCGGTTGGAAAAGCAGCAGGCCACGTGGAACTGCACCTTGTACTCCGGCTGGTCGTCCCGGTCCCGGCAGCGGCGCTCCGCGTCCCACACCACCGGCTCGGTGAGGGCGTTGTCGCCCACCAGCTCGCCGATGTAGTCCCGGATGCCGTTTTCGTACAGGAAATCCTCTGTCTCAAACTTCCCGGCGGCTGTCTCGTTGCGCAGGCGGAAGGTGACGCCCGCGTTGACCACGGCCTGACGGCGCATCACGTCCCGGTAGTAGTCCAGGGGGATGTCGATGTCGGTGAAAACCTCCAGATCCGGCAGCCAGCGGATGGTGGTGCCGGTGCGCTTCTTATTGGCGGTCAGCTCCGTTTTCTCCAGCTTGCCCACGATCTCGCCCCGCTGGAAGTGGAGGCGGTACTCCATGCCGTCCCGCAGCACGGTGACGTCCATGTAGCGGGAGGCGTACTGGGTGGCGCAGGAGCCCAGACCGTTGAGGCCCAGAGAAAACTCGTAGTTCTCGCCGCCCTCCTCGTACTTGCCGCCGGCGTACAGCTCGCAGAACACCAGCTCCCAGTTGTAGCGCCCCTCCTTCTCGTTCCAGTCCACGGGGCAGCCCCGGCCCTGGTCCTCCACCTGAATGGACTTGTCCAGATAGCGGGTGACGGTGATGAGCCTGCCGTGGCCGCCCCGGGCCTCGTCAATGGAGTTGGAGAGTATCTCGAATACCGCGTGCTCGCAGCCCTCCAGCCCGTCGGAGCCGAAAATGACGCCCGGCCGTTTGCGGACCCGGTCGGCTCCCTTCAGACTGGAGATGCTCTCGTTGTCGTAGACGTTTTTCTTTGCCATGCCGTTCCTATCCTTCCGAAAACGCATAATTTCACGTATATATTTTAGCCTATTTTTATTCGTCTGACAAGGGGACTTTTTCGATGCGGCGGCAGGAAAGGACGGTGTTCGTTCCTTTCGCCCTCCGGAATGAGGGTGGATATTTGCCTGCCAGAGGTCGGCAAAGCAAAAAGGAGAGAATCCAATTTGGATTCTCTCCTTTTTGGTGCCGGTGGTGGGACTCGAACCCACACGGTGTCGCCACCAACGGATTTTGAGTAATACGGATTTTTCGGAAGTTGGCGGACTTTGAAAGCCCCCGGAGGTCGCTGGAGAACTTGGAAAAGCCCGGCGTTTCAAGGAAAACCGAGGGTAAAAACGCCCGAAAGTCCACTGCGACAGCTACTGCGGGACTCACAGAAAGCGACCGTCAGAAGGTCGGAAGACGGAGGTCGTTTGGAGGTCGAAACCGCAGGAGCGGACGCAACAGGTCAGAGCTTGCAAGATCATCTGCCATCGACAAATACTTCATAGGAGAATGATTATGACAAGAAGAGACTACGAAAAGAGGTTCCGCAACTTTCCCGATGTGGTCACCATCAACGAGTTCCGTGCCATGCTGGGCGGTATCGCCGACAGCACCACCCGGAAGCTGCTCAAGGAGGGCCACGTCCAATACTTCTACATTCGGTGTACGTATTACATCCCCAAGGTGAAGGTCATCGACTACCTGCTGAGCAAGCACTACATGGAGTACCGCATGAAGCTCAAGCACGGGATCAGGTAAAACAAAACCGACTATTTGAAAATCACGCCAGACCGTCCCTGTATTCCATGGGTGTTTTGCCTGTATACTGCTTGAACACACGGGAGAAGTGCCCCTGGGAGGAATAGCCCAGGTACGCGCCGATGGCGGCGGAGCTTTTATCGGTATAGCGAAGAAGTCGCTTGGCCTCCTCTATTTTCTCCCGGAGGATAAAGCCCGTCAGCGTCTCCCCGGTCTCCTTTTTGAAGCGGGCGGAGAAATGGGTCCGGCTCATATAAAATTCCCGCGCCATGGCCTCGGTGCTGATCGGCTCCGACAGGTGATGCTGCACATAGTTCGCCACCTCCAGGGCCAGCCGGGTGGGCTTTGTGCCGTGCCGGATCCGCTCGACCTGCTCCGTGTATTCCAGCACCATGCCGTACTGCAGGTCGAGAATGGCCGGTTGGGAGCTCAGCAGCTCCGCCTGCCGGATAAAGCCGTCAGACATCGTCAGGGCGTCTTCGGGGGAGAGGCCGCCCTGCATGGCGGCGCGGGAGACCAGCGTTGCGGTCACGATGAACGTGTTTTTCAGCTGCCGGAGCTGATCGGCCGCCAGCACGCCCCCACGCACCGGCGGCGCCTGGGCGAACCACTGGCGGAGGGCGGCGGTGTCGCCGCTGCGAACGATGCTCAGCAGCGTCTCTTCCACCTGCATGGTATTGTGGGGCAGGGCAGAGGACGCCTCATTGTACTGCCGCTCCATGCGGCGCTGCTCCAGACGCAGCTTGAGGCGCTGCTGCTCATATTCGTGGATGGCGACGTCGCTGAGCTCCAGCTCCTCGCCGGTCAGCGCGTGGTTGAGGGCGCACAGCATCGTCAAAAGGCTCTCCAGCGGCATCAGGGTCAGGGCCTTGACGCTGTCCAGAAAGGCCTCCGTCTCCTCCCGCGGCACGTCAGCCTGAAAGGCCAGCTCCCGCAGCGACGCCTCGCCGGGCAGCACCTGCGCCGTGGGACCGATGACGATTCTGGCGCTCCCCGCGTTCAGCACGCCGTAATAGAGAAAGCGGGGCGTGACGAAATAGCCCACGTGCTCCCCGATCTGAAAGATCTCCCTCTGATACGGCGTCATGGGATCGTGGGAAAATCGGATGACAGAGCAGAACAAGGCCTGTTTTCCACTCTCATACAGGCGCACCGGCAGACCTGAGAGGTTGCCGATGGTCTGACACAGATACCGAATATTCAACTGCTCCATATTACTCCCTCCGATCCGATACAAATATATCATAATCCATACAAATATGCAATACATGGGGTACTTAATGTGATACACTGATACCGTGAAAAAAGGATGCAGAAGCAGCACGATACGTATTCATAGGAGAGGGATGACCATGAACAGGCTTGAAAAGAAGCTGGGAAAAGTGATCCAGCGCGTGATCGACAGCGCCATGGGCAGCGGACTGGCGCAGGAGATGACAGTCGCCCAGGGCGAACGGTACGTGACCCCCGGCATCGGCGAGCTGATCCGTGCGGCGGGCGCCGAGAGCTGTGTCCTGCTGAAAAACGACGGGACGCTGCCGCTCGACCCGGCGAAAAAGGTGGCCGTATTTGGACGATGCCAGTTGGATTGGTTTTATGTCGGTTACGGCTCCGGAGGCGACGTCCACGCGCCATACCGGGTGAATCTGATCGACGGCCTGCGCCATGCCGACGTGCCGTTTGATACGGAGCTTCTCCGCACATACCAGGCCTGGACGCAAGAGGAGGATAACGCCGCCTACGACGGCTGGTGGGGTCACTGGCCCTTTAACTATCCGGAGATGCCGCTGACGGATGAGCTGGTACGCAAGGCCGCGGCGGAGTCCGCTGCGGCGATCTGCGTCATCGGCCGGGCGGCGGGCGAGGACCGGGAAAACACGCTGACGAAGGGCAGCTATTACCTCACCGACGCCGAGACCGCTATGCTGGACGCGGTGACAGCCGCTTTCGCCAAAACGGTGGTCGTAATGGATGTAGGCAGCGTCATGGATATGAGCTGGACGGAGAAATATGGAGAACGGCTCTCTGCTATTCTCGTGGTCTGGCAGGGCGGCATGGAGAGCGGCAACGCCGTCTGCGACGTTCTGTACGGGAAGGTGAACCCCTGTGGAAAGCTGCCCGACACCATCGCCCGGCACTACGAGGACTATCCCAGCGCCGCTCATTTCGGCGGAAAAGCGTACAACGACTATGCCGAGGACATCTTCGTGGGCTACCGCTACTTCGACCGGCACCCGGAGAAGGTGCTCTATCCCTTTGGCTTTGGCCTCAGTTATACGACTTTCGAGATGCAGCCCGTCGGCTTCGCGCGGGATTCCGTCGCCGTCCGTGTTACGAACACGGGGAACTATGCGGGCAAAGAGGTCGTAGCCCTCTACTGCCGCCAGCCGGCGGGCAAGCTCCCAAAGGCGGAGCGCGTGCTGGTGGCCTTCGGCAAGACGGGTAAGCTGCAGCCGGGAGAGAGTCAGGAGCTGACGCTTCACTTCGACGATAAGGCCGTCAGCTCCTATGACGAGGCAAGCCACGCCTTCGTGCTGGAGCCGGGAGACTACCGGTTCGAGACAAACGGAGCAGAGGTCGGCGCTTTTACAGCGGATGCGTGGACGGTCGTTGAGCAGTGCCGCCCGATCTGCTCGCCTGCCGTTGATCTGAAGGCGCGCATCCTGTGCGAGCTCCCAAAGGCGATCCCTCAGACGGGGGATCAAGGGATCACGCTCTCCGACGTGAAGGTCGGAAAGGCGACACTGGACGCGTTCATCGCCCAGCTCTCCAATGCGGAACTGGAAGCGCTGACCAGAGGACACGGCATGATGGGCTCGCCCCTTGGCGCACCGGGGAACGCGGGTGTGTTCGGCGGAGTGATCCCCTCTCTGCGGGAGAAGGGCGTCGCGCCCGTCATCTGCTGTGACGGGCCCGCAGGACTGCGGATGCAGCGGTACTGCTCCCTGATGCCCTGCGGGACGGCGCTGGCCGCCACGTGGAATACCGAGCTGGTGGAGACGCTCCACCAAAAGATCGGCGAGGAGATGGCCCACTACGGCGTGGATATCCAGCTTGCGCCGGGGATGAACCTGCACCGGAACCCTCTCTGCGGCCGGAACTTTGAGTATTTCTCCGAGGACCCGACGCTGTCCGGGAAAATGGCCGCGGCGGCAGTGCGGGGCGTGCAGTCCACAGGAAAAGCGAGCTGTCCAAAGCATTTTGCCTGTAACAACCAGGAGACGAAGCGCAACACCAACGACTCCCGCGTTTCGGAGCGGGCGCTGCGGGAGATCTATTTGCGCAATTTCGAGATCGTGGTCAAGGAGGCAAAGCCTCTGACGATTATGACCTCCTACAATAAAGTCAACGGCGTCTGGAGCCACTATAACTACGATTTGGTTACCACCGTCCTGCGCGGGGAGTGGGGCTTTGAGGGCACGGTCATGACAGACTGGTGGATGCAAAAGTCCAAAAGCCCGGAGTTCCCGAAGCTGCGCAACAACGCCTACCGGGTACGCGCGCAGGTGGACGTGCTGATGCCCGGCGACATGGGACACATGGCAAAGAAATACAAGTCCGACGGCAGCCTGCTGAAAACACTCGGCCAGCCGGAAGGCATCACCCGCGGCGAGCTGCAGCGCACGGCGAAGAATGTGCTGAGGCTGATTCTGAAGCTGAAAGGCGACAAGGGGGAGAAATAAAGTCATGAAACTGTTTGAACACCTTCCCGCAAGCAAAGTCCAATCTCCGCTTGTTACAAAGAAGGAACGCTGGTTTGGGTATCTGCTCGGACCTGCCGGCACACTGCTGTTCAACGCTGTGCTCGGCACTTATCTGAATGTGTTTTACACGGATGTACTCAAACTTACCGGCGTCTGGAGCGGACTTTTCCTCATGGTCTTTCCCGTTGTATCCAAGGTGATCGACGCCATCACGAATATCGTGATGGGCCAGATCATTGAGCATACCCGCACCAAGGAGGGCAAAGCCCGTCCCTGGCTGCTGCTGTCGGCTTTTCTGGTGCCGATTACCGGGATCCTGCTCTTTGCGGTGCCCCGGTCCTCCGTCACGGTGCAGGTCGTTTGGGTGGCTCTGTCGTATAACCTGTACTATTCCATTGCCGGCACGATCTATAACATGAGCCACGGCCTGATGGTGCCGCTCTCCACCCGCGACACCGCAGAGCGGGGCAGCCTGTCTGTCTTCAACAACATCTCCTCCGTCATGGTCAGCGGGATCGTGGTCGCCCTGATCTTCCCCATGCTCGTCATGCCAAAGCTGGGAGTGAACCAGGCGAAGTGGCTGTTGGTCATGGGGACGCTCGCTGTACTGGCTTTTCCGCTGACGATGCTTGAGTATTTCTATACCAAGGAGCGAATTACAGAGGAGATCTCCGACAGCGAAACAGCACACCCGATCCGTGAGCAGCTGGGCGTCATTTTTCACGACAAATACTGGCTGTTGATCGGCGGATATTTTCTGGTTTACAATCTTGGCACCTATTTTAAAAACGCGTCTTTGGTATACTATTGCAATTACGTCTTAGGCAGCTATAACGACGGTGTGACGCAAATGATGGTTTCTGTCATCGGCGGTATTCCCATGGGGATCGGTATTTTCGCCGTGTGGCCGTTGGCGAAGAAATTCGGCAAGCGCAACGTAACACTCGTGGGCTTTGTTCTCTATGCCATCGGCGGAGCGATCTGCCTGATCAACCCCCGGAATATGGTCATTGTCCTCATCGGACAGTTCATCAAGAATATGGGCGGCTTGCCCTGCGCCTACGTGTTCGCGGCATTGATGGCAGACGTGCTCGATCACATTGAGTGGCGTTGCGGCTTCCGGTGCGACGGACTGTCGTCCTCGATCAACAGTATCATCGTAACGGTAGTGGCCGGCCTCACCAGCGGCGTAATGAATCTGTGCCTTGCCAAAAGCGGATATGTAGCGCCGGAATTGATCGAGGCAACCGGCGAGACGGTCGGTTTTGTGCAGAACATGGCTACCCAAAATGTATTCACCTTCTTTTTCCTTGGCGGGGAGATCATTTCCTCCGTGATTTTGATCGTGATCCTTGCTTTCCTGAATGTAGAGAAGATCATCGACAAGGAGCAGGCGGAGATCAAGGCCAGAAGGGAGCAGGTATGAAAGCTATCCGACTTCGCTGTGAATATCTGAAAGATCCCTTGGGGATCGACGTACAGCGGCCCCGCCTCATGTGGAACTGTGAGGGCGGCGTGAAGCAGACGGCCTATCAGATCGTCACGGAGAGCTGGGACAGCGGCAAGGTGGAGAGCGACTCCACGCAGGCAAGCTATCCCAACGCGCTTCAAAGCCGCCAGCGCGTCAATTGGAAGCTCCGCCTCTGGGATGAAAATGACCAGCCCGGCGAATGGGCGGAGTCTTTCTTCGAGATGGGCCTGCTGGATAAAAGCGACTGGACAGCGAAGTGGATCACCGGCAACTATACGCCGAAGAAAAAGGAGCGGTATCCGGTGGACTGCTTCCGGAAGAGCATCACGGTCAAAAAGGCCGTGGCCTCCGCCCGGCTCTATATTACCGCCTGCGGCCTCTATGAGGCGGCAGTGGACGGCGAGAAAGTGGGGGACTTCTGCTTTGCCCCCGGCTACACAGACTACCGCAAGCGGGTGCAGTACCAGACCTATGACGTGACGGACCGGCTGACGCCGGGACGGCACGAACTGACAGTGCTTTTGGGTGATGGGTGGTATCGCGGCTCCTGCGGCGCCTGGGGCCGCACCTGCCAGTACGGCGTCGAGACGAAGCTGCTGGCGCAGCTGGAGCTTTGCTATGAGGGCGGTGAAAGGGAGACGATCGCCACCGACGGAAGCTGGGATTGGTCCGACGACGGCCCCATCCGCTTTGCCGACAACAAGGACGGCGAGGTGGTGGAGGCGTTCCGCACGCCCACATATGCCAAAAAGGTGAGAGTGGCGGGCCACAACGTCGTCCCCAGCGCCTCCAATAACGTGCCGGTGACAGAGCACGAGCGGTTCCGCCCGGCCATCACCACCGCTCCCAACGGGAAGCTGCTGCTGGACTTCGGCCAGAACATCGCGGGCTACGTGACCTTCCGCGTCCGTGCCCACGTGGGGCAGCGGATGGTCTGGCGGTTCGGTGAGCTGCTGGACGGGGACGGCAACCTGACCCAGCGGAACATCCAGCTCTCCCGGAAGGGCAAGACCACGCCTCTCCAGCGGATCGACTACACCTGCGGCGAGGGTTGGAACGAGTACAGAACTCGCTTTGCGGTGTTCGGCTTCCAATACGCCGAGGTGGAAACGGACGTGGAGCTCCTGCCGGAGCATGTGGCGGCCGTGGCTGTCTACTCTGACCTGGAGCAGGTTGGCACCTTTTCCAGCTCCAACGAGCTGCTGAACCGCTTCTTCGACGCCACGGTCTGGTCTGCCAAGGGCAACCACCTGGACATCCCCACCGATTGCCCCACCCGGGAGCGCCACGGCTGGACCGGCGACGCCCAGATCTTCTTTGAGACGGCGGCCTACCTCTTTGACTTTGCCGCCTTTTCCCGCAAGTGGCTGCAGGATGTGTTCGACTGGCAGGAAAAGAGCGGCCGGCTGCCCCACATCGCGCCGGACGGCGGCGCGGACTTCTATATGCGCACCATGAACGGCTCCGTCGGCTGGGCGGACGTGGGGATCCTGATGCCCTACCGCTACTGGAAGATCTTCGGCGACGAGAGCATCCTGCGGCAATACTATGACGGCATGGCGAAATACGCACGCTTCATGGAAAGGCGCTGCGGAAAGAATATGCCGTTTTTTGCTGAGCGGATTCGCCTTTCCCAGAAGAACCGGGCCTTCCTGGTCAACGACGGGCAGAGCTACGGCGAGTGGGCCGAGCCGGCGGACGTGTGCGCCTTCCACTGGAAGGACTTCGCCGCGCCCCACCCGGAGGTCTCCACCGCTTATACCGCCTACGTACTCCGCTGCATGGCGGAGATCGCCGAGGCCCTGGGCCGCAGCGCGGACGCCGCAGAGTTCCGGCACTGCAGCGAGGGCTGCCGCAAGGCCTATCAGGAGCTGGTATCCGGCGGAAAGTACTCCCTGGACACCGATCGGCAGGCCCAGCTGGTCCGTCCTCTTGCCTTTGACCTATTGAGCGATGAACAGACCGCCTTTGCAAAAAACCAACTGATCCGGGCGCTGGAGCATTACGGCTGGCGGCTGGGAACGGGGTTTCTCTCCACGCCGTTGATCCTGGATGTGCTGGCGGGGATCGACCCGGAGGCGGCCTACCGGCTGCTGGAGAATGAGGAGATCCCCGGCTGGCTCTCCATGCCAAAAGCCGGCGCCACCACCATCTGGGAGGCCTGGGAGGGGCCCAACAGCACCTCCGGCGGCATCGGCTCGCTGAACCACTACTCCAAGGGAGCCGTCTGCGAATGGTTCTTTCAGACCATGTGCGGCATCCGGGTGGCGGGTGAGAACCGTTTCGTCATCGCGCCGCTCCCCGGCGGTCATTTCACCCATACCGCGGCAAGCTACAACAGCGTGTACGGCCTGGTCAAATCCGGCTGGCGGCGGGAGAACGGCGCCACCGTCTACGAAATTACCGTCCCCGCCAACTGCACGGCGGAGCTCCGACTCCCCGGCGCGGCGTCGGAGACCGTGAGCGCCGGGACGTATCAGCGCCGCATCGAATGGTGAGGTGTCTATGAGGAAAGTTTATCTCGCTATCGATATCGGCGCCTCCAGTGGGCGGCACATCGTGGGCTGGCTGGAGCCCGGCGAACTGAAAACGGAGGAGGTCTACCGATTTCCCAACGGCGTGACAGAACGGGATCGGCATCTGACCTGGGACATTGCCGCGCTGGTCTCCCACGTGAAAGTCGGCATTGAGAAAGCGAAAGAAAAATTCCCGGCCATCGAGAGCCTTTCCATCGACACCTGGGGCGTGGACTACGTCCTCATGCAAGGGGACAGGGAAGTATTGCCGGTCTACGCCTACCGCGACGGCCGCACCGAGGCGGTCATTGGCCGGGTGCACGAGCTGGTCCCCTTTGCCGGGCTGTATCGCCGCACCGGCTGTCAGTTCCAGCCCTTCAATTCCATCTACCAACTCTGTGATGATCTGCGGACAGGCCGACTGCAGGGCGTAACGGATCTGCTCATGATCCCGGAGTACCTGATGTACAAGCTCTGCGGCGTCAAGGCCCGCGAGTACACCAACGCCACCACCACGGGGCTGGTAAGCGTGGAGACGGGGGAGTATGACCCCGCGATCATTGCTGCTCTCGGCCTGCCAAAGCACCTGTTCTGCAAATTACAGCGGCCGGGCGCGGTCATCGGCGAGTATGAGGGTATCAAGGTCGTCCTCTGCGCCACCCACGACACCGCCTCTGCCGTGGAGGGCATTCCCATGGAGGGAAACGCGCCCTACATCTCTTCCGGTACGTGGAGCCTGCTCGGCGCGAAGACGCCGAAGCCCATCACCAACGACGCGAGCCGCGCCGCCAACTGGTCCAACGAGGGCGGCGTTGGGTACAATCGCTATCAGAAGAACATCATGGGCATGTGGCTGGTAAACCGCCTGCGCGATGAGCTCTGTCCGGACAGGTCCTTCGGGGAGATCGTGGCGGAGGCGGAAGCCAGCCGCTTTGAGGAGACCGTGGACGCGAACGCCCCCGCCTTTCTGGCTCCCGAGAGCATGAAGGCCGCCTTTGACGCGGCGCTGCCGCATCCGCCGAAATGCGCCGCGGGCTACTTTCGCTGTGCGTACCGCTCGCTGGCGGAGGGCTATCGGCAGGCGATTGAGGAACTGGAGCGCAATACGGGCAAGACCTACGACAAGCTTTACATCGTGGGTGGCGGCGCAAAGAACGCGTTTTTGAACCGCCTGACGGAAGAAGCAACCGGAAAAAAAGTGATCGCCCTGCCCATCGAGGCCACCGCCCTGGGCAACCTAAAAATACAAATGCAAAGGGAGGACTGCACATGCTAGTTAACACCAAAGCGCGCATCGGCGTCTTCGCCATCGCCCTGGGCGCGTATCTGCCCCAGTTTCCGTCCCTGTTGCCGGAGTTTGAGGCGCAGTATGCAGACTTCAAAAAGCGCATCCCCGATTCTGTCGAGCTCATAGACGGCGGCATCGTTACCACCAAGGAGGCTGCCATGGCGGCGGGGGACAAGTTCCGCGCCGCCGACGTGGATCTGGTGATCCTCCAGCTGCTGACCTACGCCACCTCCTACAACATGCTGCCCGCCGTGCGGGATCTGGACGTGCCGGTGGTGCTGGTGAACCTCCAGAAGAAGAAAGCCCCGGACTACGCCAACACCGATACCGCCACCTGGCTGGGCACCCTCTACGCCTGCGGCGCCGTGGGCGAGATGGTGGCCGACCTGGAGCGGGCCGGCAAGCGCCACGCCGTCATCACCGGCGTGGTGGAGGGCGGCGACCCGGAGGTGGACGCTGAGATCGCCGACTGGTGCCGCGC
>CAMVMU010000045.1 GCA_947168655.1 uncultured Oscillospiraceae bacterium
TTCCCGCAGCTGCGCCAGCTGCTGCATCATGGGGCTTGCATGGTGTGCGTCGATGGCCGCCTGATCGCGCCAGCAATCGATAAGGAGCACGGTTTCGGGATCATCGATGGGGATAAAATACCGGTATCCCAGATTGCCCTCCTCCTTGCGGATCGCGTCCGCGATCCCGCTGCGCTCCATCGCCTCCGCGAATTTACGCGCGCTGCCGTTTTTACCGTGATAATACAGATTCACCGAGATACTCATTGTCTCTCCAGCTCCTTCTCCGCTTTGCCCGGTCTGCCGACTGGCTGCAGTTCACAGCACCTGATCCAGCCATTTCCGGATTTCCTTTTCATTGGGCCGGTTGATCTGAACGCCTTTGCCCCACTTCACGTCACCGCTGACATTCTGATGCAGCGCGGTATCGCTTTTGCCCACGCCGCTGCCGCCGGAGGTGCAGAAGGAAAGGATCTTCTTTCCACCGAAATCATAGCTCTCCAGGAAGGTTTCGATGATGCGGGGCGCAATACCCCACCAGATTGGGAAGCCCACGATAACGGTATCGTAGGAAGCCATGTCCGCCACCTTTCCCGCGATTTCCGGTCTGGCGGAGGGGTCGTTCATCTCCACGCTGCTGCGGCTCTTTTTATTCATCCAGTTCAGATCGTCGGAGGAATAGCGCTCCTTGGGTACGATCTCAAAGAAATCCGCGTTGGCGATACGCGCAATCTCCTCGCCGACCGCCTTGGTCACACCGCTTGCCGAAAAAACTGCCACAAGAATATTCTTAGCCATGTTGATCTTCTCCTTTATATGATTTATTGATTGTCACCCAGCAGCCGGATCAGGCAGCTATAGGTGAGTTCATAAACAGATTGGTACACATAGTCCACACCGGCTTCCTGCATGGCAGCACGCTGCTTATCCGTCACGGCGGTGTAGGGGTAGATGCCGAACATGAACGGGAAAAACAGATAGATGAAGTTCTGAATATCTGCAACAGACATTTCCGGGCAGAACTTATTCAGCAGCATACAGATGAGCTGCATGGAATGGCCGTACGCTTTCTTGAATTCGGTCAAAAGCTCAATACGGCTGTTTGCTTCCATGTCGTAATTGTTCATGGACAGCAGTTTCAGAAGCTGTATCCGGTTTGCCAGAGATTCCGCAATTTTATCGGCAAGGCTCAGTCTGTCCAGCGCATCGTAACCATCCAGAACGGCGGTAAGATCCTCGTTCCAACGTTCATACTCTCTTTGAAACAAAGCCAGGAAGATCTCCTCTTTTGTTTGAAAGTAGTTGTATATCGTCGGGCGGGAGAATGGTACTTCGTTGCCAATTTCCTTCAGCGTGATCTCCTTGAAGCTCTTTCTCTGGTAGAGCTTTTCACAGGCGTTGATGATCTCCTCTCGCCGTCCGGCAATCAACTCCGGCGTTCCTTTGATCATAGCGTCACCTTCCCAATTAGAAATAGGCGCTGACATCGTGTCAGCAAGTGCATTATACAGCGTTGCTGACACCGTGTCAATGCCCGTTTTAATAATTTACTCTATTTTTCGGGTGAACCTCTGACAATAAGAATGCATAACGCACGGGTTTCTCCTAAAAAAGTATAAGGAGAAACAATATGAAAAGCTTTATCGAGGAGCTCTATTACGGCAATAATAGTCAGTAGATACAACGGGCAACGCTTTGTGCTTGGGGAACGCCGCAGGCTTGATCACAGCTTGGGCAGCACCGTGCGGCGCTTTTCCAGAACAGCTTTTTTCGCCTCGACCTCGTGCTTAAGTGCCTTTATCTCCGTGCTCGCCGTCTCCTCCTGATACAGGAGATTGATCAGCGCCTCCTGCTTTTCGATGATCGTGTTTTTCACGCTGATCGTAGGCTCGAGACTCTCCGCGGCTTCCCGTTTCATCTCAGAAACGCGGAGCTCTGCCTCCCGGCGCAGTCTCGCTGTTTCGTTTCGGATTTCTTCCATGCGTGCGGTAATACGCTCCGTCCGGTAAACCACCTCAGGATACGCCTCCGCAAAACGACGGTGGAAGACGGTGCGGTCGTTCAGAAGCAGGCGGACCTCCTTGCTGATCGCCTCCGTATTGTCGGCTTCGCTGCTCTCCACGCTGGTTTTCACCAGCTTCAGTACAAAGTGGGACATTACATAGTCAGCCACGAAGACAACCGACAGAGTAATAGCCATTGCCTCCCGCAGCCCCGGGCTCATGTGTCCAGAAAGGTGCAGCAACAAAGGGTTGAATAATTCCACAATCAGCACGCCGCCCAGGCCAAACAGGATCAGATTCCCGATCCAGACGCGCCCATGCAGGTTCATGGGCTTCCGGCTGTAATCCCACCAGCGGGCATGGAAGCGTTTTTCCAGGACATAGCTTGTCATGTACTCAATCAATCCGCAGAGAACAAACGAGACAATAAAGGTCGTGCCTACAGAGGATTCCAGCGGAGATAATCCCTGCACGGCAACGGTGATCAGCACCGCCCCGGAGCCGTAGATTGGGAGCCATGGCCCCGTTAAAAACCCACGGTTGATAAACCGATGAAACTGAAAATACTTGAGTGTGACCTCCATACACCAACCGAGAAAAGCGTATGCAAAAAACAGTAGTATGAGAGAAATCAATCTTTCTGTCAGCATTTATTTCAGACTCCTATGGATTATTAATCATTGGCTCGTTGACCATCCGTTTTATCGATTCGTGCGGAGGGTATTCGAACCGTTATGAAAATATAGGCAAGTATAGACGTCCGGCTCTGCTGAAGCAGCAGGGCCGGACGGTCATATTTCATACAGCCAAAGGCAATGGGTTCCCTGGCGGCGGAGCGGTGTCGTTTCGTTCTGAAGGATAATAAAGTAAAGGAATCTCACTCGCCGATGGAATCCGTGCGGATAATAAACTGCACGGTGCCGGGCATGTCGGTGTCCGTTCCGGCGAAGGAGGTATACTCCCGGCTCAGCTCCTGCAGAGCCTGCAGACGCTCGATGAGCTCCCGGACATCGCCCTCCATGAGGTTGGTGAGCTGCCGGATGCCCTGGCTGTCGAACTGGGCCATGCCGTTCTTCAGCTCCCTGGCGCCGACGAGCAGCTGTGCCACACCGTCGGTGAGGCTGATGCTGCCGTGCTTGAGCTGGGTCGTGCCGCCCTTCAGCGTGTCCGCGCCGGAGGCCAGAGCATCTGCGCCGCCTGCCACCTGGGAGGTGCCGTCCTGCAGGGCGCTGGCACCGCTCGACAGGGCGGCGGCACCGTCAGCTGCGTCCTTGGCACCGTCCGCCAGGGCCTTGGTGCCGTTTTTCAAGGTCTTGGCTCCGTCGGACAGGTTGGATACACCGCCGGCCAAAGCTGCCGCGCCGTCACGGAGTTGGACGCTGGAGTCGGACAGAGTGCGGCTGCCGGAGGCCAACTCCTTGGCGCCGGAGGCGGCGGTGGAAGCGCCGCCTGCCAGGCCCTTGGCACCGTCGGTGAGCTGATCTACCCCGTCCACCAGGGCCTGGGAGCTGTCCGCCAGAGTGGACACACCGCCGATGACAGCGCCCAGATTCTCGTCACTGACGATCTGATCCACGCCGGAGGCCAGCTGGCCTGCGCCGCCTTCCAGTTGCTTTGCGCCGCCCGCCAGGGCGGTAGCGCCGTCAGCGATGCGCTTTGCGCCCTGCTGGAGTTCCTTGGCGCCTCCGCTGATGGTATTGGCACCGTTTTCCATGGCGGTCAGTGCCGCATCCGCCTGGGTGAGGTCCACAGACACGCTGCCCAGGCCGTCGCCCACGGCGGAGATGTAGCCAAGTGCCGTCTGAATGGCGATGCGTTGCTCCTCAGTTAGATTCTCGTCACCCAAAATGGCGGTGAGCTGACCGGAGGCGGCGTTGAGCCCGCCGGAGGCGGAGGTCACCGCGCCGGAAATGGCGTTGGGGATCTGGTCGATGCCGGCCTTTACCTGTGCCGCGGCGGCAGCGATGTTGTCAGCGCCGCTCCCGATGGCGGCCGCGCCGCTCTCCATGCCTTTGGCACCCTCATAGATGCCGGGGTTGGCCTCGCTGCCGCTGACCAGCCCGGCAGCCAGCGCCGCCGTGCCGTTTTGCAGGGCCACGGCGCCCTCATAGACGCTCTCGCCCTGCTCACCCTTCAACGCCTGACGGACCCGGAGCAGACCGTTATAAAGCGCCTGCACGCCGTCGGGCAGACCGGCCACCTGGGACTGCATCCGGACAAGTCCCCCGCTGACCTGTGCCGCGCCGCCGGAGAGAGCGTCCAGTCCGCCGGAGAGGGTATCCATATTCCGGGAAATGGTGGCTGCACCGCCGGCCAGAGCCGCCGCGCCGCCGCTGAGGGTGTCGGCGCCGTCAGCGGCCTGCTTGGCCCCGTCGGAAAGGGCCCTTGCGCCGGCGTCCACCTGCGCCGCGCCACTTTGCAGTTCGGCGTTGCCGTCCGCCAGGGCCTTTGCGCCGCCCGCCAGGGCCTTGGCGCCGTCGGCTGTCTGGTGTGCACCGTCGGAGAGTTCCCTGGCGCCATTGGATAGGGAGGAAGTGCCGTTATCCAGCTTTGTGATGCCGCCTGCCAGCTCGCTCGCGCCGGCGCTGAGGGCGTTGACGCCGTCATACAGGGCGCCGGAGCCCTCCACCAGCCGGGTGGATGCGTCAACAAGCCGGGCCAATGCGCTCTGCAGATCACCGATGGACTGCACATTGTTCAGATCCAGATCCCGGAGCAGGCTGTTTTCAATGACTGTCACTGTGGTGAGCAGGGTGAAATCCGCCACATCGGCCTCGATGGTCACGGATTCCGGGATATCCAGGCTCAAAGCCTTGCCGTCCTGGGTACGCATACCGTCCAGCCCCAGGCTCTCCCCCAGGCCGGGCATGGCCATGCCGACGGCTACGGTGCGGTCACCGGTGTGAATGACCTTGCCGTTGGTCACGGTGACATGGGCGGCGTTGGTGTCGTCCAGCATCAGACCGGACACCACCAGGAAGGGCTGATAGAGGGTGACGGTCTTGCCGTTCACCGTCCGCTGCGTGGCGGTGTTGTTGGTGTAGCGGAAGGTGATGGCCAGGTGACCGGTGGCGCCGGCCAGCTTCTGGGGTGAAACCTCTTTGCCGTCCAGTTCATAGGTAATAGCGGTGGTCAAAGGCAATTGCTGTGTAGTCGTCCCTTGATAGTGAATGTCATTGCCGTTTGCCTGCCAGGTGATGGCGCCGTTTTCACCGGCGGTGAAGGTCTCGCTGCCCTTGACATTCTTGATGTCCGTCAGCTCCGCGTGGTCGGCCAGGGTGTCGGCCCCGTTGGGGTTTTTCAGCCAGGCGCTGACGATGGTTTCTGTGGGGCTGCCGTCGGCGTCGGCAATGACGTAGACGGTCTCCTCCTTGCCAGCCGTGTCGCTGTGACTGCCCAGCAAGCGGATGGCGGCGTCGGTGACGGCGTCGTGCTCCCCTTCCGGGGAAACGGGTGCGGTTTTTGCTGTCTGCTGCGCGCCGCAGCCGGTGAGGCAGGAGGCCAGCATCAGGCCGGACAGCACGATGGCTGTGGCTTTATTGATCCATTGTTTCATAGAGCGATTCCTCCCATCTGTTCAAATGCTCTGCAGTTGTTTTTTCATACCCAAAGTGGTCTTTCCGATGACGCCGTCCAGCAGCATCAGCAGCGCCGGCAGCACCAGCAGCACGGAGAACATGCTGACAATGGCGCCGCGGGCCAGCAGATTGCACATGGAGCTGATGAGGTCGATGTCGGAATAGAGACCCACGCCGAAGGTGGCGGCAAAGAAGCTCAGTGCGCTGACCAGCACCGAGGGCATGGCGTAGCGCAGGGCTTCCGTCACGGCCTGACGCTTGTCATTCGTGCGCCGCAGCTCCTTATAGTGTGTGGTGGTTAAAATGGCGTAATCCACCGTGGAGCCCAGCTGGATCGTGCTGATGCAGATGGGCGCGATGAAGGGCATGGTGAAGTGGGTGTAATAGGGGATGCCCAGGTTGATGAACACAGCGAACTCGATCACCGCTACCAGGATCACCGGCAGCGACGCGGAGCGCAGTGTCAGCAGGATGATGAGGAACACGAAGCCGATGGACACCCAGGACACCACGGTGAAGTCCTTGTCGGTGATCTCGATGAGGTCCTTGGTGCAGGGTGCCTCGCCGATCAGCATGCCGTTGGGATCGTATTCTTTCAAAATGCCGTTGATGGCGTCGATCTGGCGGTTCACCCCGTCGGTGGAGACGGCGTATTCGGAGTTGATGAGCATCAGCTGCCAGTCACCGCTGCGGAGCATTTTTGTCACGCTCTCGGGCAGAAATTCCACGGGGATATCCGCGCCCACCAGACTGTTGAGGCTCAGCACGGTGGTGACGCCGTCCAGCTTCTCGATGCGCTGTGTCATGGCCTCGGCGTCCTTGCCCGGCAGATCCGCGTCACAGAGGATCATATGGGTGGTGGCCACGCCGAAGTGCTCCTCCAGCTTCTTCTTGGCCGTCAGGAACTGGGTATCCTCGGCGTTCATGCCCTCCACGCTGTCGCCGGAAAAGATTTGGGTGAAGTCGTAATACACCGGGGTGCGGAAGTAGCCGATGGTGGCCGGAATCAAGATCACGGCGAAGGCGATGAGGAACACCCGGAAGTGGTTGGTGATCCAGGCGGACACGCCGCCCAGATCCGGGATCAGGGAGCGGTGCATGGCAGCCGTCAGCGGCTTATCCAGCCGCAATATCAGGGCCGGCAGGATGGTGACGCTGCCCAGCACGCCCAGCAAACAGCCCTTGGCCATGACCAGGCCGATGTCGGCGCCCATGGTGTAGCTCATGAAGCACAATGCCAGGAACCCGGCGATGGTGGTGAGGGCGCTGCCCGCCACGGATACCACCGTGTCGCGGATGGCCAGGGCCATGGCCTCCTCCCGGGAGGGGTTCTCCTTCCTCCTGGCGCAGTAGGCGTGCCAGAGGAAGATGGAGTAGTCCATGGTGACAGCCAGCTGCAGCACCGCCGCCAGCGCCTTGGTGATGTAGGAGATCTGGCCGAAGAACACGTTGGTGCCCATGTTGTAGAGAATGGTGATGCCGATGCCAGCCAGGAACACCAGCGGCACCAGCCAGGAGTCGGTCAGCAGCTCCATGGCAATCAGCGCGCACAGCACGGCGATGCCCACGTAGATGGGTTCCTCCCGTTCGCACAGGTTTTTCAGATCCGTTACCAGAGCCGAAATGCCGGATACGAAGCACTGCTTGCCGCAGAGTCCGCGGATCTCGGTGATGGCGTCGATGGTCTCATCCGCCGAGGACGAGGTGTCGAAAAACACGGCGATCATGGTGGCGTCGCCGTCCACAAACACGTCGCGCAGCTTGTCGGGCAGCAGCTCCTTGGGGATGCTCAGATCCGCGATGCTGTCGTACCACACGGCGCTGTCCACGTGGGGCACCTGCTGGATCCTCTGGCGCAGGGCGGAGACATCCTTGTCCTCCATGCCCTCGGCCACGATGAAGCTGAAGGCGCCTTTTCCGAATTCATCCATCAGGATGTCCTGCCCCTTCATGGTCTCGATGTCCGCCGGCAGGTAGGTGAGCATATCGTAGTTGATGCGTGTGGCCTGCATCCCCAGCCAGGCGGGGATCAGCAGCACCAGCGCCAGAATCAGAATCGGCAGACGCAGCCTGACGACTGCTTTCCCGAATTTGTACATGTCATTGCCTCCTCTCGATTAAATGACCACTGGTCACTTAAGCATATGCCGTTATAGCACTAAAATGACCGTCGGTCAACCCTATAACGGCACAAAATTGACCAACAGTCACTTTTTCAGCGTCTTGCACAAAAACATAACAATGACCGTTGGTCAATTTTGTTTGACATCTGTCCTCATCTGCGCTACAATACTGATAATGACACAGAATCGGGGTGCGGATATGGGACGTGTGGAGGAGAACAAACAGCTGAAGCTGACCAGTTTGATGGACACGGCCTTCCGGCTGTTCACCGCCCAGGGCATTGCCAAGACGTCCATTGCGGATATCGCCCAGCAAGCCGGCGTGGCCAAAGGCACGTTCTACCTGTATTTTAAGGATAAGTACGATCTCCACGAGAAGCTGGTGATCCACAAGGCGGAGCAACTGTTCCGCCACGCGCTGGAGCACTCCGGCTACCGGGAGCAGAGCGATGCCTCCGGCAAGCTGCTGACGATCGTCGACGATATCCTCTATCAGCTACGGGACAATAAGCTGCTGCTGCAGTTCATCAACAAGAACCTCAGCTGGGGCGTGTTCCGCCGTGCCGTCAGTAAATGGGAACCGGACTACGCCGCCGTGTTTGAGGAGATCCTGGGCTCCGATTCCGCCCGCCGCAAGACGCTGGAGATCGAGGTCTACACGGTGCTGGAGCTGGTAGGTTCCACCTGTTACACGGTGATCCTGAGCGGCGATCCCGTGGATCTGGAAACCTATCTGCCCTATCTTCACCGGGCGGTCCGGGCCATCCTGGCCGACTTCACGAAGTGAACTCCCGAAATCTATGCCAGAATGGCGGGATCGGCGGTTCAGGACCTCCCAAACGGGAAAATTATCTTTTTGTTTTCACGTAAAAACCCATGAAGCCGCAACGGTTTCATGGGTTCTGGTCAAGCGGTGAATAACACACCTGAGCAAGCACATTTTTCAAACGTTGCAAAACATTTGTTTTCAGGCAGAAAGCGCACGGGTTTCTCCTAAAAAAGTGAAGGAGAAACGATATGAAAAGCTTTATAGAGGAACTCTATTACGGCAATCTCGACCCGCAGAACAGCGGCTTTGAGCAGGACGAGGGTGTCCAGCGCGAGTTGCAGACGATCAGCGAAAACGAGGATTGGCTGACCGAGCACCTCACCGGCGAGGAGAAGAAACGCTTCCTGGACTTTGCTGACGCCTGGTCCGCCTATAACGGCGACACCACCCTGGACGGCTTTATTACGGGCTTCCGGTTGGGTGCAAGGTTTGTGCTGGATGCCTTCGTGTCCACACCGCCATATTCATGCAGATTGAAGTACGAAGAATAAGAGCACTCCTGCTTTGCACCGTTGCAAAGCAGGAGTACGTCTCCTGCGAGCCGACGGAAAACGCACGCGAGCTGTTCGACGAGGACTGCGAGCCGATTGAAGAAGAGCAATAAAAACGGTCGCAGGCTTTCGCCTGCGACCTACATAGGGATCACTCGCCAAGAAGATCATGTAAGATCCTCTCCGGATTGTTGAGGAAGTACTTTGTTGTGCGGAAATGCTCGGTATCAGAGTAGTGAACAGGCTGGATACCATCTTCGGATAATTTAAGAACCTGCGCGCCGGGAAGCGCCATCAGCATGGGCGAATGAGTTGCGATAATGAACTGAGAATTGTCCTTTACAAGGCGATCAATTTCGGCCATCAGCGTCAGAATGCGCATGGGAGACAGCGCCGCCTCCGGCTCGTCCAAGATGTAAAGACCGTTTCCGAGAAAACGATTCTGGACGATTGCCAGAAAACTTTCGCCATGGGACTGTTCATGCAGCGATACGCCGCCGTAGGAGGCAATAATCGGTGCGCCAAAGGACGGCTGTGCGTCCATCTCGTCGATGTTTGTGGCCACGTTGTACAGGCTTTCCGCCCGCAGGAAAAAGCCGTCCTTTGCGAAAGCACGCCGGGACAGCGTCAGATGACGATGCAATTCGGAATGAGTCGAGTTGGTGGAGAAGTTGAAATTCTTGGTGCCGCCTTCGGCGTTGAACCCATAGGCGACAGCGACTGCTTCCAGCAGGGTAGATTTCCCGGTTCCGTTTTCGCCGACGAAAATGGTGACCGGATGATCCAGCTGTATGCCGTCCCCGGCAAGGTGCTTCACTGCAGGAAGCTTTGCCAGATAGGAATCGGGGTCAATGGGTTCCTTGAGCCGCAGACCGCAGATGTATTGAGAATTCACGACTAATACCTCCATGATCATGTACTCTGGACCTGTACTCTGGCCCCAGTGTACCACGGGCTCAGGCCCGAAAAAAGGACTGTAAAATAAAAAACAGGTGGATGTAACTGAAATCCGTTACATCCACCCGATATGGCACGTTGCACCAAAAAAGATATTTTGCTTTTTGTGTTATCGAGGGCGTTTTCTCATTCATAAACCAGAAGTCAAGAGGATGACTCCTGGTTTATTTCATTTTTTGAGATAGCCGATATAATGATATCAGGCTACAGTTTTTTGCTTGCTTTACAAAGATGTCGCCATTTGCCTGACCGCCGCTAAGCAGTCCTTGTCGTGATTAGTGATGATCCCCATAAAAATACAAACTGTCATGTTTTAAGCCTTGTTAAACTTTTCTTTCCCCTGCTTGCAACGTGGGCATTTCCAGTCCTCTGGAAGATCCTCAAAAGCAACGCCGTCATGCTCGGCCGGGTCGTAGACATAGCCGCAGATGGAGCAGATATATTTTCCTGTTCCTTCATTTTGGACAAAATAGTCTTCGCTAGGCCAAATTGTCTTTGGCGGGTTGTCAAGATCCATGACTCTCTTTGCTTCAAGATTTTCATATCCCAAAGGTGTATGTGTTCCGCAATAAACCGTTGGGTGGTTACGAATGAATTCACGGATCGTATTCTGTGTGCTTCTCGTCATGTAGATATCATCATACACAGTGGAAAGCTTATCGGCGTAAATTGCTTCATCCGTGTAGGAAATATCTCCGTGCAGCATATAGAACAGTCCCTCATCCTCCGCGATCACAATGCTGTTTCCATATGTATGGCCAGGTGCGGGAATCATACGGACTCCCGGAGCAATGATCTGACTTCTGGAAAAGTTGTAATACGGCCCGTCCGTGAAGTCAACCGGGGTCAGACCGGGATGATCCTTCAGTGCTTTTACTTCGTCCGTCTCAAGTTCCACTCTGTTCACATAGAACTTTGCATTCGGAAAGCTTCTGATCTCACCGGAGTGATCGCTGTGCTTGTGGGTCAGGATGATTTTCGTAACTTGAGAGGGATCATAGCCAGCCGTCCTGAGCGCGGATACATAGTCCTCGATCCATCTGCCCATATAGGAGTGAGCTTTTCCATCCCATACAGCGCCGGGCGTTTCTTTGGGAAGTCCCGTATCGACCAGGATAACGTCGTTACCAGTATCGATCACATAATTCTGCAGGGAAGCGCGGTATTTGACGTTATTGTCAAAATGCTCCATGCCGTCTTCACCCCCGAAGGCAAAGCCCTGCGCGTGAAAGCCTTTTTCGAAATATTTGACTGCTTTGATTTTCATCTTCATTTACCTTCCTTTAAAAGTGCATTTCGTTTGACCAGAGGAACGATCTGGTTCTTCGCTTTTGCTTTTGTCGCTGCGTAACTCTCGTCCAGCCATCGGCACACTTCTTCAAATGGGACAGTTCCGTCCAATATGATCGAGACCCAGTTCCATTTGCTGCTGGGATAGCCGCGTAGATAGCCTGTCTGCTGTATCAGCAAGTCAGCCAACAGAGGATCCCTTATCTTCAGACTCACGATCTCTGTGTTGCCCTCTCCGTCCATGCCGAAAGATTTTTTAGGCTTCACAATGAAAACCGCAAACCATCTTCCGGTGTCCGCATGGCGAAGGACAGCGTAATCTTCCTGCCTGAATGGAAGCTGCTCGCTCTCTACTCCATATGTTGCTTTCGCATAAGCTTCCAGACGCTCACGAATCGTCATAATTCCTGTTTCCCCCGCGTATTGCTGTGTTTTACTCAGTCAGAAGCTCTCTCCGCGCCCACGATTCCACACAGTTTCGGCACTTCACACAGGCATTTGCCTGTTCCCGGCGCAATAGGCCTTCATAGCTGAAAAAGTCTCATCGCTCACATGGTGCTCCATGTGACAGGCGTCATCCTCCGCAGTCTCCGGATCAATACCCAAACTGATTAAGGCATCCGTCAAGAAACGGTGCCTGTCATAAATCCGCTCGGCAATCTGAAGACCGGATTCGGTCAGATGCAGGTAATTCTGCGCGTCCTTACAAAGAAGATCCGCAGATATCAGCGCATGTACTTTTACGCTGACGCTTGCCTTGGTTACGCCAAGCTGTTCCGCCAAATCCACCGAGCGAACCGCTCCAGTGCGGTTCTGTACCATCAGCACGGCTTCCAGATAGTTCTCATCCGCCGCTGTAACACGGGACTTTACGCTCATGATTCACAGCAGCGCCTTCATGCAGGCTTCTACCTCCGCCATATCCGTGGTAGGCTCAAACCGTGCCACAACATTTCCTTCCCGGTCAATAATAAACTTGGTGAAGTTCCACTTGATATCCGGCTTCTTGGCCCAATCGGGATCGGCCTCAGAGAACTTTTTCTCCAGAAGTGCCTTGTACTGGTGCTCGCCGAATCCCTCAAAGCCCTTCTGAGATTTGAGATAAGTATAAAGAGGCAGCTCGTTTTCACCGTTGACATCCGCCTTTTTCATCTGCGGGAAGGTAGTGTTGAAATGCAGAGTGCAGAACTCGTGTATCTCCTCATCGGTACCGGGAGCCTGACCTCCGAACTGATTGCAGGGGATATCCAGAATCTCTAATCCCTGATCGTGGTAATCTCGATACATCTGCTCAATAGGCTCGTACTGCGGCGTAAAGCCGCAGCCCGTCGCGGTGTTGACGACCATAACGACCTTGCCGCGATAATCCGCCAAATCCAGATCCTCGCCGGTTCCGGTTGTGATTTTGTAATCGTATATCATTTTGTTACCCCCATTTCGCTTGATTTCAGCTTCTTCTGCCTTCTTTTTTCACCCAGAAATGCCACTTGGGTGCCTTGGGCATGGGTTCATGCTTGATCAAAGCCCGTATGACACGCCGGTGGGTGAAGCAGCAGCAGAGCAGAAGTACACAGACGACAATAAGAACAATGACTCCGGGTTTCATAAAACATATCCTCCTTAATCAGCCTTTCCGGCCAAAATACTTTCTACAAGTTCACGTTTCTCATAAAGGACACAGCCGCCCTCATGGTCATCCATCAGCACGCCTCCGTCGCGCAACGCCATAAAAAGCGGTGAGTGAAGGGCGTCACGAAGGGACGTGTTCCTAACGTTGATGTCCGAGTACGGAGAGAACGGACACGGCTCCGCGCCGCCGTGGGAATTGATATGGAAAAAACCGCGTCCGGCTGCCACGCAGCCGCCGGAGCTCTTTTCATCACCGGGGAAGGAGACGTAGACCATCTCCGGATGCTCCGCACGCAGTCGCCTGATCTCGCCGGTCAGATATTCGCGCTCTGTTTCTCCGGGAGCCAGCTCCTTGCTTTCCTCTGTGACGGGGACAAATTCCACGTAGATCACGACCTTGCATCCGCGATTCGAAAGGGATTGCAAGAATTTCTCGGAAGTGACCTCTCGGATGTTCTCCGTCGTTACCGTGACCGACGCGCCGAAGATCAGTCCGCGGCGGTCCAGCTCCTCCATATTGGCGACCAAGCGGTCATAGATGCCCTTGCCTCGTCTGGCGTCCGTAATCTCACGCTCTCCTTCGATGCTCATCACCGGCAAGAGATTCCGGCGGCGGTCAAAGAGCTCAAAATATCGCTCATCCATGAAGGTTCCATTCGTAAAGATCGGAAACATGATGTTCTGCTTCTTTCCGGCCGCCTCAATGATGTCCCTCCGAAGCATCGGCTCTCCGCCTGCCAAGAGGATAAAGCTGATGCCCAACTCATCCGCCTCGTCGAAGATCCGCAGCCACTCCTCATCGGTAAGCTGGCTGACGGGTTCGGCATCCACTGTCGCGTGATTACAGCGGGAATAGCAGCCTGCACAGTGCAGATTACATTTGCTGGTGATGCTGGCAATCAGAAAAGAGGGAACATGCTCCCCGGCGTCTTCCAGCTTCCTGCGCCGTTTGGACGCCGCCTTGCTTGCAGCGGCAAACTTCAGCATAAATGCGCTTTCTCTGGGGTTTTTCAAGGTTGCCTTGACCGCATCGGTGATAACTCCCTCAACGCCTTTTGTCAGGTATTCCTGCAGGTCAAAATTGGTATCCATATTACTCATGTATGTGCCTCCATTCGGATCAAGGCCTTATCC
>CAMVMU010000046.1 GCA_947168655.1 uncultured Oscillospiraceae bacterium
AAAGGCCACCCGGGCGATGTAGCCGCTGTCCTCCAGCAGGGAGAGGAAGAAGAACAGCGTCACGATAATGGGCAGGAAGCTCAGCACGCTGCCCACGCCGGTAAACACGCCGTTGATGATAAGGCTGTGCAGCGCCTCGTTGACGTTGGCGGCGGTCAGTCCACGGTCCACCGCCGCCGTCAGGGCGCCGATGCCGGCCTCCAGAGCCTTCTGTAAAAAGGCGCCGATGACGTTGAAGGTGAGCCAGAATACCACGCCCATGATGGCAATGAAGGCGGGGATGGCGGTGTATTTGCCCGTCAGGATCCGGTCGATGCGCTCACTGCGGACGCGCTCCCGGCTCTCCCGGGGCCGTTTGACGGTCTGGCGGCACACCTTTTGAATGAAGGCAAAGCGCATATCCGCCATGGCGGCGCTGCGGTCCAGGCCTCGCTCGGCCTCCATCTGCAGGATGATATGCTCGATCATCTCCTCCTCATTGGGGTCCAGCTCCAGTTGTTTGCGGACCAGCTCGTCCCCCTCGATGAGCTTGCCGGCGGCGAACCGCACCGGTATCCCGGCGCGGCGGGCGTGGTCCTCAATAAGGTGGATGATGCCGTGGAGACAGCGGTGCACGGCGCCGCCGTGGTCCGTCTCATCGCAGAAGTCCTGCCGCAGGGGCTTTTCCTGATACCGGGCGATGTGGATGGCATGGCGCACCAGCTCGTCCACGCCGGAATTCTTGGCGGCGGAGATGGGCACTACCGGCACACCCAGCTGGGCTTCCATGGCGTTGATGTCGATGGTGCCGCCGTTGGCGGTGACCTCGTCCATCATGTTCAGCGCCACCACCATGGGCACGCCCATCTCCAGAAGCTGCATGGTGAGGTACAGGTTCCGCTCGATATTGGTGGCGTCCACGATGTTGATGATGGCCTTGGGCTTCTCGTTCAGCACGAAATTGCGGGACACGATCTCCTCACTGCTGTAGGGCGACATGGAGTAGATGCCGGGCAGGTCTGTTACCAGCGTGTCGGGGTGGCCCTTGATCTGGCCGTCCTTCCGGTCCACGGTGACGCCGGGGAAGTTGCCCACGTGCTGGTTGGCGCCGGTGAGCTGGTTGAAGAGTGTGGTTTTGCCGCAGTTCTGGTTGCCCACCAGGGCAAAGGTCAATGTCGTCCCCTCCGGCAGGGGGTCGCCGCTGCCCTTGGGGTGATACCGGCCGCCCTCGCCCAGGCCGGGGTGCTCGCTCTTCCGCGGCTTCTCCACGATATGGTCTGCCTTTTCCCGGGCGGGGATCTCTTCGATCTCGATTTTCTCGGCGTCCGCCAGACGGAGGGTCAGCTCATAGCCGTGGATCAGCAGCTCCATGGGGTCTCCCATGGGGGCGAATTTTACCAGCGTCACCTCCGTGCCCGGGATTACGCCCATATCCAGAAAATGCTGCCGCAGGGCGCCGTCGCCGCCCACGGAGCAGATCAGCGCGTTTTTGCCGATGGCAAGTTCCCGCAGTGTCATAGGATCATCTCCTCAGACTGCTTATTTTTCGCGCCTATTATATCGGATTCCCGAACACGGGGCAATAGATATAACTAACAATCTTCAAAAAAACCGTGGCGAACGGATTGACAGAACCTCCTATTTGCGCAAAAAAAGAAGCAGCCGACAGGCTGCTTCTTTTCATGTGACAGGGATAACCCCTTACTTGTCCTCGTGGGGATAGGGCTCCAGGAAGGCGTGGAAATGGCGCATGGGCAGGGTGCGGCCCTTGACAATGCGGATGTCGGGGATGGACTCGCGATCCTCGTACAGCGCCTTGACGGCGGCGATGACGTAGTCCATGTGCTCCTGGTTCAGCTGGCTGCGGTTCACGGCGAAGCGGACCACGTTGCACAGCTCCTCCTGCTGCTCGGGGGTCTTCAGATCGTACTCCATGGAGTAGTCGCCCAGCTCGGAGGTGCGGATGCCGTAGCGGCGGATCAGCTCGATGGAGAAGCCCTGGCCGGCAAAGGTCTCGTGGCCGCGCTTGCCGTCGAAGAACTGGGTCATGTCGATGTACACGCCGTGGCCGCCGGCAGGCAGGATGACGCCCTTGACGCCGGCCTTGTAGAAGCCCTGGGCCAGATACTCGCACTGCTTGACGCGGGCTTCCTGATAGTGGAAGTTGCACTCCTCGTAGAGGCCGGCGGCCAGGGCCATGATGTCACGGCCGGACATGCCGCCGTAGGAGTCGTTGCCGTAGCAGGAGATCTGCTTGACCTTCAGCAGCACGCCCACGTCGGTCTTGACGGTGCCGTCCTCGTTGAAGTCGGAGAACTTGCGCCAGAAGCGGCCCTTGTCCCGGAAGGCCAGCATACCGCCCATGTTGGCGTGGCCGTTCTTCTTGGCGGACATGGTGAAGCCGTCGCAGTAGGAGAACATCTCGGTTGCGATCTCGGCGATGGACTTGTCGGCATAGCCCTCTTCGTTGACCTTGATGAAGTAGCAGTCCTCAGCCCAGCGGGCCACGTCGAACATGAAGGGGATGTCGTACTTCTCGGCGATCTTGGCGGTCTCACGGATGGACTTCATGGACACGGCCTGGCCGCAGACGGTGTTGTTGGTGATGGTGGTGTAGATCAGGGGAACGTTCTCCGGACCGACCTGCTGGATCAGCTGCTCCAGCTTCTCCACGTCCATGTCGCCCTTGAAGGGGTTCTTCTCATACACGCCGCCCTCGGGGACCTCGTACAGCAGCTCCTTGTTGTACAGGTTGCGGGGGATGGAGCCCATCTGCTTGATGTTGCCCTCGGTGGTGTCAAAGTGGCCGTTGGAGGGGATGGTGAACACCTTGCCGGGATAGCGCTGGGACATGATCTTCTTGACCATCTCGAACAGCACGGACTCCGCCGCGCGGCCCTGCTGGATCAGGAAGGTATTGGGGCGCTCCAGCTGAGCGGCGCCGCCGTTGAACAGGCCGCCCTCGTACTCGCACAGATACAGCTCATCCATCAGCTTGTCGATGTCGGTGCAGTCGGTGCGGATGAGGTCGATGGACTTCTTCCAGTTCTTCTCGCCGCCGCGCTCAAACACGTCGCGGAAGGCATCCAGCAGCACGTAGTAGCCCTTGTTGCGGCCGTAGGACTCGTCGCCCAGGAACATGGTGGACCACTGCACGTCGGTCATGGCGGTGGTGCCGGAGTCGGACAGCATATCCACCGTCAGCATGCCGGCGGGGAAGGCGAACTCATTGTAGTGGGTGGCTTTCAGCGCGCGCTCGCGCTGTTCCACAGTCACCTCGGGGATGTTGCGGGTCACGTAGGTGAGGCTGCGGGGGGTTTTGACATTTAGGGGATACTCTTTTGCCATGATACAGTTAACCTCCATTGAATATTTAGAGGATACCCCGGTCATCGATCACCGGAAGGACCCGGTTTTCTCGACTGGCGGACAGTATCAATCATGCGGCGTTACACCGCAGGGATTACGTTTTTACAGACCGTAGGACTTGGCCAGCTTGGCGAACACGGGCAGAGAGCGCAGGATCATGTCGTGGCTGACGCAGGTGCTGAACCGGACAAAGCCGGGGCAGCCGAAGCCGTCGCAGGGCACGCCCAGGATGTTCAGAGCCTTGGCGCGCTCGGTAAACGCCTCGGAGTCGCCGTCGGGGGCGGCCACCATCATGTAGAAAGCGCCCTGGGGCTTGACGCAGCGGAAGCCCAGCTTGGTCAGCTCCTCATAGAGGGTGACGCGGTTGCGGTCATAGGCGGCCAGATCGGGGCGCAGCTCCGTGTTGCGGGCCACCACCCGCTGCCACAGGGAGGGGGCGCACACATGGCCCACGGCGCGGGCGGCGCCGGCGATGGCGGCGTACAGATTGGCGCTGTCGGCGCAGCGGTCGGGCACGCAGATATAGCCGATACGCTCGCCGGGCATGGAAAGGATCTTGGAATAGGAGTAGCAGATGACGGTGTTGGGATAGATGTTGGGCACGTAGGGGAAATCCAGTCCGTCGTAGGTCAGCTCCCGGTAGGGTTCGTCGGTGATGATATAGATCTCGTGACCGTATTCCTCGCTCTTGCGTGTCAGCACCTCGGCCAGGGCCTTCAGGGTCTCCACGCTGTAGACAACGCCGGAGGGGTTGTTGGGGGAGTTGACGATGACGGCCTGGGTGTTTTTGGTGATGCGCTTTTCCACCTCATCCACATGGACCTGGAAATGCTCGGTATCCGGGGGGACCACCACGCACTTGGCGCCGGTGGAGGCGGCGTAGGCGGGATACTCGGAGAAATAGGGGGCCAGCAGCATGAACTCCGCGTTCTCCACGGCCAGAGCCTGCATGCAGGCGGTCATGGCGGGGGCGGCGCCGCAGGTGAAGAAGATGTTCTCCGGGCGGATATGATCGCCGGTGCGCTTGCAGAGGTCGGCGGCGATGGCCTCACGGGCCTCGGCGCAGCCGCCGGCGGGGGTGTAGCCGTGGAGGGCGATGGGATCCATCTTCAGCAGCTCACGGACGGTGTCCGCCACAGCCTCGGGGGTGGGGACGGAGGGGTTGCCGATGGAGAAATCATACACGTTCTCCTTGCCGACGATGGCGGCCTGGGCCATGCCGTACTCAAACTGCTCGCGGATGCGGCTCCTGGCGGTGCCCATCTTTAAAAAACGCTGAACAACCATTACAGTTCCTTCCTTTCGGGTTTATGATAGACGTTTGCCTGCTCCTGGCCGGTGAGAATGCGCAGACCGCCCTGTGCCAGGGCTTCCATCTCATTTTCGCCGGGCAGAACGCATACGGGGGCGATGAATTGGACGTAATCGGTGATCCGATCCGTCAGCATTTTGGAGTGGGCCAGACCGCCGGTGAGGATGATGGCGTCGCACTGACCCTTCAGCACGATGGACAGCAGGCCGATGGTCTTGGCGATCTGGTAGGCCTGGGCCCGGAAGATGAGGTCGGCGTGCTTGTCGCCCTCCGCGATCCGCTGCTCGATGAGGCGGCAGTCGCTGGTGCCCAGGTGGGCGTACATGCCGCCCTTGCCCCGGATCTTCTTCTTCATCTCGGCCTTGGTGTACTTGCCGGAATAGCACAGGTCCACCATACCCAGCATGGGCACGGTGCCGGACCGCTCCGGGGAGAACTGGCCGTCATCGTCGCCCACGGAGTCCACGATCTTGCCGTGCTGGTGGACGCTGGCGGACACGCCGCCGCCCAGATGGGCCACGATCAGGTTCAGGTCCTCATAGCGCCTGCCGTGTTCCCGGGCGTAGCGGATGGCCATGGCCCGGCTGTTGAGCACGTGGCAGAAGCTGCTGCGGGGCACCTCGGGGATGCCGGTGATGCCGGCAAGCTCGTTGAGCTCACCGGAGGTGACGGCGTCGTAGATGAAAGCGGGGATGCCGTACTCGTCGGCGATGGCGCGGGCCAGCAGGCCGCCCAGGTTGGAGGCGTGCATCTGGCTCAGCTCATCGCTGACCAGCGCCTCGCACAATCCGTCGTCCACCCGGTAGCCGCCGGTCTTCAGCCCGAAGACCAGGCCGCCCCGGCCCATGACGGCGGAGAGCTCCTCGCCGCGGATGTTGTTGCGCTGCATGAAGTCCCGGATCAGCTCCAGCCGGTAGGGGGCCTGGTCGGCCACCCGCTCGAACCGGTGCAGATCCTCCGGCTTGTGGTCGATGCTCTCCTGGAGCACCTTTTCTTCATCCCGGTACAGGGCCAGCTTGGTGCTGGTGGAGCCGGGATTGATGATCAGCTGTAAATAGGACATGGACCCTCCTCGCCGTCAATGGCAGATGGCGGCGCAGGCCATGAGGGAGTAGTATTTCTCCTCAAAGCTGGCGCTGCGGGAGTTGAGGGCGATGGGGCACTTTGCGCCGGTGACCACGCCTACCATCCGGGCGCCGCCGTAAAGCAGCAGACCCTTGACGAAGATGTTGCCCACGGCCATGTAGGGCACCAGCAGGATATCGGTGTTGCCGCTGACGGGGCTTTCGTATTTTTTGATCTCGCAGGACGCCTTGTCCATGGCCAGGTCCAGGGAGATGGGACCCTCCACGTAGCAGTCGCCGAACTCGCCGGCCAGAGCGGCCTCCTTCAGGGCGGCGGCGTCCACGGTCTCCTGGATCTTGGGGCTCACGGTCTCGGCGGCGCATACGGCGGCCACCAGCGGGCGGTCATAGCCCAGGCCCCGGAAGGCCTCCACTGCGTTGCGGATGATGCCCTTCTTCTGCTCCAGATCGGGATGGGGGATCATACCGCCGTCGGCAACGCCCAGCAGCTTGTGGTAGCCGGGGATCTCGATGAGGGCGGTGTGGGAAATGACGCCGCCGGTGCCGATGCCGATCTGCTTGTTGACCACGGCCTTGAGGATGGTGGCGGTCTGCATGTAGCCCTTCTGCAGGAAGTCGGCTTTGCCGTCCCGGATCAGCTCCACGGCCAGGCGGGCGCACTCCTCGTCGGTGTCGCCGTCGATGATGGTGTTCTCATCGATCTCGTGGCCCAGCTCGCGGCCGATGCGCAGGATCTCGTCCCGATGGCCCACCAGCAGGTAGCGGAGGATGCCCTCGCCGGCGGCGTGAAGCACGGCCTCCAGGGTGTGCGCGTCGTGGGCGCAGGCCACGGCAACGGTCTTGGGGGCGCCGGAGCTCACCCGCTCACGCAGGGCTTGAAAATCTTTCAGCATGGCGTTACCTCTTACCGCTCCACCGCGTTATAACCGGCGCGGTAGGCCTTCAGGTTCAGCTCGCGGAACTTCTCGGGCACCGTCTCGGCGATGACGGCTTCCCAATCCACCACGTCCTCCATGTGCAGGGCCTTGACCATGCTGCCGAAGAGGACGATGTTCATGCACTTGGCGCTGCCCAGGCTGTGGGCGATCTCCTCGGCCTTCAGCACGTGGCAGCGGAAATGGCTCTCCATGGCCTCCAGGCAGCCCTCGGGATACTGGGCGAGACCTGCGGCGATACTGGAGGACGCCATCTCAAAATCATTGATGACCACCACGCCGTCCGGCTTCAGATAGTCGGCATAGCGCACGGCCTCCATCTTCTCAAAGGCCACGATGATGTCCGCCGCGCCCTTGCCGATGACGGGGGAGTTGACCTTTTCGCCCCAGTGGACCTGGGTGGAGACGCTGCCGCCCCGCTGGCTCATGCCGTGGACCTCGGACATTTTCACGTCGTAACCGGCCTTCATGAGGCCGTTGACCAATACTTTTGCGGTGAGGATGGCGCCCTGACCGCCCACGCCGACCAGCAGCGCGCTCTTACTCTTCATCATGGCTCACTTCTCCTCTCTGGAAATGGCCCCCATGGGGCACACCTGGGCGCAAACCGTGCAGCCCACGCACTGATCCCGGTCGATCCGGGCCTTTTTGTTCTCCACGATCACGGCGGGGCAGCCCACACCCAGGCACCGCTTGCAGCCGATGCACTTGTCCGTGTCCACCACGCACTTGCCGATATCGTGCTTGATGCGCTTGATCAGCAGGCAGGGGCGGCGTGCGATGATGGCCGCCGGAACCTCGGAGTTCACGGCGTCCTGCACGGCCCTTTCCATAGCCGCCAGATCCTGGGGATCCACGATGATGACGTTCTTGTAGCCGTAGGCCTTCAGGATCTCCTCGATCTTCAAGCTCTCGGCGATCTCGCCCTTCAGGTTGTAGCCGCTGCCGGGGTTGTCCTGGTGGCCGGTCATGCCGGTGATGGAGTTGTCCAGCACCACGGGGATCACGTTGCCGCTGTTGTAGATGATCTCCGCCGCGCCGGTCATGCCGCTGTGGAAGAAGGTGGAGTCGCCCATGACGCCGAAGACCTTCTTGCCGGTGACGCCGGACATCTCAAAGGCCTTGGCCATGCCCATGGCCACCGTAAAGCCGCCGCCCATGCACACCACGCTGTCCAGCGCGTTCAGGGGAGCGGAGCCGCCCAGGGTGTAGCAGCCGATGTCGCCTGCCACCACGAAGTCCTTGTGGCGGGACATGGTGTAGAAGAAGCCGCGGTGGGGGCAGCCGGGGCACAGAGCGGGGGGACGGGACACGGCCTTGACGCCCACGTCCACGGTGGGGGCCTTGTCGCCGAAGACACGCTCGCGGATCAGCTGGGGGTTCAGCTCATAGAGCTTGCCCGTCAGCTCCTTGCCCACGCAGTCGATGCCGGCGGCCTTGATCTGATCCTCCATGAAGCCCTCCAGCTCCTCGATCACGTAGAGCTTCTCCACCTTGGAGGCGAAGTCGCGGATCAGGTCCATGGGCAGGGGATAGGTCAGGCCCAGCTTCAGGAAGGAGGCGTCCTCCGGGAAGGCGTCCTTGGCGTAGTAGTAGGCGATGGAGGCGGTGATGACGCCGATCTTGGTGCCGTTCATCTCCACCTTGTTCAGAGGGCTGGTGCAGCCGTAGGCGGCCAGCTCTTCCAGATTCTTTTCCACCTTGGGGTGGTTCATGTAGGCGTTGGCGGGGGCGGCGATGTACTTGCGGGTGTTGCGCACGTAGGGAGCCGCCTCATGCTCGGTGCGCTCGCCAAAGGTGACCAGACTCTTGGAGTGGGCCACACGGGTGGTGGTGCGGTACAGGACGGGCACGTCGAACTTCTCGGAGATGTCATAGGCCGCCTTGATGAAGTCCAGGCACTCCTGAGAGTCGGCGGGCTCGATCATGGGGATCTTGGCCGAGCGGGCATAGTAGCGGTTGTCCTGCTCGTTCTGGGAGGAGTGCATGCTGGGATCGTCGGCGGAGACGATCACGAAGCCGCCGCCCACGCCGTTGTAGGCCGCTGTGAAAATGGGGTCGGCCGCCACGTTCACGCCCACGTGCTTCATGGCGCACAGGCTGCGCACGCCGGCGATGCTGGCGCCGTAGGCCACCTCCGTGGCCACCTTCTCGTTGGGCGCCCACTCGCAGTACAGGCTGTCCTTGTACTTGGGCAGCTCCTCAAAGACCTCGGTGCTGGGGGTGCCGGGGTAGGCCGAGCAGACCTTTACGCCCGCTTCATAGGCACCTCTGGCAATGGCCTCATTGCCGGAAAGCAGATGTCGATCCAATTCAATAACCACCTTTCTGATAATGCGGTGTCTCTAAACACTTCTTCTATTTTATACAAAATCACCTGTTCTGTAAATAACAATTTCGCTTTTTTATGGGCTTTACCGCATTTTTGGTAGCGCTATAAAGCGGTGATGTGAGCCGCGGCGCAGAAAAAGAAAGGGGGGAGGAAGGAGGGGAGATGCAGGCTCAACGGGGGAGGCTCCCATGGGTTTGTGCAATTTTTCATTCATTTTTTGCAAGTTCAAAATGGGGCTCTGTCAAAAAACAGGGCAAAAAGCCGTATTGATCCCGATACGGATCCGCCGTTTTGAATGAAAACCGGGTGAAAATATCAATTCCGTCCGAATGGGGGGAAAACCGTTCGTCATTTTGTAGAATTTGCAGAAAAGCGGTCGATCAATTCAAAAAAGATTGTTGAAAAATACAAAAATATGGTACAATAACCAGTGGAATTGGGGAGAAATCCCCGGAGAGAAAGAATAAATAAGGAGGCTCATTATGATTCAATTGACCGATCACGGCGTCTATCTGGTGAACGGCGCACCTCTGGAAAGCGTGCCCATTGATCCGGAAGTGGCGAAGAAGGAGACCATGGCATGGAAGATCCTGCAGGCCCACAACACCTCCGGCGACCCCCAGCAGCTCAAGGTGAAGTTCGACGCCATGGCGTCCCACGACATCACCTACGTGGGCATCATCCAGCAGGCGAGAGCCTCCGGCATGAAGGAGTTCCCCATCCCCTACGCCCTGACCAACTGCCACAACAGCCTGTGCGCCGTGGGCGGCACCATCAACGAGGACGACCACATGTACGGCCTGTCCGCCGCCAAGAAGTACGGCGGCATCTACGTGCCCGCCAACCAGAGCGTCATCCACTCCTACGCCCGTGAGGAGCTGGCCCGCTGCGGCGCCATGATCCTGGGCTCCGACTCCCACACCCGCTACGGCGCCCTGGGCACCATGGCCGTGGGCGAGGGCGGTCCCGAGCTGGCCAAGCAGCTGCTGAACAACACCTGGGACGTGCCCATGCCCAAGGTGGTGCTGGTGTATATGACCGGCAAGCCCCGCCGCGGCGTCGGCCCCCACGACGTGGCCATCGCCCTGGTGAAGGCCACCTTTGCCAGCAAGTTCGTCAACAACATGGTGCTGGAATTCGTGGGTCCCGGCATCGCCGAGCTGCCCATCGACTTCCGCAACGGCATCGACGTCATGACCACCGAGACCACCTGCCTCAGCTCCATCTGGGAGACCGACGAGGTGACCCGCGGCTTCTATGAGACCCACAAGCGTCCCCAGGACTATGCCAAGCTGAAGCCCGGCGCCTGCGCCTACTACGACAAGATGATCACCATCGAGCTGGACAAGGTGGAGCCCATGATCGCCCTGCCCTTCCACCCCTCCAACGCCTGGACCATCCGGGAGTTCCTGGACAACGCCGAGGAGATCCTCAAGAAGGTGGAGGACGACGCCGCCCACCGCTATCCCAAGGCCCACGTCCATCTGGTGGACAAGATCCACGACGGCGGCGTCTGGGCGGACCAGGGCATCATCGCCGGCTGCAGCGGCGGCCTGTTCGATAACATCACCGAGGCGGCCGACATCATCCGCGGCCATTACATCGGCCACGACGGCTTCAGCTTCTCCGTGTATCCCACCTCCGTGCCCGTGTCCATGGAGCTGACCAAGATCGGCTCCACCGCCGATCTGCTCCACGCCGGCGCGGTGATCAAGCCCAGCTTCTGCGGTCCCTGCTTCGGCGCCGGCGACGTGCCCGCCAACAACGGCCTGTCCCTGCGCCACGCCACCCGCAACTTCCCCAACCGCGAGGGCTCCAAGCCCGGCGAAGGCCAGTTTGCCGCCGTGTGCCTGATGGACTCCCGCTCCATCGCCGCCACCGCCCGCAACGGCGGCCGCATCACCCCGGCCACCGAGGTGGACTATGAGCCTGTTCACCACGAGTATCACTTCGACAAGTCCATCTACGAGAACCGCATCTACTACGGCTTCGGAAAGGCTGATCCCAGCGTGGAGCTGGTCATGGGCCCCAACATCACCGACTGGCCCAAGATGTACGAGCTGGGCGAGAACCTGCTGGTGGAGTTCGCCGCCGTCATCCACGATCCCGTCACCACCACCGACGAGCTGATCCCCTCCGGCGAGACCTCCTCCTACCGCAGCAATCCTCTGCGCATGGCCGAGTTCACCCTCAGCCGCCGGGTGCCGGACTACGTGCCCCGCGCCAAGGAGATCGCCAAGACCGAGATGGCCCGCCGTCACGGCGACTCCCCCTTCCACATCCGGGAGGTGTTGGGCCGCGTGGGCGATGCCGCTGCGCTGATGGCCAACACCCAGTACGGCTCCGCCGTGTTTGCCAACCGCCCCGGCGACGGCTCCGCCCGCGAGCAGGCCGCCTCCTGCCAGAAGGTGCTGGGCGGCTTCGCCAACGTGTGCTATGAGTACGCCACCAAGCGCTATCGCAGCAACTGCATCAACTGGGGCATCCTGCCCTTCACCATCGACGAGGGCACGCCCTTCGAGTACAATCCCGGCGACTGCCTGTTCGTGCCCGGCATCCGCAAGGCCGTGGCCGAGGGCACCGAGGACATCCCCGCCAAGATCATCCGCCAGAACGGCACCGTGGAGGACATCCTGCTCCACATCAAGGGCCTGACGGACGATGAGCGGGAGATCCTGCTGGCCGGCTGCCTGATGAACTATTACGCCGCGCGTATGTAATTTGAGGAGAAGGAGAGAAAACGATGAACAAGATCCAAATGGTAACGCCGCTGGTGGAGATGGACGGCGACGAGATGACCCGAATCCTGTGGCAGATGATCAAGGATCAGCTGATCACCCCCTTCGTGGACCTGAAGACCGAGTATTACGATCTGGGCCTGCTGCACCGCAACGAGACGAAAGACCAGGTGACCGTGGACGCCGCCAACGCCACCAAACGCCTGGGCGTGGCCGTCAAGTGCGCCACCATCACCCCCAACAAGCAGCGCATGGTGGAGTATCCCCAGCTCACCGAGATGTGGAAGAGCCCCAACGGCACCATCCGCTCCATTCTGGACGGCACCGTGTTCCGCGCACCCATCCTCATCGACTGCATCCACCCCGTGGTGAAGAACTGGAAGCTGCCCATCACCATCGCCCGTCACGCCTACGGCGACGTGTATAAGAGCGTGGATATGTACACCACCGAGCCCGGCGAGTGCACCATGACCTTCAAGGGCGCCTCCGGCGAGGAGAAGACTCTGCTGGTCCAGAAGGTGGACGGCCCCGCCGTGTGGCAGGGCGCCCACAACAAGGAGAAGAGCATCCGCTCCTTTGCCCGGGCCTGCTTCCAGTACGCCATCGACACCAAGCAGGATCTGTGGTTCTCCACCAAGGACACCATCGCCAAGATCTACGACGGCGAGTTCAAGAAGGTGTTCGAGGAGGAGTTCGAGAACTACAAGGCCAGGTTCGAGGAGCTGGGCATCACCTATTTCTATACCCTCATTGACGACGCCGTGGCCCGCGTCATCCGCTCCAAGGGCGGCTTTATCTGGGCCTGCAAGAACTATGACGGCGACGTTATGAGCGACATGGTGTCCACCGCTTTCGGCTCCCTGGCCATGATGACCAGCGTGCTGGTTGCCCCCGACGGCACCACCGAGTACGAGGCCGCCCACGGCACCGTCACCAAGCACTACTACAAGCACCTGAAGGGCGAGGCCACCTCCACCAACCCCATGGCCACCATCTTTGCCTGGACCGGCGCCCTGCGCAAGCGCGGCCAGCTGGACGGCATCGACGAGCTGGTGACCTTCGCCGGTCAGCTGGAGGAGTCCTGCTTCGAGACGCTGTCCGCCGGTATTATGACCAAGGACCTGGTGGGCCTGGTGGACGAGGGCTTTGCCGCCCGCGCTGTCACCAGCGCCGAGTTCATTGCCGCCATCCGCGAGCGCCTGGAGGCCAAGCGGTAAAAGAACAGACAGGAGTGGGCGCACGTGCGCCCACTCCTGCGGATCGCTTATCCCGAACATGTAAGGAGGAAAGGCAAATATGGAAATTCTGAAGCCGGCAACCGCCGGTACGCTGGAGTCCAGCGACGCTCAGATCACCGTGGAACCCGGCGAGGGCGGCATCGCCCTGGAGCTCCACAGCAGCGTCATGAACCAGTACGGCCGCCAGATCAAGGCCACCGTGCTGGAGACCCTGGAGCGTCTGGGCGTGGAGAACGCCCGCGTCACCGTTGTGGACAAGGGCGCCCTGGACTGCACCCTGAAGGCCCGCGTGGAGTGCGCGGTGTTCCGCAGCTGCGACAAGTCCCAAGCCAATATTCCCTGGGGAGGTGTGATTCGATGATCCCTCGTCCCAAGCCCGAACGGTTCCGGCTGCGCCGGACCATGATTTTCATGAGCGCCCAGAAGCCGGGCCTCATCAAGGACGCCTACATCTACGGTGTGGACAGCATCATGCTGGACCTGGAGGACGCCGTGGCGGAGAACCAGAAGGACGCCGCCCGCTTCTCCCTGTACCACACCCTCAAAACCATCGACTACGGTGACACCGAGGTCATCGTCCGCATCAACGGTCTGGATACCCCCCACTGGCAGGAGGATATCCGGGTCTGCGTGGCCGGCGGCGCCGACGGCATCCGCATCGCCAAGTGCGAGAGCGCTGATGACGTGCGCACCGTGGAGGCCGCCGTGGAAAAGGCGGAAGAGGAGTTCGGCGTGGAGAAGGGCCGCACGCTGCTGATGGCGGCGCTGGAGAGCCCCAAGGGCATCCTGAACGCCTATGAGATCTGCTCCGCCTCGGACCGCATGTTCGGCGTGGCCATCTCCGGCGGCGACTTCCGCAAGTGCATGCAGACCA
>CAMVMU010000047.1 GCA_947168655.1 uncultured Oscillospiraceae bacterium
AAAGCCCTTATAGGGCTTAGTCAAACCTCCGGCTTAGCCGGAGGTTTTGATTTTACATCTTTTCCGGCGCGGTGCAGCCGATGAGGGTCATGGCGTTTTTCAGCACGGCGCGGGTGGTGTCGGCCAGCTTCAGCCGGGAGCGCAGCACGTTCTCGCTCTCGCCTTTGATGCGGCAGGCATTGTAGAACTTGTGGAAGGCGGCGGCCAGTTCGGTGAGGTAGCGGTTGATGTGGCTGGGGTCGTAGTTCCGGGCGGCCAGAGCCACGGTGTCGCCATAGCGGGCGATCTCCTTGATGAGGGCCAGCTCCGTCTCGTGCTGCAGCAGGCTCAGATCCACGTCGGCAGCCTTGGGCACGGTGTAGCCCTCAGCGGCCAGGTTCTTCAGCAGGTTGCAGATCCGGGCGTGGGCGTACTGCACGTAGTACACCGGGTTCTCGCTGTCCTCCCGGACGGCAAGGCCCAGATCGAACTCCATCTGGCTCTCGGGCTTGGCGTTGAAGAAGTAGCGGCAGGCATCCACCGGCACCATGTCCAGAAGATCGGTGAGGCTCACGGCCTTGCCGGTGCGCTTGCTCATGCGCACCACCTCGCCGTTCTCCACCAGCTTCACCAGCTGCATCAGCACGATGTCCAGCCGGTGCTCGCCGTCCAGGCCCAGAGCGTCCATGGCGCCCTTCAGACGGGCCACATGGCCGTGGTGGTCGGCACCCCAAATGTTGATGACCCGGTCAAAGCCCCGGACGCCAAACTTGTTGCGGTGATAGGCGATGTCGGCGGCGAAGTAGGTGTAGAAGCCGTTGGCACGGCGCAGCACGTCGTCCTTCAGCTCCAGCTTGGCGATCTCCTCATCGGTCTTGCCGGCCTTCTTCAGATTCTCGCTGAGGATCCTGCTGGTGGCCAGCCACACGGCGCCGTCCTTCTCGTAGGTGTAGCCCCGATCGGTGAGGGCCTGGACAGACTCGGCAACAAAGCCGCTCTCGTGAAGGGAGGACTCAAAGAACCACTGGTCGTAGTGGATGCCGTAGCGCTCCAGATCCGCCTGCATCTTGGGGATGTTGGTGTCCAGACCGAAGCGGGCCAGGGCGTCGTGGCGGGTCTTTTCGTCGCAGATGAGATACTTGTCACCGTGGATGTCGTAGAAGGCCTTGGCCAGCTGGCGGATGTCCTCGCCGTGGTAGCCGTCCTCCGGGAACTCCACCGCGTCCTCGCCCTTGATAAGCTGGATATAGCGGGCCTCGATGCTCTTGGCGAACTTCTCGATCTGGTTGCCGGCGTCGTTCACATAAAACTCACGCCACACGTCTGCTCCGGATTTGGCGAGGACGCTGGCCAGGGTGTCGCCCAGCACGCCACCCCGGGCGTTGCCCATGTGCATGGGACCGGTGGGGTTGGCGGAGACGAACTCCACCATGATTTTCTGGCCCTTCAGCGTGTCGGAGGCGCCGTAGTTATCGCCGTCGTGCTCCACCGCAGCCACCGTGTCGGCATACCACTTGTCACCCAGGCGGAAGTTCAGGAAGCCGGGGCCAGCCAGGGCAACGGAGGTAAAGTAGCTGTCCTTCAGATCCATGCTGTCGATGAGAATCTGGGCCACCTCCCTGGGATTGCGGCGCATGGCCTTGGCGGCGGCCAGGCAGAAGGTGGTGGTGTAGTCGCCGTTGGCGGTGTCCTTGGGGATCTCCACCGAGGGCTTCACGGTGACGCCCTCCGGCAGGAGACCGGCGGCAGCAGCCTTCTCGTAGGCGGTGAGGGTCAGGCTCAGGACCTGGTCCTTGGCGTTCTGGATCATGTTCATAGAGTTCTCTCCTTATCAGTCGGTGCCAGCGTCAGCGTCACGCGCAGCGTCTGCAGCGGACGGCTCTGTGCCAGCAGCGTGTAGTGCAGTATAATGGTTCCCGCACCGCCGTCGAGATCGGCGCGGATCAGATGTGTTTCCACGGTGAGGGGCAGTTTTTCGCTATCGGTGATGATGTGTGTCTCGGTTGGGCGGGCCGGATCCAGCAGCAGGCGGCAGGCGGGACTTTTCACCAGTGCCCTGTCCATGCCGAGATGGACCTCGGACGGGACCTGTGCGCCGTTTTCCTCGTAGCTGTAACGCAGGTGAATGCCCCGGTCATCCCGCGTCAGCGTTCCGCTGCCGGAAAAGCGCAGGGTGTCATCCCCGCTGACGGTGGTGATCGCCACCGCAACGCCGGCGGTCATCAGTACCGCTCGATGTCCACTTCCCGCACGGAGGGGATGTCCTCTCGCAGGAAGCGGCTGGCCAGCGTGCCGAAATCCTCCGGCCGGTCGCTGGCGCAGTACACGGCTTCGCCTTGGCGCTCTCCGGCCAGTTGATCCCGGGCCTTCAGGGTGCGCTTGAGCTCCCAGGCGGCCTCGGCGCCGGTGTCGATCAGCTCTACCTCAGGCCCCATGATCTGGGCGATCACATCGGTGAGCAGAGGGTAGTGGGTGCAGCCCAGGATCAGCGCGTCGATCCCAGCGTCCTTCAGCGGCTCCAGATATTCCCGGGCCACCGTCTCCACCACGATGTCGCCGGGGCGGTCCCGGCCGTTTTCCACCAGGGGCACAAACAACGGGCAGGCCTTGGAGATCACCTCCACCGTGGGGTCGATGGCGCGAATGGTCTCAGCGTAGGCTCCGGTGCGGACAGAGGCGGCGGTGGCGATAAGGCCCACGCGCCGTTTCTTCGTCACCGCAACGGCTCGGCGGCAGGCGGGTTCCACCACGCCCAGGATGGGCAGATCGTTCTCAGCGCGCAGTTCCGGCAGGGCATTGGTGGACACGGTGCCGCATGCCACCACAATGGCCTTGATGTCGAAGGAGCGCAGGAAATGGACGTCCTGCCGGGCGTATTTCAAAAGGATCTCCTTGGATCGGCCGCCGTAGGGGACACGGGACGTGTCGCCGAAGTATATAATGTTTTCAGAGGGGAGAATGGAGCGGATCTGGCGCACGGCGGTGAGCCCGCCCAGACCGGAATCAAACACCCCAATGGCTCTGTTGTCCATGGGATTCCTCCTTTTTGGGGCATCGGAAAAATCCGATACCTAATTATTATACTATGGAACAGAGCGCGGTACAAGCAAAAAATGGGCGAATTGGCGGCTTTTTTCGGTAGCAATTTGAGGGCAGGCGTGGTATAATGCACTCAGAAATGCGAACGGGCCGCGGGAGGTGGCAAAATGGAGATCAAACTGACGCAGAAGCAGTTCCGGCGCTTGCTGGATCTGGTATACATCGGCAACTGGGTGCTCAACTCCACCCGGGGAGATGACCGCATCAAGGACTATGACCAGGTGGAGAGCCTGATCTTCTCCCAGTGCCTGAGCCGCGGCATGGCCGGACTGGTGGAGCTGTACGAAGGGGAGATCATCCCCTCCAGGGCCTTTGCTGAGGGCGGCATCCACGAGGCCATCATGGCCTATGAGGACTCTGCCTTTTTTGAGATCCTGGCCCAGGAGCTGGCGTTGCGGGACATGGACGATCCCCCCATCACCCAGGAGAATTACGACGAGATCATGGAGCGGATGGACGAGTACATGGACGAGTTCGAGCGCCACGGGACGGACAACGTGACGGTGAATATTGAAGATTGAGTTGAACATAAAAGGGAAGGCGGAGCGACGGCTCCGCCTTCCCTTTGCTCTGTTTTACAGCTTCTCTGCCAAATACCGCGCCACGTGGACGCCGCTGGCGCTGGCGTGGCTCAGGGAGTGGGTGACGCCGCTGCCATCGCCGATGACGAAGAGACCCTCGTGGCAGGTCTGGAGATGCTCGTCCAGCTCCACTTCCATGTTGTAGAACTTCACCTCCACGCCGTAGAGCAGGGTGTCGTCGTTGGCGGTGCCGGGGGCGATCTTGTCCAGGGCGTAGATCATCTCGATGATGCCGTCCAGGATCCGCTTGGGCATCACCAGGCTCAGATCGCCGGGTGTGGCGGACAGGGTGGGGGTCACGAAGCTCTCGCTGAGGCGCTTGGGGGTGCTGCGCTGGCCCCGGATCAGGTCGCCGAACCGCTGGACGATGACGCCGCCGCCCAGCATGTTGGAAAGGCGGGCGATACTCTCGCCGTAGCCGTTGGAGTCCTTGAATGGCTCGGAGAAGTGCTTGGCCACCAGCAGGGCGAAGTTGGTGTTGTCGGTGTGGAGGGCCGGGTCCTCGTAGCTGTGGCCGTTCACCGTGACGATGCCGTTGGTGTTCTCGTTGACCACCACGCCGTGGGGATTCATGCAGAAGGTGCGGACCATGTCCTGGAACTTCTCCGTGCGGTAGACGATCTTGCTCTCATAGAGCTCGTCGGTGAGGTGGGCGAATACCTGATAGGGCAGCTCCACACGCACGCCGATGTCCACCCGGTTGGAGTGGGTGGTGATGTGGAGGTCACGGCACACCGTTTCCATCCACTTGCTGCCGCTGCGGCCCACGGACACGATGCAGTAGCGGCCCTCGAAATCGCCCTTGTCGGTGGTGGCGCGGTAGCCGTTCTCCGTCTTCTCCACGGTGTGCACCGGGGTGTCGAAGAACAGATCCATCCGGTCCTTCAGCTGGTTATAGAGGTTTTCCAGCACCACGTAGTTGATGTCCGTACCAAGGTGGCGGACGCTGGCGTCCAGCAGGTGCAGGTCGTTTTCCAGACACAGCTTTTTGATGGGGGTGTTGCCGGTAGCGTAGAGCTTGGTGCCCGCGCCGCCGTTTTTCATGTTGATGTCGTCCACGTACTCCATCAGCTCCAGAGCGCGGCTCTTGCCGATGTACTCGTGGAGGGTGCCGCCGAACTGGTTGGTAATGTTGTACTTGCCGTCGGAGAAGGCGCCGGCGCCGCCGAAGCCGTTCATGATGGCGCAGGTGGAGCACTTGATGCAGGATTTCACCTTGTCCCCGTCGATGGGGCAGCGGCGGCGGGCCAGATCGTGTCCTGCCTCAAAGAGGGCGATACGAGCCTGGGGCGCCTTTTTCAGCAGCTCATAGGCGGAGTAGATGCCGCCGGGACCGCCGCCGATGATCAACACGTCGTACATATAAAAATCCTCCTTGCGTATGGGAAAATGCGCATAGACACAAATCATATTATACCTGTTTACGCTGTCCGGAGCAATCCCTTTTTGCAAAGTAGACCGGGTAGATTTTTGTTGCTTTCTTTTGCGAAAATGGTACAATAGAACCATAAAATGGGGGAGAAGGAGGAGCCTGCCATGAGCCGCGCTGACGAGATCTTCCGGCAGAACTGCCGTGACATTCTGGACAATGGAGTATGGGACACCGACCGGGAGGTCCGGCCCCGGTGGGAGGACGGCACACCCGCCCACACGGTGAAGAAATTCGGTATCGTCAACCGCTATAATCTGGCGGAGGAGTTTCCCATCCTGACGCTGCGCCGCACCTATTGGAAGACCAGCATTGACGAGCTGCTGTGGATCTGGCAGAAGAAGTCCAACAACATCCACGATCTCCGTGGCCACATCTGGGACAGCTGGGCCGACGAGACCGGCTCCATCGGCAAGGCATACGGATACCAGCTGGGCGTCAAGCACCAGTACCCCGAGGGGGAGATGGACCAGGTGGACCGGGTGCTGTACGACCTGAAGCACAACCCCGCCAGCCGCCGCATCCTCACCAATATCTATAATTTCCAGGACCTCCACGAGATGGCCCTGTATCCCTGCGCCTACTCCATGACCTTCAACGTCTCCGGCAACACCCTCAACGCCATTTTGAATCAGCGGTCTCAGGACATGCTGGCCGCCAACAACTGGAACGTGGTGCAGTACAGCGTGCTGGTCCATATGATGGCCCAGGTCAGCGGTCTGCAGGTGGGCGAGCTGGTCCACGTCATTGCCGACGCCCACATCTATGACCGCCACGTGCCCATCATCGAAAAGATGCTGGAGAAGGAGGCCCGCCCCGCGCCGAAGTTCGTGATGGACAAGTCCGTCACCGATTTCTATCAGTTTACCCGGGACAGCTTCTCTCTGGAGGACTATGATCCCCAGCCCTTTGAGGACAAGATTCCCGTCGCCATATAAGGAGTTGATCGGATGCAGGCCATTGTAAATGTGACGGAAAACTGGGCCATCGGGCGGGATAACCGGCTGCTGTTTCCCCTGCGGGCGGACCTGAAGCGGTTCAAGGAGCTGACCATGGGCCACGCGGTGGTGATGGGGCGCAAGACGCTGGAGTCCCTTCCCGGAAGGAAGGGCCTGCCGGGTCGCCGCAATCTGGTGCTGACCCATGACGAGAGCTTCACTGCCCCCAACGTGGAGACGGTCCACACCCCGCTCCAGGCGGTGTTTGCCACCGGAGCCGAGGACTTCTGCATCGGCGGCGAGAGCGTCTATCGCCTGCTTCTGCCCGCCTGTGACAGGGTGTACGTCACCAAAGTCCTTGCCACAGCGGAGGCCGACGCCTTCTTCCCCGACCTGGACGCAGACCCCCAGTGGAGGATCGAATCCGAGAGTGAGATTATGGAGGAGAACGGCGTCCGGTTTCAGTACGTGGACTACGTGAGAGTGGATCTGGATTAAGAAAAAAGGAGATGCGTCGCATCTCCTTTTTTACATGCCGAAAAACAGCCGAACTGTCAACGCGGCAGCGGCAAAGCCCGTGAGATCTGCCGCCAGAGCGGCTGGGATGGTGTAGCGGGAACGGCGGATCCCGGCGGCGCCGAAATAGACGGCTACGGTGTAAAAGGTGGTTTCGGTGGAGCCCATCATCACGGCAGCCACCCGCCCCACATAGGAGTCGGGACCGTGGTGCGACATCAGCTCTCCGGCGGCGGCCAGGGCACCGCTGCCGCTGAGAGGACGGATCAGCAGAATGGCGGCTGTCTCCGGCGGGATGCCCAGCCAGCGCAGTACCGGTGAGAGCAGAGCAGTCAATGCGTCCATGGCGCCGCTGGCACGGAACATGTACACGGCGGTCAGCAGGGCGATCAGAGCGGGCAGGATCCGCAGCACCACCGTAAGACCTTCGGCGGCTCCTGCGGTAAGGGCGCCGTAGACGTCCACTTTTTTGCAGAGAGCGTAGGCGGCCAGCCCCGCCAGCAGACAGGGCACGATGAAAACAGTGGCTTCCACGGCACTCACCGCCAGATCCGGCCCAGCAGCCGGGCCGTCAGCAGTCCTGCCGTCACAGACAGGAGGGAGGTCACCCACACGGCGGGCAGAATGTCAAAGGACGCGGCGCTGCCGCAGGCGGCACGCAGACTCGCCACCGTGGTGGGCAGCAGCTGGATGGAGGCGGTGTTCAGCACCACCAGGCGGCACAGCTCGTCGCTTGCCACGCCATCGCAGCCTTGTGCCATCCGCCGCGCGGCACGGATGCCCAGGGGTGTGGCGGCATTGCCCAAACCCAGCAGGTTGGCCGACAGGTTGGCCGATACCGCCGAGAGAGTCTCAGCATCCCGGCTGGCCCGGGGCAGAAGACGCCGCAGCAGCGGACGAAAAAGACTCGCCAGGCGCTCTGCCAGACCACACCGGTTCATCAGCTCCATAACACCGGACCACAGGCATACCGCCCCGGTTATGCCTAACGCCAGCTCTACCGCCGCGCCTGCGCCTTCCATAGCCGCCCGGCTCACATCGCCCATTCTGCCGTTTACTGCGCCAAACAGCACCGAAACGCCCACCAGAATTGCCCACACCCATGCCATCGCCATGTGCCCATCCCCCTTCTTGTCCCATTTTATGTGGGGGTGTTAGCGGTTATTTGTGAAATAACTGAAATATTTGTTGTCGAGCGGTTGACAAATTGTGAAAATTGTGTCATTATTTATGTAACGCACATATCTTATATAATGAATACATTTTTACATATGATTGGAAGATAGAATTCATTTAAAGGCAATGGTACGGGAACAGAATTTCATACATAGGGGAGAAACGTTGTGAAATCGATTGGAATCGTGCGAAGGGTGGACGAGCTGGGCCGAATCGTGTTGCCGATTGAGCTGCGCCGCACACTGGACATTGCGGAAAAGGATCCGCTGGAGATTTATGTGGACGGCTCCAACATCGTCCTGAAAAAGTATCGCTCCAGCTGCATTTTTTGTGACAGCACCAAGGACGTGGTGAACTTCAAGGGGAAAAACGTGTGCCCCAAATGTCTGCGGGAACTGAAAAACGTATAAAAAAACAGTGCTTTCCCATTGGGGAAAGCACTGTTTTTTTGCTTTTTACGCCCGCAAGGCGGCATCGTACAGCTCGTTGCGGCTCAGACCCGTGTCATCGGCCACCCGACGCACGGCGTCCTTGAGCTTCATGCCCTCGCTGCGGCGGCGCAGCACCAGCGCCACGCCCTCCTCCAGCGTCATACGGGGACCTTGCGGGACTGTGGCACCGCCCACCACCAGCACATATTCGCCCCGGGGCTCATTATGCTCATACCATACGGCAGCCTGTGCCAGCGTAGTGCGCACCGTCTCTTCGTGAAGTTTCGTCAACTCCCGGCACAGCGCCACCGGGCGGTCACCCAGCACTTCAGCCATGTCGGAGAGTGTGGCGCGGAGCTTGTGGGGCGCCTCATGAAAGATCATGGTGCGCTGCTCACCGCTGAGTTCGGAGAGACGTTCCCGCCGCTCGGAGCGGTTGGCGCTGAGAAAACCCTCGAAGGTGAACCGTCCGGTAGGCAGACCGGACACCGCCAGCGCCGTGATGGCGGCGCAGCAGCCAGGGATGCTCTGGACGGTGACACCGTTCTCGGCGCACAGCCGCACCAGGTCCTCACCGGGATCGCTGATGGCAGGAGTCCCCGCATCGGTAACCAGCGCGCAGGTCTCACCGGAGAGCAGCCGCACCAAAATCTCCTGTCCGGCGGCGGCGCGGTTGTGCTCATGGTAACTCACCAGAGGTTTTTTGATGTCAAAGTGGTTGAGCAGCTTCACCGATACCCGGGTATCCTCGGCGGCGATGAAGTCCGCGTCCTGCAGCGTGCGCACTGCCCGGGGAGAAAAATCGTCCAGATTGCCGATGGGAGTGGCAACCAGATACAACATACCTGCCATGGGGATCCTCCTATTTATCCTGAAAGTAGGCGCGGCGCAGCTCCGCCGTGTCGTTGCCCTGCTCGTCCGTCATCACCAGAGGCGGTTCTACCGTCAATCCCGGCCTGCCGCCCAACCGGCTCTCCAAAAGAAGCAGAGAGGGGGAGACGGAGACCTTATGGTGCACGAACCGCAGGCGCTTGGGCTCCAGCCGGTGCCTCTGCAGTGTGGCCAGCAGATCGGCCAGCCGATCCGGACGGAATACCAGAGAAAAGCGACCGCCGAAAGTCAGCAGCTGCGCGGCGGCGGCACATACGTCCTCCAGCGTACAAAGCACCTCACTGCGGGCGGCGCTGCGAGCCGGGTCGGGGGAGGCAGCCCCGCTGCCGGGTGCAAAGTAGGGGGGATTGGCCACCACCGCGTCGAAAGCGCCGCGAGGCAGACGGGACAGCTCCCGCAGATCTGCCTGCAAAACGGTGATGCAGTCCGCCAGGCCGTTCAACTCCGCCGTTCGCCGGGCCAGATCGCAGGCGGCAGCCTGGATCTCCACGTCCGTCACGGTCAGCCTCTCGTGCCGAGCCAGCAGCAAAAGGCCCAGCAGTCCCGTGCCTGCCCCCAGGTCGCAGACCCGGTCGCCACGGCGCAGCCGGACAAAGTCCCCCAGCAGAAAGGTGTCGGTGGAGGGCTGAAACAGCGTATCATCGAACAGTAACCGGAACCCGCCGGGCCAGAGCTGATCGGTTTTTTCCATAGCCGCCCTCCTCTCCATGATAACCAATTGTACCACACCTCTGACGAAAAGACCAGCAAAAAGAGAGTGAGCCATAACTAACCGAAACACTGAAAAACACCGGACCGAGGTCCGGTGTTATTTTCCGTATGGATGATCCGATTACTCAGCGGGGCTGATAGCGCCGTTGGGGCAGGTATCGCTGCAAGAACCGCAGTCCAGGCAGGCGTTGGCGTCGATCACGTAGGAAGTATCGCCCTGGGAAATAGCGCCCACGGGGCAAGCATCCGCGCAAGCACCGCACATCACACAAGCGGAACCGATCTGATAAGCCATAGTAAAGCACCTCCGTCTTTAGATTGGTGAGTTCATTGTAACATGCTTTTTTCAAATTGCAAGACCTTCGTATGTGAAATTTCTGTGAATGACGGGATTTTTTGTGGCATTCGACAAAGCCTGCCCAACGGGAGAGAAATTGACACAGACAGATCCCTATGGTACAATGACGCGGAAAAATGTTTGATTGGATGAAAAGGTATTTCTTATGGAACAACAACCCAAAGCGGTGAAGAATCCCCTGTGGACGAGGGATTTCACCATCATCACGGTGGGCAGCGTGGTCTCCATGCTGGGCAACGTGCTATCCGGCTTCGCCATGAGCCTGCTGGTGCTGGACTATACCAAGTCCACACTGCTGTTCGCCATCTACAATGTCCTCTATATGCTGCCCCACGCGGTGATGCCGGCGCTGAGCGGCCCGTTTCTGGACCGGTTTTCCCGCCGCAAGACCATTTACACGCTGGACTTTATCACCGCGGGACTCTTTGTTGTCATGGCGTTGGTGTTTGCGGGGGGCTTTTTCAACTTTGCCCTGCTGGCAACGTTCTGCGTCATTCTGGGCGTCATTGGCAGTGTGTACCGGGTGGCTTACGACAGTTTTTATCCCCTGCTGATCTCCGAGGGCAACTACTCCAAGGCATACTCCGTGGCCAGCACTCTGGAGACGCTTACCATGGTCATGACGCCCCTGTCGGCGCTGATCTACAATAAGGTGGGCGTGGTGCCCCTGTTTCTGTTCAACGCCGTCACTTACCTGATTGCTGCGATTATGGAGACGCGGATCACCGCCCAGGAGCACTACATTGCCAAACAGCAGGAAAACCGCACCGAGCGGCGCATGGGCCGCCAGATGGTGGCCGACTTCAAGGAGGGCATGCGCTACCTCTGGAGTGAGAAGGGCCTGTTGGCCGTGGCCATCTACTTCTGCTTCTCTGCCTTTGCCAGCGGCGCCAGCCAGACTCTGGATCTGCCCTATTTCAAGAGCACCTTCCAAAACGGTGAATACATTTTCATGATCGTGTGGGGCATGTCCTCTATAGGCCGTGCCATTGGCGGCGCACTGCACTATAAGCTCCACCTGCCCCGGGAGAAGAAGTTCGCTATCGCCCTTGCGGTTTACATAACAATAAGCGCACTGCAGGGCACCTATTTGTACGCCCCCATCCCGCTCATGATGGTCATGTGCTTCATCACCGGTATCGGAGGCGTCACCTCCTACAATATCCGCATCGCCGGCACCCAGCGCTACGTGCCGGACGAGAAGAAGGGGCGGTTCAACGGCGCCTTCGGCACCATCGAGACCATCGGCATGGTGGCCGGCGAGCTGATCGCCGGGGCTCTGGCGGAGTTCCTGCCCATCCGGGGCATCATCAGCGGCATCATGGCGTTGACCATTGTGGCCGCCGTAGTGTTCATCGGCGGCAACCGCGCCCACGTCTCCCGGATCTACAACACGGAGGACTGACAGAAACAAAGACAGATACAGAGTGGCACCCTGCCGTAATGAACGGATTGCCGCGTCGCTTTGCCCCTTGCAATGACAGGGGGTGGAAGAGCGATGCGGCAATCCTTTTTGTTGTTCACAAATTATTTTCAAATTAGTCAAAGAAAGTCAAAATTCAACTATTGACATTCGACGGCAGAGGGAATAGTATATAGTAAAAGATCAAAGAAAGTCAAAGTCAACAAGCGGCTTTGACAAAAGGGGGAAGGCAATATGGGTATCACCGATTTGATCGCCGGATTCATTCAGGCGGAGCTGGAGGACCACGGCGGGGCGCTGGAGCTGCAGCGCAGCGATCTGGCACAGCGGTTCGGCTGCGTGCCCAGCCAGATCAACTACGTGATGTCCACCCGGTTTTCACCGGAGCGGGGCTATATCGTGGAGAGCAGGCGGGGCGGCAACGGTTACATCCGCATCACCCGGGTCAAAGTGGATCGCCAGACAATGTTGATGCACGTCATCAACTCCCTGGGCGATGAGCTGGATCTGAACAGTGCCAAAGCCATCGTCACCAATCTGGTGGAGTCGGAGGCGGTGGACCGCCTGAGCGCCCGGGCGCTGCTCTGTGCTGTCAGCGACAATGCATTGCGCACAGTGCCGCGGGAGTACCGCAACGCGGTGAGAGCGGACATTGCCAAGCAAATTCTGATCCATCTGGTTTGAAAAGAGCAAAAGGAGGAAACCATCATGAAATGTCAACACTGCGGAATGAATGACGCAACATTTTATTATAGGAGCAACGTCAACGGCCGTGTGACCGAGCAGCACCTGTGCGCCGACTGCGCCCGGCGGCTGGGCTATGAGCAGGCCATGCCCACCATGGGCCTGTTTGACGACGACTTCTTCACCCGCCCGTTCCGGATGTTTGAGCCGTTGTTCGGCGGTCTGGGCACAAGGCTCCTTACCGAGTTTCCGGAGCCGGTGGACGTGGCCCAGGAGGCCCGCGCCGCCGTGGCGGAGCCGGAGAGCAGAAAGGAACCCGGCCTGGTGGACGGGATCGAGCAGGAGAGGCTGCAGCGTGAGCGGCAGCGCAACGCACTGGAGGCGCAGATGAAGACCGCCATCGAGACGGAAAATTTTGAAGAGGCCGCGCGGCTTCGGGATGAGCTGAAGAAGCTGGCCTGAGAAGGAGGTTAGAACCATGAATGAGAACAAGTTTACGCCAAGGGCCGAGGAGGCTCTGCGGCTTTCCCAGGAGGCGGCCCAGGAGATGGGCCACGGCTACGTGGGCACCGAGCATCTGCTGCTGGGCCTGCTGCGTGAGGAGGAGGGCATGGCCCACCGGGTGCTGACCGAGTACGGCCTTACCGATGAGATGATATGCTCGATTCTGCAGCGCAGCGTGGGCCACGGCCTCAGCGGCGCCGCACCCAGCCAGGGGCTGACGCCCCGGGCCAAGGGCGTGGTGGAGCTGGCCGTCAGCGAGTCTATGCGCAATGGCGGAGCCTATATCGGCACCGAGCATCTGCTGATGGGCATTTTGCGGGAGGGCAACAATATGGCCCTGCGCATCCTGAAAACCGTGGGCGTGGATCCCCGGAAGATGTACGCCTCCCTTCAGCAGAAGATCAACCAGACGCCCCACACCGTCACCAGCGGCTCCGCCACCGCCAACAAGGAGGAGAAAAAAGGCAAGACGCTGGCCGAGTTCACCCGAGATCTGACCGAGGCCGCCCGGTCCGGCAAGCTGGACCCGGTGATCGGCCGTGAGCAGGAGATCCAGCGGGTGATTCAGATCCTGTCCCGCCGCACCAAGAACAACCCCGTGCTCATCGGCGAGCCCGGCGTGGGCAAGACCGCCATCGCCGAGGGCCTGGCCCAGGCCATTGTCTCCGCCGATGTTCCCGAGGAGCTGCTGGACAAGAAGATCCTGTCCCTGGACCTCAGCGGCATGGTGGCCGGCACCAAGTACCGCGGCGAGTTTGAGGAGCGCATCAAAA
>CAMVMU010000048.1 GCA_947168655.1 uncultured Oscillospiraceae bacterium
CTTTAAGCTCTTTTTCTCCCCCGGCAGAGCCGGGGGTTGCCTTTGGAACACCCAATGCCGCAAGGACGGCTCCGCCATTGGGCGGAGCCGTCCTTTTTGTCATTGCGAGGCCCAATGGGCCCGTGGCAATCCGTATCCCTTATGCCCCCCCTTTTCTTTTTTGCCTTTGCGTGGTAAAATATGCACAATCACTGGAAAGGAGGTCCTCCCATGGCGGATCTGCAGACTGACATTCGCTATATCAAGGGCATCGGCGAGACCCGGGCCAAAGCCCTGAACAAGCTGGGCATCTCAACGCTGCGGGATCTGATCTCCTATTTCCCCCGGGCCTACGAGGACCGCACCCTCATGCGTCCCATCAAGGAGCTGATCCTGGGCGAATACGCCTGCGTCAAGGCCATGATCGCCGCGGAGCCCACCGCCCACCGCATCTCCGGCGGCCGCATGCTCGTGAAGGTCCGGGCCGTGGACGAGAGCGGCGTGCTGGACATCGCCTTTTTCAACCAGGACTACCGCCGCTCCCAGCTCCACACCGGGGAGACCTACATCTTCTACGGCAAGGTGGAGGGCAACCTGATCCGCCGCCAGATGACCAACCCCATTCTGGAGCGGGAGGGCCAGCAGCAGCTCACCGGACGGATCATGCCCATCTACCCCCTCACCGCCGGGGTCAGCCAGCTGATCCTCAGCCGCGCCGTGCGACAGGGGCTGGACGCGTGCCGTGAGCTGCTGCAGGATGTGCTTCCCGACAACGTGCGTCGGGATCATGCGCTTTGTTATGTCAACTACGCCTTTGAGAATATCCACTTTCCCGACGCTCCGGAAGCGCTGGAGGTGGCGCGGCGGCGGCTGGTGTTCGAGGAGCTGTTCCTCTTGAGCTGCGGCCTGACCCGCCTGCGCAGCCGCCGGAAAAACGTAGCCGGTCCCGCCTGCAAAGCGGTAAGTCTGGATCCCTTCTACGCCCAGCTGCCCTTTACACTGACCAACGCCCAGCGCCGGGCACTGGAGGACGCCGCCGCCGACATGGCGGGGGACCGGCCCATGAACCGCCTGTGCCAGGGCGACGTGGGCAGCGGCAAGACCATGGTAGCCGCCGGGTGCATCTGGTTTGCCGCCCAGAGCGGCTGGCAGAGCGCTCTGATGGCGCCCACGGAGATCCTGGCCCGCCAGCACTTCGAGAACCTCGCCCCCCTCTTCGCCCGGTTCGGTCTCACCTGTGCCCTGCTCACCGGATCCACCAGGGCAAAGGCGCGCCGGGAGATCCTGGCGGGGCTGCAGAGCGGCGAGATCACCGTTTGCATCGGCACCCACGCCCTGCTGACAGAGGACGTGCAGTACCAGCATCTGGGGCTGGTGGTCACCGATGAGCAGCACCGCTTCGGCGTCAACCAGCGGTCGGCACTGGGGCAGAAAGCGGAACACCCCCACATGCTGGTGCTCTCCGCCACCCCCATCCCCCGGACCCTGGCTCTGGTGATCTACGGCGATCTGGACGTGTCCGTCATCAACGAATTGCCCCCCGGGCGGCAGAAGGTGGACACTTTTGCCGTGGGCGAGAGCTATCGCCAGCGCATCAACGCCTTTCTCCGCAAGCAGGTGGCCGAGGGTCATCAGGTGTTTATTGTCTGTCCCCTGGTGGGGGACGGCGACACCATCCCCGATGAACGCAAGGCGGTGACGGCCTATGCCGAAAAGCTGCAAAAAGAGGTCTTTCCCGATCTGCGCATTGCCGTGCTCCACGGAAAAATGAAACCGAAGGAAAAAGAGAACGTTATGTCAACTTTTGCCTCTGGTGACAGCGACATTCTGGTGTCCACCACGGTGGTGGAGGTGGGCGTGGACGTGCCCAACGCCAACACCATGGTGGTGGAGAACGCCGAGCGGTTCGGCCTCAGCCAGCTCCACCAGCTCAGGGGCCGCGTGGGGCGGGGCAGCGCCAAGTCCTACTGCATCCTCCTCAGCGATAACGACAGCGAGGAGACCCGCCGCCGGCTGAAGGTGATGACCGAGACCAACGACGGTTTCAGGATCTCCGAGGAGGATTTGAAGCTGCGTGGTCCGGGTGACTTTTTCGGAGCGCGGCAGCACGGTCTTCCCAATTTGAAGGTAGCGGATCTCAGCTGCGACATGCGGCTGCTGGACGAGGCCCAGAGCGCCGCCAAGGCGCTGATGGCCGCCGATCCGGACCTGTCAGCAATTGAACACCGTGCCCTGCGTGAGCGTATCGAGGAGCTGTTCGCCCTCCACGCCGAGGGGCTCAACTGAACAAGCAGAAACGCGCCCGCCGGGTCTCTCCGGCGGGCGCGTTGTTTCTTATCGGATTGTCTTACGGCTCCTCTGTCTTGGCGCCGCTGCTGACGGTGAAGTTGATCACCGTACCCATTTCCACCGTGGTCTCCGGCTCGATGCTCTGGCTGACGATCCGGCCGGACTCATCGTACTCGCTGGCCACGTATTCAAACTCGCCGGGGATCAGGCCATTGGTGATGACAGCCTCCTTGGCTTCATGCTCATCCATGCCTCTGAAATCCGGCACTTTCACGGTAGTGGGCTGATTTTTCCAGGGGTTGTTTGCATCCGGATCCGTGGGGTCCCAGTTGCGGCAGGCCTCGTTGTCGCTGATCTTCGGCGCCGTCGGTTTGCCCAGAGGACCGGGATCGGAGGAGGAATAGAACTCCACCGCCTGGATGTTGCCCTGCTTGGCGTTGTCGTGGATCCACTTGGCGTCGACCACCTGGAGCCGCACGCAGCCCATGGACGCCGCGGTGCCCAGCTTGTCAAACTCCCAATACTCCAGAGAACTGTTATCACCGTTCTTCGTATAGGGGACCGAGTGGAACAGGATGTTCCCCGTGATGTGGGTGACATAGTGGCCGTACACGTTGCCGAACAGGCTCCACCACTCCGCCACAACGCCCTTGCTGCCCGGGGCCTCAAACACGCCGGAGGTGGGCGTTGCCGTACCGGTGGAACAGATCATGGCCCGGACAGGCACAGTGAAATAGTCGTTGGCGTCCGGCTCGTACACCGTCACGGTATTGGCCTGCACGTTGACCTTGATATAGTACTTGTAGATCCAGGTGCGCTTGGGCGCCGTGGGATCGCTGGGCGGATCCACCGGCTCCACCGGGGGATCAACAGGCTCTGCCGGGGGATTGACCGGGTCAGCCGGGGGATCGACCGGATCCACCGGGGGATCGACCGGATCCACCGGCACGTCCACAGGCTCTGCCGGGGGATCATCGGGCGGATCCACGGGGGTATCTGTCGGATCTGTGGCGGGACCCACAGGGTCCACAGGCGGCGCCACCGGGTCCACGACAGGAGGGACCTCCGAGGGGCCCTCCGGCGTCTCGTTGTGTTTTTGGCCGCAGCCGCTCAGCAACAGCGCAAACAGCAGCAAAAAAACAGCCAAGCGCCGCATTTTTTTCTTCATCTGTCATTCTCCTTTCCCTGCCGGAACCGTTCGATCATCTCTGCCGTCAGGCTCACATCGGAGTCCCGGGGCGTGATCTCACTGCGTTGCTGCCAGAATCCCTCCCGCAGCTCACTTCGGTCCAGTTTGATGGAATCGTCGCCGTCCAGCTCACAGTAATAGCCCATGAGCAGGGTGTCCGTAAAGGCCCAGGGCTGACTCTTGTAGTAACGGAGGTTCTTGACCCGCAGGCCCACCTCCTCCATGACCTCCCGGTGCACGGTGTCCTCCACCGTCTCGCCGATCTCCACGAAACCGGCGATCAGCGCATCGCCCCGATAGGGTCGCCCGGCATAGCGGGTCAGCAGCAGCCGGTCGGCGTCCGTCACCGCCACGATCACCGCCGGGCACAGCTTGGGGTACTCCGTCAGACCGCACTTGGGACAGACCATGGCCCGTTCCGTTTCGCTGGGCTCCATGGGGTGGCCGCACCGGGGGCAGAAGCTGCGGTCCCGATACCAGCGCCTCAGCTGGGCGGCGGTAGCGGCGGCAAAGGCCGTCTCCAGCGGCCGCACCTGCCGCAGCGCACGGCCGGACACCCGGACAAAGCCCTCCGGCAGCTCCTCCGGCGGTGCTGCCAGATAGCAGCCCGTGCCGTCCAAGGCAAACAAATGGCGGGCATCGGCAGTCTCCAGCTTCAATTCGGCAAACCGGGGCAGAAAGTATTGCTCCCCCTCCTGCCGCAGCACCATGTCGTCCTCCCCGAAGCACAGGGCGAAATCCGACGCTCCGGCAGGCGTCAGGGAATAGGTTCGGTCGAATCTGTGGGGCGCAATATCCTGGATCAAAACACAACCCTCCATTTTACGCAACATAACACTTTTTTATTATACAGGTATCCGGCAAAAAAAGCAACCTTGCCAAGGAATTTCCCCCATGCTATACTGAACGGGAACTCTTGAGAAAGGGGGGATCGCATGACCAAGGACGAACTGCGGCAAAAGGCCAACGACCTGCCTCTGGCGCCGGGCGTCTATCTGATGATGGACAAGACCGGACAGGTCATCTACGTGGGCAAGGCGAAAAAACTGAAAAACCGGGTCAGTCAGTATTTTCAGGACAGCGCCGGCCACAACGAAAAGACCCGGGCCATGGTTGCCCAGGTGGACCATTTTGACACCATTTTTGTCCGCTCCGAGTTTGAGGCGCTGATTCTGGAGAACTCCCTCATCAAGCACCACCAGCCCCACTACAATATTCTGCTCAAGGATGACAAGGGTTATCCCTTTGTCCGCCTGCCCAAGGACACTCCCTATCCCCGCTTCACGCTGGTAGGCAAGGCCGCCGACGACGGTGCCCGGTATTTTGGGCCCTTTGGCGGACGCAATGAGACGCGTCTGGCCATCGACGCGGTGTGCAGCGCTCTGCACCTGCCCACCTGCCGCCGGAAGTTTCCCCGGGACATTGGCAAGGAGCGGCCCTGCCTCAACTACCACATCGGCAAATGCGACGGTTTCTGCCTCCCGGGCGGCCCCGGTGAGGACGTGTACCGGGAGCGGATCGAACAGGCCTGCCGCCTGTTCGGCGGCAAGCTGCGAGCGCTCACCGACGAGCTCACCGCCCAGATGACCGAGGCCGCCGAAAACCTACGCTTTGAGGAGGCAGCCCAACTGCGGGACCGGGTGAAGGCCCTCAGCGTGCTGACCAAGCAGCAGCAGGTCATCGCCGGCGTCTGCGCCGACACCGACGTATGGGGCCTCCATGTGGGCCAGGTGCGGTGCGGCTGCGCCGTGCTCCACATTGAGGACGGCAACCTGCTGGACAGGGAGGTGAAGGTCTTCCCTGCCGCCGCGGACGAGGACGAGGCCGACGTTCTGGCCGCCGTACTGAGCCAGTATTACCTCAACCGCTCCGTCCTGCCACGGGAGATCCTGCTGCCGGTGGTGTGGGAGGACGCGGACACCTTTGCCGCTCTGCTCACCGGCCAGGCCGGACACCGGGTGGGCCTGCGGGTGCCCCAGCGGGGCGAGCGGGTGGACCTGGTGGCCATGGCCGCCCGGAACGCCCGGGAGGAGGTGGAACGTGTCACCTCCGACAGTGAGCGCACCTCCAAGACCCTGGAACAGCTTGGCACGCTGGCAGGTCTGACCGCTGTCCCCCACCGCATCGAGTCCTACGACATCTCCAACCTGCGCAGCGACGACATGGTGGCCTCCATGGTGGTCTTTCAGGACGGCAAGCCCCTGAAGCGGGATTACCGCCGCTTCCAGATCAAGACCCTGGATGCCCCGGATGACTACGCCGCCATGCGTGAGGTGCTGACCCGCCGCTTCCGCCACTACCTGGAGGGCGACCCCAAGTTCTCCCCTCTGCCCGATCTCCTGCTGATCGACGGCGGCGAAATGCACGCCCGCTCTGCGCTGGAGGCTGCGTCCGCTCTGGGGCTGAACATCCCCATTCTTGGCATGGTAAAGGACGACCGCCACCGCACCCGCGCTTTGGTCACAGTGGAGGGCCGGGAGCTGGGCATTCAACACAGCCCACCCCTCTTCGCCCTGGTGGGCAGGGTACAGGAGGAGGTCCACCGCTTCGCCATCACCTACCACCGGGAAAAGCACGGCCGCAGCGCCTACCGCAGCAAGCTGGACGGCATCCCCGGTCTGGGGGAAAAGCGGCGCAGGGATCTGCTGAAAGCCTTCGGCACCATTCGTGCCATCTCTCAGGCCGAAGTGGACGACCTCAGTGCCGTGGTGCCCCGGAACGTGGCCCGGGCCATCTATGACCGGTTCCATCCACAATAAAACAGCGGAGGAGCGTTGCTCCTCCGCTGTTCTTTTGTGCTCTTTTACTCGCCGAAGTTGTTCTCGATCAGCTCGGCAAGGGCCTTCACGGCCTCCTCCTGATCGCTGCCGTCAGCGATGAGGGTAATGGTGGTGCCCTGTGCAATGCCCAGGGACAGAACGCCCAGCAGGCTCTTGGCGTTGACGCGGCGCTCTTCCTTTTCGACCCAGATGCCGCTCTTGAACTCATTGGCCTTCTGGATGAAATACGTAGCAGGTCTGGCGTGCAGGCCGACCTCATTGTTAACGGTGATTTCCTGCGTGTACATCGATCAGCTCTCCTTACTTTCCAGCGTGTGGGGATGGGAATCTCACTTTCGCGTTCTTCATTATACTGAAATAAACCGTCTTTTGCAATGGTCTTTCCCACAAATTTTTCGCAAAACGTCCACAAAATGCGGTTTTACTTCGGCAAATTTCACAAAACGGACACAGAATCCTCAGGGCTTTTGGATGATCACTTCAGCTCCACCACCGTGACGCCGGCCTCGCCCTCGCCATAGCGGCCAAGGCGAAAGCTCTTGACGGCTCTGTTCCGTTTGAGCATCTCGTGGACCGCCTTGCGCAGCGCGCCAGTGCCCTTGCCGTGGATGATGGTCACCGTGCCCAACTTGGACATCACCGCCGCGGAGAGGTAGTTCTCCACCACGCTCTCGGCCTCCAGCGTCTCCAGACCACGGATATCCAGCTCCGAGGCGGCGCGGCTCTGCATCCTGACGCTGGCGGTGCCAACGGCCTTGATGGGCTGCTTTCTGGGCTGGTTTTCCAGCAGGCGCACCTGACTGGTCTTGGTGGTCATCTTCATCTTTCCGGCCTGGAGCAGCAGCGTGCCGTCGCCGTTCACGTTCAGCACCGTGGCCGCCGCTTTCACGCCGGGCAGTTCCACCAGGTCCCCCGCCTCAATGGGGCGGCTGGGGGTGAAGTCCGGCTCCGCCGGTTCCTCCTTTTCACGCAGCTGCTCCTCCGCCTCCTTCAGCTCATGGCGCAGGGCGGCGCGCTCGTCGTTCATCTGCTGGTAGTTGGCCTGGCGCTGCTGCTGGCGCTGCAGCTCCTCCAGACGGGCAAATACCTCGTCCGCCTTCTCCTGGGCCTGGCGCACGATGCGGCGGGCCTCCGCCTCGCCCTTGCTGCGGGCGTTCTCCTTGGCTTTCTCCATCTGCTCCCGGAAGGTGCGGGCCTTGCGGGCATCCTCCTCCCGCTGGCGCCACAGGCGGTCGGCCTCTGTCTCCGCCTTCTCCAGATGCTGGCGCTTCTCCTCCAGCTGGGTCAGCACGTCCTCAAAGCGGAGGGATTCGCTGTCCATCTGCGCCACGGCGGCGGCGATGATCTCCTCCCGCAGGCCCAGCCGGCGGGAGATGGCAAAGGCGTTGGATTTACCGGGAATGCCGATGAGCAGCCGATAGGTGGGCCGCAGGGTCTGAACGTCAAACTCGCAGGAGGCGTTCTCCACCCCTGCGGTGGTCATGGCAAAGGTCTTCAGCTCCGCGTAGTGGGTGGTGGCCGCCGTCAGCGCGTGGCGCTCCCGGGCATACTGGATGATGGCGATGGCAAGAGCGGCGCCCTCTACGGGATCGGTGCCGGCGCCCAGCTCGTCGAACAGCAGCAGACTGTCGCCGTCCGCCTGGTCCAGGATCTCCACGATGTTGGACATGTGGGCCGAGAAGGTGGACAGACTCTGCTCAATGCTCTGCTCGTCGCCCACGTCGGCCAGCACCCGGTCAAAGACGCGGACAGCGCTGCCGTCGTCTGTGGGCAGATGGAGGCCGCACTGGGCCATGAGGCACAGCAGGCCGATGGTTTTCAGCGTCACGGTCTTGCCGCCGGTATTGGGTCCGGTGATGACCAGCGTATCAAATCGCTCCCCCAGCTCCACGCTGATGGGCACGGCCTTGGCCGGATCCAGCAGCGGGTGGCGGGCCTTGCGCAGGGTGATACCGCCTTTCCGGCGGATCTCCGGCCGGGAGCCGTTCATGGCATAGCTCAGCTGGGCCCGGGCAAAGATCACGTCCAGATGGACCAGACAGTCGTAATCGGACAGGATGTTCTCCCGCTGGTCGCCGCAGGCGGCGCTGAGGGTGCGGAGGATGCGCTCGATCTCCTTCTCCTCCCTGGCCTGCAGCTCCTTGAGCTCGTTGTTGGCCTGCACCACGCCCATGGGCTCGATAAACAGCGTGGCGCCGGAGGAGGAGATATCGTGGACCAGTCCGGGCATGGCGCCCTTGTGCTCAGCCTTCACCGGCACCACGAAGCGGCCGTCCCGCTGGGTGATGAGGGCCTCCTGCAGCACCTTGGCGTAGGAGGGGGACGAGATGATCTTCTGCAGGATCTGGCGGCCCTTGCTGGCGGCGATGCGCATTTTACGGCGGATATCCGCCAGCTCGGGGCTGGCGGTGTCGGCAATGGTCTCCTCGTCCAGGATGGCGCCGCGGATCTTATCCTCCAGATAGCGGTTGCTGTGGAGGGCGGAGAACAGGTGGTCGATGACCGTGGGCTCCCCCTGCCGCTCCTCGTCGTACTCCGCCACCCGGCGGCTGGCCATCAGCAGCGCGGCGATGTCCAGCAGCTCCCGTGTGTTCAGCATGCCGCCCTGATCCGCCCGGTGGAGGGCGGCGGACAGATCTTTAACCCCGGAGAAGGGCGGGCTGCCGTGAAGACCCAGCCGCGCCTTGGCGGCGTCGGTCTCGTCCAGCAGGCGCAGCACGTCCTCCCGGTCTGTGGCCGGGACGATGCGGCGGCAGCGGTCCTTGCCCGCCTCGCTGACGGCCCGCTGAGCCAGCATCTCCAGCACCTGGGGCAGCTCCAGGGTGCGGATGGATTTTTCAAACATTTCGCTCATGTATGTAGTTCCTCTATCGTTTCGTCTTTATCGTCTTGTAGTAATCCAGCGTCCGGAAGGACCGCTCCAGCTGGGCGGATATAAAGCCCTCCGTGGCGTGATTCAGCTCTCCCAGCGCAGCGCCGTCCAGCCGGAAGCTGTACAGCCGCTTGGGATCGGCGTACAGGGCGTGCCGCAGAGCTGCCAGGCTTCCACGGGTCAGCGGCAGGGACAATCCTCCCGGCTGCTTGCAGCCGGCGCAGTGGACCACGCCCTGCACCACGTCCAGCATAGGCCGCTCCGGCTCCTCTTTGCCGCAAACGGAACAGCCGTCCGCCAGCGGCTCAAAGCCGCTGAGAGCCATGAGTCGCAGCTCAAAGGCGGGCTTCACCAGCTCCGGGTCCCTGTGCAGCTCGCCCAAGGCGTACAAGGCGTTGAGCAGCAGGGCCAGCACCTCCGGAGCCGGCTGCTCCTCGCCGGTGACGCTCTCGGTGAGCTCGGCGAAGTAGGACGCCAGGCTCAGCAGTTCAAAGTCCTGCCGCACCCCGTCGAAGAGCTCGATGGTGGAGCCCTCCGACACGTAGCGCCAGCCCCCCCGCTGGTAGATGGTCAGCTCCGAGTACGCCAAAAGCTGGCAGGCGGCGGCCAGGGGACTGTTCCGGCGGCGTGCGCCGCGGGCGATCAGCGTGATCTTGCCCAGATCCGGCGTCAGCACCGTCAGTATTTTATCGGTCTCCTTGGTCTCCGTCTCCCGCAGTACCAGGCCGGAGGTCACCGTTTTTCCGCTCTGCATGGGTTTCTTCTCCTTGTATCCCGGCGCGGTTCTCCGCCGCGTGGAGCAGATACCACTCCGGCGCGCCGGTCTCCTGAAACAGCTTCCAGTAATCCATCCGTCTCGCCCCCTCACATTCTATTCTGCGCCGGGGGCGGCGGATTATCTATGGCAAAAATTACTCCTCGTTAAAGCCCTGGGAGCGGATGAAGTTCACGTTGTCGCGCCAGTTCTCCTTCACCTTCACCCAGGTCTCCAGATACACCTTGGTGCCCATGAATTTTTCGATGTCCTGCCGGGCCAGGGTGCTGATGCGCTTCATCATGTCGCCGTGCTTGCCGATGAGGATGCCCTTGTGGCTGGCCTTTTCGCAGTAGATGGTCACGTCCAGGTCGATGATGCCGCTGTCGCGCTCGGTGAAACGGGTCACCTCCACCGCCGTGCCGTGGGGGATCTCCTTCTCCAGACACTGGAGCATCTTCTCCCGGATGATCTCGGCGCAGACCTGCTGATCCGGCTGGTCGGTGGTCATGCCGTCGGGGAACAGCTGGGGACCCTCCTGGGCAAACTTGCCCAGCTCCTCCATCAGCTCATCCAGACCCTCGCCGGTCCTGGCGGAGATGGGGATGATGGCCTTGAAATCGGGGTAGACCTCGCTGTAGGCGGCAATCACCGCCAGGAGCTCGCCCTTGTCGGCAACGGTGTCGATCTTGTTGATGCACAGCACCGCCGGCAGATGCTCTTCCTTGATTCGATCCAGCAGGGCACGCTCCGGGGCGCCCACGTTGGCGATGGGCTCCACCAGCAGCAGCGCGCACTCCACGGACTGCAAACTCTCCCGCACCACCTTCACCATGTAGTCGCCCAGCCGGGAGCGGGGCTTGTGGAGGCCCGGGGTGTCCAACAGGATGAACTGAGTGTCGCCCCGGTTCACCACGCCGTAAATGCGGTTGCGGGTGGTCTGGGGCTTGGCGGAGACGATGGCGATCTTCTCCCCCACCAGCGCGTTGGTGAGGCTGGACTTGCCCACGTTGGGCCGTCCGCACACGGTGATCATGGCGGTCTTTGTGATAGTTGACATAATTCAGGTGATCCTCAACTTTCTTTTGTATTTGAGCAATTTGTATGTGTACTGAGTTTATCGGTGCGGCAGACCGGAATTTCACGGGAAAACCAGTTCAAATTCTTCGCAAACAACTTCTGTGTTTTCATGGAAGGTTCGTCCTATTGCGGTCAGCTCTCTGGCCAGAAAGTCTTTATGAACCCGCCGCCAGTATTGGAGCGAACGATCTCCTTCGCCTTCTTTCAATGCGTGTTCATCCGTAACCAGATGAAATGGGACTATATCCACTTTCGTTGTTTTTATAATGCATACCGCGCTGTCGTTAGAATCCAGAATAACGCTGTAGTCCCCGGCTTTCGGGAGCGCTTCATGATTTGCCTGATACAGATCATACGAGGAGCAGGTGGCGGTTTTGATTCTCTTCTTCACCAGTTCTGCCAGCTTGTCCGGCGCCTCTCCAAAGGCCCATACCTCATAATCTCCTGTCAGGCCTGACCTATTCCACATTTCCTCCGCTGTCATTCCCTTCACCCCACAAATCCCGATGAATCGAGCCATTCGCCCCGGGCGACGGTGCAGGCATGGCCGCCCACTTCGATGGTATACCGCCCCTCCCGCAGCGAGGCAGTGACCTCCAGCTTTGAGGGCCGTCCCATCTCGCTGCCCTGGCTGACCGTGTAGCGCAGGTCACTGCTGCCGAAGAAATCATGCCGCAGCAGGTAGGCCGCCAGATCGCCGTTGGCGCTGCCGGTGGCGGGATCCTCCAGAAAGCCGGGATCGTCCATAAAGACCCGGTCCCGGATGCCGTCTCCCTCCGGCACAAAGGCCATGATATTGCACTTGTAGTGGTCCCGGATGAAAGCGTGGAACCGGTCGTGGTTGACGTGGCAGCGTCGCAAGGCGTCCACGCTCCGGAGCGGCACGATGATGGCCTCCAGCCCCGTGGAGACCCACTGCACCGGGTAGTCGTCCCGGATGTCGCCATCCTCGATGGACAGGACGCCGGCAAGGAGACGCTTGTCCAGGATCTCCCCGAACACCGGCTCATTCTGGGTCATGACAATGCCTCTTGCATCGATAGACACGGGAATCTGCCCCGCCTTCAGATTGAGCTGAACGCGATCCGTCCGCTCCCCCTCCAGCACGGTGTGGATGATGTGGGCTGTGCCCAGCGTCGGGTGGCCCGCAAAGGGCACCTCCACGTCCGGCGTGAAGATGCGGACGTCGTAGCCCCCGTTGTCCCGTCTGCCGGACAGGATGAATGTGGTCTCGGAGAAGCCGATCTCGTTGGCGATCCGCTGCATCTCCCCATCGGAAACGGGCCCGTCCGGCAGAAACACCGCCAGCTGGTTGCCCTGATATTTGCCCTCGGCAAAGCAGTCCACGATGTAAAAATTCATCTGATTCCCCTCACCGCGTCAGTCCCAGCTCCGCCATGATGGCCTCCTCACGCGTTCGCATCTGCCGCTTTTGTACGCCCTCGTCCAGGTGGTCATAGCCCAGCAGGTGCAGCACCGAGTGGACCACCAGATAGGCCAGCTCCCGGCGGCTGCTATGGCCGTATTCCGCGGCCTGGGCGTTCACCCGCTCCATGGAGATGGCCATATCCCCCAGAGGCGTCAGGCCTGTCATGGGGTCGGCGTCGGACTCGTCGATGGGCGGCTCACCGGGCACGTAGGAAAAGGCGGGGAAGCTCAGCACATCGGTGGGAGCGTCCACCCCACGCATATCGAGATTGATCTCGTGGATGCCCTCGTCATCGGTCAGCAGCACGTCGATCTCGCAGGGCACCGTAACGCCCTCACAGGCGAGGGCCGTGCGGATGGCCTTGCGGATCAGGGCAACGTTGGCGTCACTGGCGGCGTCCGCCACCGTGGCGGTCACCGGAATGCGGTGCCTTTTCGCCATTGCGTCCACCTCCCTTTCCATAGCGGTTCTCCTCGTACTTGGCGTAGGCCTCGATGATGCGCTGCACCATCACGTGGCGCACCACGTCCTGCTGGGTCAGCTCGCAGATGCCCACGCCCTCCACGTCTTTCAATACCTTCATGGCCTCCTTGAGGCCGCTGGTCTTGTCCTCCGGCAGGTCGATCTGGGTCACGTCGCCGGTGATGACCACCTTGGAGCCAAAGCCCATGCGGGTCAGGAACATCTTCATCTGCTCCCGGCTGGTGTTCTGGGCCTCGTCCAGGATGATGAAGCTGTCGTCCAG
>CAMVMU010000049.1 GCA_947168655.1 uncultured Oscillospiraceae bacterium
CCTGCTCGTCCAGCTCGTCGATGTAGACGATCTTCTCCGGGCACTCCAGGGTGCAGCCGCCAATGAGGGCAGAGGGATTGGACACGTACTCCTCACCGTACTGGGCCACGTTGTTGTAGCCGTAGTGGGCGGTGACGGGGGCCATGTAATCCTTGCTGCGCTTGACAATGGTGCCGGCGCCGATGCCGCCGTCGATCTTGCGGGCGATGCCGTCGCCGTTGCGCTCGGGATAGATGCCGCTGTCCACAAAGAAGCCCTCCTGAACGGCGTTGAAGTAGCCGCCCAGCTCCAGCATCTCCTCCATGAACAGCACCGCGCGCTCCTTCAGCTCACGGGCCTTCTCACGGAGATAGCCATCCTTCTTCAGCTCCACCATCTCCATCAGGCCGTCCAGACCCACCAGCGTCTGCTTGGCGGTGTCGCAGGCCTCGATGTTGTAGATGTGCCAGGGCACGTTGCGGCCCTCGTCGGGGGTGATGGTGCTCTGGATGTCGGCGCTGGTCAGCTTGGAGATCACCATGTTCAGCACGTGGGTCACGGTGGCCTCACGGGTGCTGGACTCGATGTACTTGGTGTTCATCTGGGCGCGCATCCGGTACTCGTGGAAGATGTCGCGCAGTGCCACGGCGTAGGGCAGGTCCATGTGCACGCAGGGGGCGGGGGTGGCCGTGGGAGGCACGGTGGACAGGCAGATGTTGGACTTGGGGATGCCGACGCGGGCGGAGAAGATGGCGTTGATGCCGTGCTGCACCATCAGCTCAGGCATGACCTTCCAGGCCTCCCGGGCGGTGGCGTTGGCGTTGTGGGCGCCGTCGATCTGGGCCATGCCGGCCCATGCGATGAGCTTCTTGCTCTCGCAGGCGTCCACGAAGGAGCGGATCATGTTGATGTTGCGGTAGATGACGTTGTACTGGGGGTCCTGATGGACGCCGTTGACGCCCTCCTCGGCAAACATGACGGCGATGTCGGGACCGGCGACGCCGGAGACGTAGCTGTGGTAGTTGATGGGACGGCCCACTTCATCCTCGATCATGTCCAGGGCCTTGCGCTGGGCACGGACCTGCTTGCGGGTGATGGGCACACCGCCCATGCCCTGGGGGGTGCCCTCGATCAGGCCGTCAAAGTGGCTCTGACCGGCGGTGCGGATGACCATGATGTGGTCGGCGCCGTGGTGGGCAGCCATGCGCATACGGCGGATATCGTCCTCAAACCGGCCGGAGGCGATCTCCGTGGTGATGACGGGACCGGGCTGGGGGTCAATGTCGCCGAAATAGTGGGCGGGAGGCAGGGGGACACTGCGCTTCAGGGGCTTGGTGCAGTCGTGATACTCGAAGGGGCCCATGTGCAGGTTGGGCACGGGGGTACGCCACGTCCAGCCGCGGCGGCGGGGACGGTAGGACTCCAGATCCTTCAGGATCTCCGCCACGTCGATGGGCTTGTTGGGATCCAGCTTGTAGTCGCTCATTCCTCGTTCCCTCCCTCAAACAGTTTCTCGGCCTCGTTCCACAGCTTGCCGTCGGCCAGGGCCACACCGGCGTCACGCAGCTCCATGTTCCGCTCCTTGGCCAGGCGGTATACCACGTGGCCGGCGCCGTGGGACATGAGATCATGCTCCATGCAGCCCTCCACGATAGCCTTGGCCTCGATGGAGGAGAAGCCCATGCGCAGCAGGACGGAGCGCTCCACAGAGGGGGAGGTATACTCATAGCCCATCTGCAGCAGGGGGTCCACCAGCTTGTTGGCCAGCTCCCAGAACCGCTCCTCCAGCTGCTTGTCGGAGAGATCGGCCAGGTGCGCTCTGCGCTCCAGATAATCGTCGTTTCTCTTCATATCTTCTATTTCCTCATCAAAAAGATTGTGAACTCAGCTGCTCACAGGGTCTCCAGGACCTTGCGCACGAAGGCCTCGTTGCTCTTGGTCTCCTCCACCAGATAGGCAACGTCGGCGTCGGTGATGGGACCGGCGGCGTGGGATGCCTGACGGCGGATGAGGGAGGCACGCATGTGGTCCAGATCGGCGTCACGGGCCTTCAGCAGGCCGGGATTGGCCGGGAAGACGATGTTGGTGCCGGGGATCTCGGTCTCGGGATCGCCGAACAGCAGCTCAATGCCGTTCTGGCGGGCAAAGGCCAGCTGGGGCTGGATGTGCTTGCCGGCGCCGGTGTACTCGGTCTCCTGAGCCACGATGATCTGATCCTGATCCATCTCCTGGGCCAGAGAGAAGGCGGCGGCCAGGCTGGTGTTGCCGGCAGGGCCCTTCTCCATACCCTCCAGAGTGGCCAGAGCCTCGGTGATATAGAACACCTCGCCCTGCTTCACGGTGACGTAGCGGTCCATGTAGCGCAGGGGACGGGCGGCGCTGCGGGGCACGTCGCTGTGGTCGGGATCGGTGGCGTAGGGCACGCCGAAGCCGGTGTGGGCGGTGGTGAAGCTCTTGCGGTTGAACTGCTTGTCAGAGGCCATGCTCAGGCCCTTCAGATCCACGGAGGCGGCCACCACCTGGGCGGGGCAGCCGGCCTTGATGAGGCCGCGGGCAGTGCCGGTCAGGTTGCCGCCGCCGGCGTTGGCGCACACCACCACGTCGGGGTGCTTGCCGTAGCGCTCCATAAACTGGTGGCCCAGCTCCCAGCCCAGAGTCTCCACGCCGCCGATGCCAAAGGCGGAGTACAGAGAGGCGTTGAAGTAGCCGGTCTCCTCCAGCATCATCAGTACCTCATAGAACAGCTCGGGACCCACGCTCAGCTGCAGGACCTCGGCGCCCAGGGCCTCGCACTTGCGGGCCTTTTCGATGATCTCGGGCTGGCCGCTGGCCTTGGAGTCGTAGCACTCCTGAACAATGATGCACTTGAGGCCCTGCATGGCGGCCTGGGAGGCCACGGCAGCGCCGTAGTTGCCGCTGGTGGCGGCGATAACGCCCTTGTAGCCCATCTTCTTGGCGTGGTAGACGGAGGCCGCGGCGCGGCGCTCCTTGAAGCTGCCGGCGGGGTTGGAGGCCTCGTCCTTCACGAAAATGCGGGCGCCCTTGCCGGGGGCCGCGTACTTGCGGGCCAGGGCGGTGAGGTTCTTCAGTTCAAAAATGGGGGTGTTGCCCACGTTGTGCTCACGCTGGATGCGGATGTGATCCTCCAGGGTGTAGCCGGTGTCGTTCATCAGGGCCTCGTAGTCAAACACGATGCCGTCGCGCTCGTACTTGCTGTAGTCCACGCCCATGGCCTTGTTGATGATCTCGCCCATGCGGCCGGTAACGGCCTGATAGCTCTTATCGACGATCATTCCGTTGATCATGCCTGTTCACCTCCGAAAAGGGCGCTGCGCAGCCGGTTCTCCATCTCCAGGATCTCCGGCACAAAGGCGCCGTAGTTCAGCTCATAGCAGGGGTTGACCTCAATGAGCGTACCGTGCTCGGTACGGCCCACGCTGGTCACAATCGTCACCTCGTCGCCGATCTCGGCGGTGTCGTTCTGCAGGCGGCCCTTGACCCACATCTCCAGAGGCACCTGCTTGGTGTCCTCGGGCAGCTTGCCGGTGCGCTCCTCGGGCTCCAGCACGTTCCGGTGGATCCGGACCCAGTCGTTTTTCTTTGCCATCTCTTCCTCCATAAAAACATATGATGGGGATTTGGCGGGAAAACCCTCCGGTCTTCCCGCCAGATCCCTATGGTTTTTTGATTACTTGACGATCTTCTTGTCGGGGTTGATGCGCTTGCGCATATCGCCCATGATGGCGCGGGGCACGGGCAGAGTCAGCATGGTGTGCAGGCCCGGCTCGGCGTTGATGATCTGGGGGATCATGTTCACGCACATGGCGATGGTGCCGATGCCGCCGTCGATCTCCGGGGAGTTGAGCATGTTGACAGCGGGGGTGCCGTTGATGATGACGTAGTCACCGGTCTGAACGCCCACCTGCTCGGGCTCGATCTGCTGGGGGTGATCCATCTCGATGAGGCACTCGCCGTTCTTGTAGCCCCAGGCCTTCATGGCCACGCCCGCCACGTTGCCGGCGGCGGCGAAGCCGTAGGGGGACTTGCGGTCCACGTCGGTGATGATGGGTTCCATATCCTGCTTGAACTCATCCAGCTCCCAGCCGATGCCGTCGCAGATCATGCCCACGGACTCGGCAAAGCCCACGTGGCCGGACAGGTGGCCGGAGCCCTTGCCTTCCTTGCGCAGGTAGAACTCCTCGGGGGTGATGCCGATACCCTGCTCGCTCATGACGGCGGGGCCGAAGGGGGACAGGCTGTTGACGCGGCGGGAGACAATGTGGTCCACATCCACCATGCAGCCGGTCCAGATCAGGACCAGCAGGTCCATGATGAGGCCGGGGTTGATGCCGGTGCCCAGGATGGACACGCCGTTGGCCTTGGCGATCTTGTCCAGCTCCTCGGCCAGCTCGGGATTCTGGGCCTTGGGATAGGCCATCTCCTCAGCGGAGGTGATGACGTTGATGCCCTGCTCCAGGATGAACTTCATGCGGGGGAAAGCTTCCTTGGTAAAGGAGTCCGTGCACAGCAGCACCACGTCGGCGGCGCCGGGCTTGATGACGTCCTCAGGGGTACCGATAATAACGTCGGGGCGGTCGCCGCGCTCGGTCTTGATGTAATCGTACATGCTGGTGCCAATCTTCTTGCCGCGGCCCGCCACGCCGACGATATCCACGCCCTGCTTCTTCAGCAGCATGTCAGCCATGCCGCCGCCCATGGCGCCCAGACCCCAAATGATAACCTTTACGTTTTCCATGAGATGCCTCCTGCAAATATGTTTTTCTTTCGGCATGGTCAACATGCCCAATTCCAGCCAATTATAGCACAACGCACCGCTCTTGAAAACCCCCAATCGCGCTAAAACCGGGGAAATTCCGCACATTTTCCCGCCGTGCATCCTCATGACGAAGCCACACCGCCCAATGGAAAAAGCCCACCTCAAAAGGTGGGCTTTTTGGAGCTACTGGCCGGATTCGAACCGGCGACCTGCTGATTACGAATCAGCTGCTCTACCAGCTGAGCCACAGTAGCATATGCGGTTGTGTGCGATTCCGGCCCCGCCGAAAACCGCTTTGCTATTCTATCATTCTTTTTTCCGTTCGTCAACTGTAAATTACCGCTTATGTCAGCCATTTTGCAGGTTTATACATAACGTAATCACCGATGAGTTAACTCGTCCGGCTGAGACAAAAAATTCTCTTCCGCCTATAAAACCGTCTCTTTACTCTGGCAGAACGGTCCCCCGGGAAAATGCCTGAAACCGGTAGAAACATCTCTATTTTCACACTTTTTTAGTCTGATCCCACTCTATCACCCCCCCTCCATAATTTGACATAATATTTTGTCAAATAAACATCTACAAACAGTTATCCACACTTTCCACAGAGTTTTCCACACGCCGCTATCCATTGCTACAAAATAGTTTCCGGTTTTAATCCAGAAAATGATAAAATCCGCAAACCAATTATTCAGCGCCTTTACACCGCCCCCTTTTTATTTACATAATACCAAAATATCTCCTTTTTCGTTTTTTATTTCCTTTGTTCTCTTTGCCCAGCGGTTGACAGAGAAAAGGCACGGGATCCTGCCCGTGCCTTTTCGGTTTCACATATTCGTCCCCAGGTCCATTGTTGCCCAGGCGTTGAGATCCAACCCGGCGGTATGACCGGCCAGGTACTCATAGTAGCCCTGTGCGCCGATCATGGCGCCGTTGTCGCCGCACCAGCGCAGAGGCGGCAGATAGAGGCTGACCCCGGCGCGCGCGCAGGCTGCCTCCAGATCCCCACGGATGACAGAGTTGGCTGCCACGCCCCCGGCTGCCACCAGCTTTTTACGCCCGGTCAGCTCCATGGCCCGCATGGCCCGGGGCACCAGCTCGTCGCTGACGGCGCGGGTAAAGTCCCGGGCCAGAGCGGCAGCGTCCAGCTCCTCCCCTTTTTGCTCTGCGTTGTGGGCCAGGTTCACCACCGCCGTCTTAAGGCCGGAAAAGCTCATGTCCAGCTCGGCACCGTCCACATGGGCGCGGGGAAGGTCGTACTTTCCGCCGGAGGACTGCCGCGCCAGCTCATCCATGGGCTTGCCGCCGGGATAGGGCAGGCCCAGCACACGGGCGGCCTTGTCGAAGCACTCCCCTGCCGCATCATCACGGGTGGCGCCCAAAATCTCCATGTCGGTGTAGTCCCGCACGTCCACGATAAGGGTGTTGCCGCCGGAAATGGCCAACGCCAGGAAGGGCGGCTCCAGATCGGGGAATGCCAGATAGTTGGCGGCAATGTGGCCGCGGATGTGATGCACCGGGATCAGCGGCACGCCCAGGGCGTAGGCCACGGATTTGGCGAAGCTGACGCCCACCAGCACCGCCCCGATGAGGCCCGGGGCATAGGTCACCGCCACGGCATCCACGTCCTTTTTGGTGATGCCCGCGTCGGCCAGAGCCTGATCGCTGAGGCCCGCAATGGCCTCCACGTGCTTGCGGGAGGCGATCTCCGGCACCACGCCGCCATACAGAGCGTGCATATCCGCCTGGGACAAAATGGCGTCGGACAGCACCGTACGGCCGTCCCGCACCACCGCCACGGCGGTCTCGTCGCAGGAGGATTCAAAAGCCAATATGTTCATCTGTGTCACTCCTCCCAGGGGTGTTTTTCCGGCATGCCCATAGACGGATCCCACGGGATGCGGATGAACCGCTGAAACAGTTCGGCGGGAAGACGGCTGCGGTAAGCGTTCTCATGGGCCGCCATCAGCGCGGCCTCATCCACGTCACCCTCCGCCAGATACAGCGTGCGATAGGGCACGCCGAATATCGCCGCCAGATAGCCCGCCTGCCTGGCGCCGCAGCGGGCGTAAAAATCCAGGCGGCGCCGCGCCATATCCGGGTCGGGGGCATATTCCGGCGCCTCTGACTCGCCGAAGATGACGCAGTCACGCTCCGCCTCCCGCAGCGCGGCGATCAGCGCGGCGCCGAGACCGCCGTTGCGATGTTCCGGCGCCACGCAGAGATAATCAAACAGCTTCCAGCCCGGGGTGCAGTCCCACAAAAACGCCTCGCCCAGGACCTCACCTCCGTCTACCAGTCCGTAGGTATGATAGATCCCCTGGCGCACCATATCCCGCATGGCACTCAGCGGGCGCAGCTCCGCCGCCGGAAAGGCGGGTTTCAGATGCAGACGATAGACTTCTTCCAATTCCTTATCATTCAGCAGCCGGATCTCCATCTGTCTCCTCCTCGCCGTAGTCGTAGTTCTTCGTCATGATCAGAGCGTCCTCCTTAGGCAGATCGTAGTAGTTCCGCCGGCGCCCGACCTCCTCGAAGCCAAGGCCCCGATAGAGGGCGATGGCCGCCGCGTTGGAGGGGCGCACCTCCAGCGTAAGGAGAGCCAGCCGGTTGCCCCTGGCAAAGCTGTCGAACACGGCGATCAGCTGCTCTGCTACGCCGCGCCGGCGGTATTCGGGGAATACCGCCACGTTGGTGATATATCCCTCGTCCGCCATAACCAGCAGCCCGGCGTAGCCCGCCACCTTTTCCGTGACCGGCTCCACCGCCACCAAAAAGGCGGCGCACTGATTGTCCAGCTCCTCGGCCAGCATGGCACGGGACCAGGGCCGGGAGAAGCAGATCCGCTCCAGCCGGGCCAGCTCGTCCAGATGGTCCGGGTGCATGGGCACCACTTTTACTCGCATTTTCTCCATAGATTATCCTTTCGCCTCCAGCCAGTTGCGCCCGGCGTGGGCATCGGAGCGCAGGGGCACCGCCAGATGGGCCACCTGCTCCATCTCCTCCGCCAGCAGCTTTTTCACCATCTCCTGCTCCGTTTCCGGGCACTCCACGATAAGCTCGTCGTGGACCTGCATGATGAGCCGGGCCTGCAGCTTCTCCGCTTTCAAACGGTTGCGGACGCGCACCATGGCCAGCTTGATGATATCGGCAGCGGTGCCCTGGATGGGCATGTTCAGCGCCACCCGCTCGCCGAAGGCGCGCATATTAAAATTGGAGGACTTCAGCTCCGGCAGTGCGCGGCGGCGGTGCCACAGGGTCTCTACATAGCCCCGCTCCTTCGCCTGCTCCACCACATCGGTCATATACCGCTTCACACCCCGATAGGTGTCGAAATAGCGCTCCATATAGTCCTTCGCCTCCGCCACCGTGACGCCGATGTCCCGGCTCAAAGAAAAGGCGGAGATGCCGTACACGATGCCGAAGTTCACCGCCTTTGCACTGCGGCGCATATCGGCAGTCACCTGCTCCGGCGCCACGTGGAACACCCGGGCGGCGGTGACGGTGTGGAAATCCTCCCCCTGTGCAAAGGCATGCTGCATGGCCTCATCCCCGGCCATGTGGGCAAGGAGACGCAGCTCGATCTGGGAGTAGTCGGCGTCCACCAGCACGCAGCCCTCCTCCGCCGTGAACAGCCGGCGGATCTGGCTGCCCAGCTCGGTGCGGGTGGGGATGTTCTGCAGATTTGGTTCCGTGGAGCTCAGCCGCCCTGTGGCGGTGACGGTCATCTGGAAGCTGGTGCGCACCCGCCCGTCCGGGTCGATGGCCTTCAGCAGCCCGTCGGCGTAGGTGGACTTGAGCTTGGTGTACTGCCGGTAGGTCAGGATCCTGTCCACGATGGGGGCGTCGTAGCGCAGGTTCTCCAGCACGTCGGCGCTGGTGGACCAGCCGGTCTTGGTCTTTTTGCCGTGGGGCAGGTGCAGATCCTCAAAGAGCACCTTGCCCAGCTGCTTGGGGGAGTTGATATTGAACTCGCCGCCGGCCATGGCGTAGATCTCCCGCTCCAGGCCGTCGATCTCCCCCCGAAGCCAGTCGCCGAAGGCGGCCAGCGCGCGTCCGTCGCAGCGCATCCCGGCCAACTCCATCTCCGCCAGCACGCGGCACAGGGGCATCTCCACCTCCGTAAAGAGTCGCCACATATCCAGCTCCCGGAGCCGTGGCTCCTGGTACTCCCGCAGAGCGGCCACGGCGCTGCACCGGCTGTCCAGCGCGGCCTCCGCCATGGAGAAATCGCCCAGCGGCGTAAAATCGGAGGCGTCCAGGCGGCTCTGCCCGGCAACTTCTTCGTTATAATAGCTCATGAACAGCCGCTCGATGTCAAAACCGGCGGCAGTGGCGTCCAGCAGATAACCACCGAGAGCGGTGTCAAAGGTAAAGCCGTCAGCATCGACGCCCCGCTCCAGCAGGGCGCGGATCAGGTCCTTCACGTCGTGGGAGGTCTTGCGGATATCCGCTGCGAACAGAGCCCGCAAAAGAGCGTCCCAGTCGCCGGCATAACGGCTCTCAATAAGGTTGGCGGTCAGGGAGGTCTTTTCCCCCGTGTCGCACTCCACGGCGATAGCACAGAGATCCGGCAGGGCAAAAACCGTCACGCTGTCCGTCTGCCGCCACATTGCCAGCAGCTCCTGCGCCCGATCCGGCGCGGTGACATTCTCCACGGACACCGTGCAGTCTGTCTCCCGCTCCACCGTCTCGTGGGGCGGCGTCAGATGATACCTGTCAATGAGCTTCTTGAACTCCAGGCGCAGGAAAATGTCATACAGTTCCGGCCGGAAAGGTCTGCGCAGGTTGTCCGCCGGAGCGAATGCCAGGGGCGCGTCGGTGACAATGGTGGCCAGCCAGTAGGAGTGGCGGGCGCTCTGCTCCCCCTCGCTCAGCTTTTTGATGACGCCGGGCTTGGCGTGAAGCGTGGAAAGGTCGGCGTAGATGGCGTCGATGGTCCGGTACTCCTGCACCAGGGCCATAGCGGTCTTCTCCCCCACCCCGGGCACGCCGGGAATGTTATCCGACGAATCACCCATCAGGGCCTTGAGATCGATCATATGGATCGGCTCGAAGCCGTACTCCTCGAAAAAGCTCCCGGGGGTCATATCCTTCGTGGTGGTCTGCCCCATGCGGGTGGACACCAGCTTGACCTTGGTGTGGTCCGTCACCAGCTGGAGGCTGTCCTTGTCGCCGGTAACCACCACGCACGCCCAGCCCTCCGCCTCGCAGCGGCGGGAGATGGTGCCGATGAGGTCGTCGGCCTCGTAGCCGGCCAGCTCGTAGCGGGGGATGGACATGGCGTCCAGCACCTGCTTGAGAACGGGCATCTGCATAGCCAGTTCTTCCGGCATGGGTTTGCGAGTGGCCTTGTACGCCTCGTCCGCCTTGTGGCGGAAGGTGGGTTCCTTTCGGTCAAAGGTGACGCACAGCGCCTCCGGCTGCTCCTCGTCCACCAGCCGCTGCAGCGTGGTGAGAAAACCCAGCACCGCATGGGTGAAAAGCCCCTCCCGGGTGGTGAGGGGGCGGATGCCGTAAAAGGCGCGATTGATGATGCTGTTGCCGTCGAGAACCATGAGCTTCAAGGCGGATCCCTCCCGGTGTTGGTTTTGCATAGTATGGGTATTATAGTACATTTTTCCCGGCAAGACAACCGAAAACTCACCATTTCACACTTGACAAGGGATCACGGTATGGATAGACTTGCCCTTGGCCGCGTTTTTGTCGAAACAGGCGGCAGAGGAGGCATGGAACTATGATCCAGTCATTTCTCACCGTGGGGCAGAGCGTTCTGCACCTCTTCCTCATGGGGGCGGTCGGCTTTCTGATGGGCAAAACAAAGCAGATGGATGATCGCACCGCCGTTGGCATGACCAATCTGCTGCTGTATATCTGCACGCCCTTTATGCTGGTGGTTGCCTTCCAAAATGCTCCCGCGGACGGAGGCATGGCCGGCTTTGGCATCGCCGCGGCGCTTACCCTGGCTTTTCACGCCATCAGCATTCTGATTGCCCACCTGGTGATCCGCCAGAAGGATGCGGGGCAGCAGGCCGTTTTCCGGCTGACCGCCGTGCTGAGCAACTGCGGCTTTATGGCCCTGCCCCTGCAGTCCGCCCTGTTGGGCAGCGCCGGCGTGTTTTACGGTTCAGCCTATCAGCTCGTATTCAACCTGATCGCCTGGACCTACGGCCTTGCCATGATCACCGGCGGAGGCGCAAAGCCCTCCCTGAAGCAGCTGCTCAATCCAGGCCTGCTGGGCGTGTTGGCGGCTCTTGTCCTGTTCCTGCTGAGGGTTCACGTACCGGATCTGCTGATGGTCCCTCTGACCCACGTGGGAAACCTCACCATCCCTCTGCCTATGATCGTCATTGGCTATCAGCTGTCTCAGGCGGATCTGCGCGCTGTGCTGCGCCGTGGCGGCCTGTGGCTGTCCATGCTGCTGCGCCTGCTGGTTTTCCCCGCCATGGCGCTGGCGCTGATGCTTGCCCTTCATATTGACCGCACGGTCCTTCTCGCCGTGATGATCGCCGCCTCCGCTCCCGCCGCTGCCATTGTCAATATGCTCACCGTTCACTACGGCGGAGATACAGAGCTCTCCTCCTCCACCGTAGCCACCCACACCCTGTTCTCCTGCCTGACCATGTCGCTGATGGTCGGACTCGCCATGGCCCTGGCACAATAAGGCCGCATAACGAAACGCCTCCGCAGAACGTGTTCTGCGGAGGCGTTTTTTTCAGCTTCCCGACGTTTCCGGGGCGGCGTCGGTCAGCGGCTGGCTGATGTCCACGGCGCCGAAAGCGCCGCGCATCTCTCCGTCCACCAGGATCTGAACCGCGTCGACACCGTCAATGGAACACAGGGACCGGACGATGCTCTGCACCAGCAGTTCCTGCCTCTCGGGCTCCTCCGGCAGCAGTTCCTCGTCCGTTGACGGAAGATTCAGCAGGCAGACCCCCTCCTCCGTACGCAGTGACAACGCCGCAAATCCCTGGGGCAAAACCGTTTCCAGCTCTGCGCTCTCCGGTCCTATCTGAAGTGCGTTCAGAATCACAGTGCCGCGGGTCTCGCCCTCATGCAGAGTCAGCACCCGGTCCTCTCCCGCCAGAGCGCCCTCGGCGGTGCAGAAATACAGCCTGGCCGCAAAGGTGCGCACCACGTCCTCGGTGCTGCTGAGCAGCGCGTCGCCGGCCAGAAGCGTGCTGCTGTGGCGGTCGGGCAGCTCATGGCCGTTTACCAGGATCCGCACCAGGCGGATCGGCTCGATCTGCGTCAGCGTCAATGTGACGCAGTAATTGGCAATGGTCAGTTTCATACCGGACAGCTGCCCA
>CAMVMU010000050.1 GCA_947168655.1 uncultured Oscillospiraceae bacterium
GTCCAGCCGGGAGCGGATCTCCCGCAGGATCTGCTCGGCGATGAGCTTTTGGTTGCCGGTGAGGGTCAGGGCGTTGAAGAAGTCCAGCTCCTCCCCCACGCTCCGCTCCGTCACGTCGTGGATGTTCATGCCGCCCACGGTGACGGCAAGGGCCTCCGGCCGCAGCCGCTTGCCCCGGCAGTCGGGGCAGGGGCACTCGGCCATCAGCTCCTCCAGTTCCTTCTTGCTGGCGTCGGACTGGGTCTCCCGGTAGCGGCGCTCCACGTTGTTGGCGATACCCTCAAAGGGCTGGCGCAGCACGCCCTTGCCCCGGGGCTGGTCGTACTCCAGGGTCAAAAGCTCGCCGCCGGTGCCGAAGAGCACCACGTCCTTCACGTTCTGGGGCAGCTCCCGCCAGGGGGTGCGGAGAGAAAAATCGTACTTCTTGCTGAGGGCCTCAAAATACATGCGGCTGATGCCGTCGGAGCGGATGTTGCCCCAGCCGGACACGGCGATGGCCCCGTCCAGGATGGACAGCTTGTCATCCGGCACCATCAGCACCGGATCCGCCTTCAGCTGCATGCCCAGGCCCGTGCAGGTGGGGCAGGCGCCGAAGGGGTTGTTGAAGGAGAACATCCGGGGCGCCAGCTCCTCGATGGAGATGCCGCAGTCCTCGCAGGCGTAGTTCTGGGAGAAGCTCAGGTCCTGCTCCTCCCGCACCAGATTCACCGTCACCAGTCCGCCGGTGAGGGCGGAGGCGGTCTCGATGGAGTCGGTGAGCCGCTGGCCCAGATCCGGCCGCACGATGAGGCGGTCCACCACGATCTCCACCGTGTGCTTCTTGTTCTTCTCCAGGGCGATCTCCTCGCTCAGCTCGTAGAGGTGGCCGTCGCAGCGCACCCGGACGTAGCCGGAGCGGCGGGCGTCCTCCAGCACCTTGGCGTGCTCGCCCTTGCGGCCCCGGATCACGGGGGCCAAAATCTGGATGCGGGTGCCCTCCGCCAGGGACAGCACCTGGTCCACGATCTGGTCGATGGTCTGCTGGCGGATTTCCTTGCCGCACCTGGGGCAGTGGGGCACGCCGATCCGGGCCCACAGGAGGCGGAGATAGTCGTAGATCTCCGTGACGGTGCCCACAGTGGACCGGGGGTTCTTGCTGGTGGTCTTCTGGTCGATGGAAATGGCCGGGGACAGACCGTCGATATAGTCCACGTCCGGCTTGTCCATCTGCCCCAGGAACATGCGGGCGTAGGAGCTGAGGCTCTCCACGTATCGCCGCTGGCCCTCGGCGTAGATGGTGTCAAAGGCCAAAGACGACTTGCCGGAGCCGCTGAGACCCGTCATCACCACCAGCTTGTCCCGGGGGATGGCGACGTCGATGTTCTTCAGGTTGTTCTCCCGGGCTCCCTTAATGAAAATCTCACTCTGCATAGGTCAATTCTCCACAATACTATCTGCTGTGCCGGCGCCTGTCACGCCGGTTTTTCCTCTTTGCGCCTCGTCCATGGCTCACTCCTGATTTCGCAGCTCAATGATCTGATCCCGCAGCACGGCGGCGATCTCGAACTCCAGCATCTTGCTGGCCTGCTTCATTTCCTTCTCCAGCCGGGCGATGGTGGCCTGCCGCTCGGCGGCGGACAGCTTCTTCCTGGTGAGCTTGGATGCCTCCTCGGCGGTGTGGCTGATCTCCACCATCTCCCGGACGCTCTTCCGGATGGTCTTGGGCACGATGCCGTGGACTGCGTTGTAGTCGTTTTGCAGCTTGCGGCGGCGCTCCGTCTCGTCGATGGCCGCCTTCATGGAGGGCGTGATGGTGTCTGCGTAGAGGATCACCAGGCCGTCTGCGTTGCGGGCGGCGCGCCCGATGGTCTGGATCAGGCTGGTCTCGGAGCGGAGGAAGCCCTCCTTGTCCGCGTCCAGAATGGCCACCAGCGATACCTCCGGCAGGTCCAGACCCTCACGCAGCAGGTTGATGCCCACCAGCACGTCGAACTCGCCCAGCCGCAGGTCCCGGATGATCTCCATCCGCTCCAGGGCCGCCACGTCGGAGTGCATGTACCGCACCCGGATGCCGTTTGTCTTGAAATGCTCCGTGAGATCCTCCGCCATGCGCTTGGTGAGAGTGGTCACCAGCACGCGCTCGTTCCGGGCGGCCCGCTCGCGGATCTCCTCGCTGAGGTCGTCGATCTGGCCCAGCACGGGGCGCACCTCCACCCGGGGGTCCAGCAGACCCGTGGGGCGGATCACCTGCTCCACCACCTGATCCGCCCGCTGGCGCTCATAGGGACCGGGGGTGGCGGAGACGTACACCGCCTGGGAAAACCGCTCCTCGAACTCCTCGAACGTCAGCGGGCGGTTATCAAAAGCGCAGGGCAGGCGGAAGCCGTACTCCACCAGGCTCTTCTTCCGGGCGTGGTCGCCGTTGTACATGGCCCGGACCTGGGGCAGCGTCACGTGGCTCTCGTCCACAAACAGCACGAAGTCGTCGGGGAAGAAGTCCAGCAGCGTCATAGGGGGCGAGCCCGCCGGACGCTGGCCGATGATGCGGGAATAGTTCTCGATGCCGGAGCAGTAGCCCAGCTCCGTCATCATCTCCATGTCGTACTCCGTCCGCTGGCGGATGCGCTGTGCCTCGATGAGCTTGTCATGCTCCTTGAAATACGCCACCTGCTCCTCCATCTCTTTCCTGATCTCGGTGATGGCGGCGTCCATCTTGTCCTTGGGCGTCACGTAGTGGCTGGCGGGGTAGACGGCGATGTGCTGCAGTGTCCGGATCGCGGCGCCGGTCACCGGGTGGAACTCGGTGATGCGCTCGATCTCATCGCCGAAAAACTCCACACGAACGGCCCGGTCCTTGTAATAGGCCGGATACAGCTCCACCGTGTCGCCCCGGACCCGGAACATATTGCGCTCAAAGGCGATGTCGTTGCGCTCGTAGCGGTCCTCCACCAGGCGGCGCAGCAGCTCGTCCCGCTCCATGGTCATCCCCGTGCGCAGGGAGATCATCATTTTGGCAAAGTCGTCCGGCTCGCCCAGGCCGTAAATGCAGCTCACCGACGACACAACGATCACGTCCCGCCGCTCCAGCAATGAGCAGGTTGCGCTGAGGCGCAGCCGGTCGATCTCCTCGTTGGTGGAGGCGTCCTTCTCGATATAGGTATCCGTGTGGGGGATGTAGGCCTCGGGCTGATAGTAGTCGTAATAGCTGACGAAATACTCCACGGCGTTGTCCGGGAAGAACTCCCGGAACTCCTCGCACAGCTGGGCCGCCAGCGTCTTGTTGTGGGCCAGCACCAGCGTGGGCCGCTGGACCTTCTCGATCACCTTGGCCATGGTGTAGGTCTTGCCGGAGCCGGTGACGCCCAGAAGGACCTGCTCCCGCAGGCCGTTCTCGATGCCCTCCGCCAGCTTTTGGATGGCCTGGGGCTGATCGCCGGAGGGCTCATATTCCGATACCACTTTGAAAGCGGGCATTTGTCGTTCTCCTTCCGTTTCAGCTCAAGTCCATGCCGCTGTCGGCCATGGACACATAGTCGCCGTCGGCCACCACAATGTGGTCCAGCAGACGGATGCCCAGGGGCCGCAGGGCGTCGGCCACCTGTTTCGTCATGAACTGGTCCGCCCGGCTGGGCAGCGCCACGCCGCTGGGGTGGTTGTGGGCCAGCACCACCGCCGAAGCGCCGCTGCGCAATGCCAGGTCCACCACCTGGCGGACGCTGACCGCCGTCACGTTCACGCCGCCCTCCGCCGCCGTCTGGCAGGACAGCACCTTTCCCTTGCCGTCCAGGCACATGAGATACAAGACCTCCCGCCTCTCTCCGTCCAGCAGGTGCACAAAAAACTCGCCCACCTGCTCACCGGAGCGGACCGGCGTCTTGGGCGGTGACGGGATGTCCGCCCGATCGCCCACGGCGCACAGCAGCTTCAGCAGAACGGCGGCGCTCGGGCCCACACCGGGCACCTCCTGGAGTTCCCGGAGGTCCGCCTTCAGTACGTTCTTCAGGGACCCGAACCGCTCCATCAGCAGATGGGCCGTGTCGTTGGTATTCCTCCGGGGGATGGCGTAGTACAGCACCAGCTCCAACAGCTCGTGGTCTTTCAGAATCTGCGGCCCGTGCTTCAGAAATTTCTCTCTCATCCGCTCCCGGTGTCCGCCGTGCATCTCCATCTGTCTCCCCCGCTTTCCCCTTCTTTTGGTGACTTTTGGTGATCATATATTATATCATACCCCGCGCCGTTCCACAAGCACAATCGGCCCGGAAAGATTTGATCTGTCATATAAAACGCCCGGTCATGCCGTTCCGCATGACCGGGCGCATATCCTTTTTTATTTGGTGCTGTCAGCGTCAATGTCCGCTGTCTGTAATCTCTGTGATCTTGTACGTGCTTCTGCCCACGGTCAGGGCAAAGACCCGCCGTTCCCCGTCCGGCGATTCCAGGATAAGCTTTGTCTCGCCGGTCTTGACAAATTTCGCGTTTACCATGTAGTCCCCGATATTCTCCTCGTAGACGATATAGACCTCGCCAAAGGACTCGTCCTCCAGGGAAACAGAGTAAGTGTCGTCAAATTCCGCCCCTGCGGATCCCCCGCTTGACAGCACCGTGGTGTTGTACGCGCTCTTGTCGGAGGAAAAGACAAAGACGGTGGCCGCCGCCAGAATCAGCACGCTGATGATCAATCCGGCGGTTTTGAGCTTCTTGTTGCTGAAAATGCACAGCGGATAGATGATGAGCGTTGCCGCGCAGAAGATGGCGCTGAGGAGATGGTTGGGGAAAAACGACCTGGCCTCGCTCAGGAACCCCACGTAATGGTAGCCCACGAAAAACAGCATAGGGACCAGGATCAGCAGGCTCCACCACTTCTCCTTCTTCATGAAATACCCCACAAAGCCCATGGGGAAGGTGAACAGCGTCCAGATGAACCAACCGGGATAATACTGGAAAATACCCCACCCGTAGGGGTTGAACGGCACCTGGACCAGATACACCAGGGGCTGGCTGATGAGGAAAAACACAAAGCACTTGAGGGCCGAATCCAGGGGCGATTTGCTGTTGACGATGATCAGGATCCCGAACAGCACCCACCACTCAAAGCTGATGCTGATATCGGCAAACGACGTGTCCGCGGTGATGGGCAGCGCCGCCATGACGCCGGTGTAAATGCCCGCGATAACGGCAAATATGATGAGCTTTGTCCAGGTGAGATCGATCTGTCCGAATAGCTTTTTCATTTGTACTCTCCCTTTTGTGGCGGACATGGCGCAGCGCGCCGTGCCTCGATTATTTCAGCTTCAGGCCGTCCCGGAACGCCTCGCCGACCCGGCCGCCGACCTTGTAGTAGCCGTGGGTGTAGGGATCAAAAGCGATGGCCTCCAGAGAGTCGATATCCACCTTGCCGTCCTTCATGTGGGCTTCCTCCACGGAGGTGCGCAGCACCTTGCCGATGACCCCCATGCCGGTGGCGTCGTTCTGGTACTCCACGAACTCACATTCCATGGCGATGGGCAGCTCGTTGATGACGGGCGCGTCCACCAGATCGGACTTCACGTAGGTCATGCCGGACTTGGCAAACTTCTCCGGCTCCTTTTTGCCGCTAATGACGCCGAACCAGTCCGCCTCCACCACGTGTTTGGCGTCGGCGATGTGGATGACGAAGCCCTTGCGGGCCTTGATGTTCTCCACCGTCCGGTGGGTCTCGGTCAGGTTCAGCGCCACCATGTCGCGGTCCAGCATGGTGCCCCAGGCGGCGTTCATCACGTCCACCGTCCCGTCCTCGTTGAAGGTGGAAATCAGCAGCACCGGCATGGGGAAAATGGCCTCTGTGGTCTTGATCTGCTTTTTCATGTTCTGTTCCTCCTGTTATAAAAATGATGATAGTGCTTATTTGCCATCCGGGAAGCTGGTGAACGCACTGTGCTCCACCTCCGGAAGACCGTACTTTTCTTTCGCATCGGCAATGGCGCGGATCATAAACGCCATATTCCGGGCCAGATTCCGCATGGTCTGGAGTCCCTCCCGGTCTTTCTTCACATCTTCGGCGCTGAAACCGTGCACCTGGTTCCAGTAGGTGCTGGACGCCACCGGCATGCCGCTGATGGTGAAATACTTGTTCAGCACGTCGAAGCTGGCGGTGTTGCCGCCCCTGCGGCAGGAGACCACGGCGGCGCCCACCTTCATGTGCTTGGAAAAATGGGTGCTGTAAAACAGCCGGTCCAGAAAGGCGAGGACCGTCCCGTTGGGCGAGCCGTAATAGACCGGGCTGCCGATGACCAGTCCGTCCGCCGCCTGGAACTTCGGCGCAGCTTCATTCACCAGATCGTCGAACACACAGCGTCCCAGCTCTCCGCAGCGGTTGCAGGAGGTGCACCCCCGGATGTCTTTGCCGCCCACATGGATCAGCTCGGTCTCAACGCCTTCGTCCCGAAACGTCCGGATCATCTCCTCCAGCGCCGTTGCCGTGCAGCCGTGGGGATGGGGACTGCCGTTGATGAGTAATACTTTTGCCATCTTATTTCCTCCATTCATCGGTTTTTACCGGATCCGTCTTTTTCCCGTACCGGTAGATCATCCCGAACAGGACAAACACCAGTATGACCGTCAGGGCGATATTGATCATCATATTCTCTTTGAACAGAATGATCAGCCCGGCAAACACCGCGCCCGCCGCAGCCGCCTGCAGGCAGAGCCGGCTGTACCCTCTGCATCTATCCTTGGCGTGCCGGTTCCCCAATGCGAACAGAAAAGCGAAAAACAGCAGAAAGGATCCGATCAAGAACAGCAATTTGGGCAGCAGGCGGATCTCGTCCTCCTGCATAAACTCCAGTCCGCTGGTGATGTTGTTCATGGCAAAGATGATAAAGATGTGCATCAGCATATAGGCCAGCCCGTTCGTGCGCTTCTCCCGGTCAATGATGTGGTCGTAGAACAGCCCGTAGCTGAGGAACAGCCCCACGACGATCAGGAACGCCATCAGCGCGAAATAGGTGCTGCGCCAGGAAAACGCGCCGTCAAAATAGGAGGCGATGGCGATGATCATCTCTCCGAAGGTAAACACAACATACAGCATGGCGCGCTCCGAAAGATGGGGAAAATCCACGAAGCTGCCGCTTTTTCTCTGTCCGAAGATCACCACGGCGCCCATGCCGAACAGGATGGCGGCCAGCGAGAGCCACGCCGTCTGCGTGCTCCGGTACACGAAGATATCCGCCGCAACCACGGCGGCCTCCGTGAACAGGATGCACGCCATGCGGAGGATCTGCGCCCGGTTCTCGCCTTCATCCCTGTGGTTTCTCCATTCGATCAGGTACTGCACGCCGATGTTGACCAGGATCAGGGCCCACGCGATGTGGTACTGGGCGTGAAAGTCCTGCCAGTCCGCCCTCGTCCCCTCGCCGATAAAGTACAGCAGGAACATGTTGATGAAAAGGAATACGTGGTCCCGGACGCTGTGTCTGCCGTATATGTCGATGTAGTACGTGGTGTAATTCCAGATCTGGATCACGGCGAGGGTGGTCATGAGATAGGCCATGAAGGCCGGCCAGGCTACAAAACCGCCCTCAAAGATGTGCAGCAGCGCGTTGTTCCGCCCGATGATGTAGACGAAGATCAGGTCGTATATCAGCTCGATATACTCGACCTTTTTTTCATTTTGCTGCAGTAGCTGCTGAACCATCTGTCAAATCCTCTTTCCGGGTTTCCCTTCCGATTGTCGTCCGTATCCCATGTCACGTCTCAGATTCCTGGCCTTCTGCCAAAAGCCCAGCAACACGACGGGCAAATCCGTCTCCCAGCGCGTAGACGGGACTGCCCATATTTTCGCTCCAGGGAAAGTCAAAGACCTGGGTCTCCCCGTTGCCCTGATGCCTGTACTCCGTTCTTTCGCCGCGCTCTTCGGGAACGAGGTCCAGTGCGCCGACGCACCCGTGCATCACAGCCACAAGCCGGTTGGTGGTCTTGTTTTTCAGCGACGCCGGGAACAGGGGGATCATATCGTTGACCCGGATTTCTCCGTCGGAGGTGTGGGTGATGACGTACAGCTTGCCGTCCTGTCCCAGGCAGTAGTCCCAGGTGATGACGCTCGTTCCGCCGCCGGAGCTGATGTCCTGCCGCCGGAAGCGCTCCAGCAGCCAGCCGTTATAGGTGACGCCGCCCACCACCACGTCGTAGGGCTTATGACACACAGCGGCGAAGTTCTCCGCCACGCGGGCGATCTTCTCCGCCAGGGCCTTCCAGGTCTCGTCCTTGGTGTTGAGATACATATCCTTCAGCGCCGGGCGCCCCCACTCTGCGGTGCGCATCAGGGACGCCTCTGACTGCGTCAGCAGCGTGGCGTCTTTTTTTGTGATCAGCTCCTGCCAGACGGCAAAGCCGTTGGTGGGGTAAACCTGCTGGGCGGATCTCTCCGGCTGGGCCTCCAGCCGTCGGACTGTCCCGGTGTCGCTCTTCTCCGTCACAGGCTCGGCTTCCGGGGCGGGGGCGTTGTTTCCGGAAACGTTGCCGCGCGCTTCATAGCAGGGCCGGGCGAGGTCCATTTTCACTGTCAGATAGCCCGCGATCATCCCCGCCAGGCCGATGATATTCAGGATCATGGTGATCCAGCTCGCGCCCACCGGGTGGAGCCGTCCGCTGATCATGGCGACTATCACCGCGCCGTAAAGGATGCCAGCCCCATAGGCGATCAGCAGGATGATGTAACAAGCCATGGAGACTTTGCGGGCGCGGATGGCAAGAAGCAGCGTAAACAGGCCGGTGACCGCCCCGAAGATGAGGGACAGGACGATGCCGCCGCCGGTGTTGACGATGCTGAGAACCAGGCTCACGATCAGGGCGATGGCGGAATACAGGTCCAGCTTGACATGGAACCGGCCGTAAAGTACGAAGAAGCCCGCCAGCAAAACAATGGTGCGGATCGCGTTCAGGGTCGTTATGATCCAGTTGAACGTCTGCATGGCGCCAATGCCGAAGCGCGCCACAAAGTATCCGCCCACGCTGCTCAGAACGCTCAGAATCAAGCCCGCCAGCATACAGTATATCACAAGCTTCTTGGTCTTTTCCCCTGCCATTTTTCTTCCCTCCGGTTTTTTCTGTATCATTCTGCCCGTCCGGGCCGGTCCCGCGGCAATACGTGTCCGCTCTGCCGGTTATTATATCACACTTCACGCCCCAAGGGAATACCGCACGAAAAAACCGCTTCCGGCTGCGGTTCAAGGACCCGGCGGAGAATCCAGCGTACCCCTGCCTTGCTTTTCAAGGCAGGGGTACGCTTATCCGCCATCACACGCCGCCGCATTCGGAGGCGTCAATTCGCATGATCCATGTATTCTCTTATGATCTGCATCCGCTCGCTCTGGGCAACGGAAAACGGACATCTGCTGTCGCAGTGGCCGCAGCCGATACAGTCGGCAGCGTTCTTTTCCAGGGTGCGGTAATGCTCCACCGCCATAGCGTCTCCCGCTCTCGCCAGATCATAATACTTGTTCACCAGGCCGATATCGATCCCCGCCGGACAGGGCTTGCAGTGGTTGCAGTAAACGCATTTTCCGCTGGCCTGGGGCGGGGCAAAGGAGCCAATAACGGAATAATCCGTCGCCTCCTCCGGCTGATCATAGTACGCCAGCAGCGTTTCCACTTCCCTGGTGCTCTGCGCGCCGGGGAGCACCGTCAGCACACCGGGCTTATCCAGGCAGTAACGGATGCACTGATACTGCGTCAGCGCCCTGCCGAAGGGGGACTGGGACGCATCCAGAAGCTGCCCGCCGGAAAAGGGCTTCATGACGGAGATGCCGATCCCCTCTTTTTCACAGCGGCGGTAAACGGCGCTGCGCTCGTCTACGCTGCCGTTGGCGTACTCGCCCTGGCCGTAATCGTAGGCCGGGTTCACCGAGAACATCAGCATATCCACTTCGGCGTCGTCCATGATCCGGTGGATGACGGAAGGCGTATGGGAGGACAGGCCGATATGCCGCACAACGCCCGCCTTCTTCAGCTGCAGGATATAGTCATACACGCCGTTTTTCAGATAGGTCTCCCAGTCCGCCGTCTCATCCTGGCAATGGATGAAGCCGTAGTCAATATAATCTGTCCGGAGCTCCTTCAGCTGTTTCTCCACCGACCGTTTGATGGTGTCCAGCTCCAGCGACCACCCGTAGGCGCCGTTGGTATAATCCGCCCCGAAGTGGATTTGGAAGTAGATGTTCTTCCGCAGATCGTGCAGCGCTTCGCCGTAGATGGGGAAGGTGGTGCCGTCGCCGGCGGCCAGGTCGAAATAGTTGATCCCCCCGTCTGTGGCCCGGCGCAGCGCACGAACAGCTTCCTCCATCCCCGCGCCGAACATGTAAGAGGAGCCGATGCCGATCTCGCTGATTCGGTCTCCGGTCTTTCTGTTGATCCTGTATCTCATCTTGTTTCTCCCGTTCTCCTTGTCATCTTACAGACTCCTGCCGAATCTGTACAGCTCCTCCCGTTTTTCCTCCGACTTGTTCTGCTTGCCGTTGGCGGTAAAGATGCCGGCGTTCTCCACGCCCCAGTACTCCACGATGGACTGGTAATACTGTGCGATAGCCGGGCCGTAAACAAAGGGGCTGCCGGAGCTCATGATGAGGGCCACCTTTTTCACGTTCCCGGGGATATCAATGGAATACGTCCGGTGGATCGCCGCCTGGAGCTGGGCGGACAGGGTGAAATAGTAGATGGGGGACGCAAATACCACCATATCCGCGGAGAGGATCTCCGGATAAATGGCCTGCATGTCGTCCTTCTGGCAGCAGACGCCCTTTTCCTTCTCGCGGCAGTACTCGCAGGCCATGCAGCCGTGAATGTTCCTGTGGGCCACGTGGATCACTGCCGCCTGGTGCCCGGCATCCTCCGCGCCGCGGACAAAGGCGTTCACCATATCCGAGGTCGCCCCGTTCAGGTGGGGACTTCCGTTCAAAACCACGATCTTCATATTAACCCTCCATGCTTATCGTTATCGCTACGTTTCCGTTTCCCAGCAGCGCCGCCATTCCGGCGGCATCCCGATCGGTGATATGGCCCAGCCTGGTATAGGCCCAGGAATTGGAGCCATAGAACACCACGATCTGATCGCCGGAATAGAGCACAATGTCCCCGGCGGCGGTGGTTGTCTGTGTATCATGGGACGGCAGGCGTTTCCCAAGGGGGCCCACCTGCTCAAAGCCGCCGTACATGGACATCTGCACGGTCAGGGGCTTGGAAGAGACAAGCTCCATCAGCGCGCCGACGGACTCGTTGTCCTCCCAGTCCACAGAAACCTCTCTGTCGTTGATATACAGGCGCATAACCTTCTCCACGTTCGTTTCCTCCGTTTCGTCGATGCGATCATTTTCCGGTTCGGATCCCTCTGTGTCCGGCACGTCCGCCGTTTCCGACTCCCGGACTGCTGCGGGTTCCTCGGCGGACGGCGCCGTTGCGCTGCCGCATCCCCCGCAGAGGGCAGCGAGCAGGAGGACAAGAATCAGCCAAAACACTCTTTTCATCGTCTGCCCCTCAAGCAAGATACGTACGGAAGAAGCTCTCCAGCTTGTCAAAGGGGATCGCGCCCTTGCCGCCGCCGTCGTAGAGATCGGTGTGGCTGGCGCCGGGGATGATGAGCAGCTCCTTGTTGTCGGTATATTTGCTGTCCTTCACCATGTCGGCATAGGCGTCCTTTCCGAAATAGCAGGAGTGGGCCGCGTCGCCGTGGACGATCAGCACCGCCGAGCGGATCTCATTGCTGTACTGCAGGATGGGCTGGTTGATAAAGCTCTCGCAGCCGATCACGTTCCAGCCGCCGTTGGAGTTGAGGGAGCGGGGAT
>CAMVMU010000051.1 GCA_947168655.1 uncultured Oscillospiraceae bacterium
GTGCCTCAGATGGACGTGACCGTTGCCGAGTGTGTGGAGATGAGCAAGCGCGTGGCGAAGCGGATCTGGGAGGAGCTGGGCGTGCCGTCCTTCCTCTATGAGGACTCCGCCACCCGTCCGGAGCGGCGGAACCTGGCCGCCTGCCGGAAGGGCCAGTTTGAAGGCATGCCGGAGAAGCTGCTGCAGGAGGATTGGGCCCCCGATTTCGGTGAGCGCAGGATCCATCCCACCGCCGGCATCACCGCCATCGGTGCCCGCATGCCGCTCATCGCCTTCAATGTTAACCTGAGTACCTCCGACGTGGAGATCGCCAAGAAGATCGCCAAGGCCATCCGCGGCAGCTCCGGCGGCTTCCGCAGCTGCAAGGCCATCGGCATCATGCTGGAGGAGCGGAACATCGCCCAGGTTTCCATGAACATGGTGAACTACGAGGACACCCCCCTCTATTACGCTTATGAGATGGTACGGGTCCTGGCCGAGCGCTACGGCGTCTCCATCGTGGGCACGGAGCTGGTGGGCCTGACCCCCGGCAAGGCTCTCATCGACTGCGCCGAGCACTATCTGCGCATTGAGAACTTCGACTGCAAGAACCAGGTGATGGAGTATCACCTGATCGATATGAACAACTGAGGAGGCGCCCCCATGAAGCTTGCTGATATGACAGTGACCGCCTTTACCGACACCGTAGCCTCCGACGCCCCCGCACCCGGCGGCGGCTCCGTTGCCGCCCTGGCCGGTTCCATTGGTGCCGCGCTGACTGCCATGGTGGGCATCCTTACCCAGGGCCGCAAGAAGTACGCGGACTTCGCCGCCCATGCCGCCGAAGTGGAGGCAAAGGGCAACGAACTCAAGCGTCGGCTGATGGACGTGATGGATCGGGACACCGAGGCCTTCAACGTGGTGAGCGCCGCTTTTGCCATGCCCAAGGCTACCGACGAGGAGAAGGCCGCCCGCTCCGCCGCCATCCAGGAGGGTCTCAAGGGCTGCACCAAGACCCCCATGGAGATGATGGAGCTGATGGACGAGGCCGTTACGCTGGCCGCCTCCCTGCTGGAAAACGGCTTCAATGACACCGCCGCCAGCGATCTTGGCGTGGCTTTCCTCAGTCTGAAGGCCGGCATCCAGGGCGCGTGGCTCAACGTGCTGATCAACATCGGCTCCCTGAAGGACAAGGCCTTTGCCGCCGAGTACCGGGCAAAGGGTGAGACTATCCTTGCTCACGCTCTGCCACTGGCTGACGCGTCCTATACCCGTCTTCTCCAGCTCATCGAGGGCTGAGCAAACCATTAACAATCTGAACAATCGAGGTAGATAGACATGATCATGAACCCCTCTGCTATCCGGCACGTTGTGATTGACGGTCACAGCCTGACGCTGGAGCAGTTTGTCGCTGTTTGCCGCCATAACGCCACGGTGGAGTTGGCTCCCGCCGCCCGGGATGCCATGCAGCGTTCCCGTGACCTGGCGGAGAAGATCGCCGCAGAGGGCCGCGTGGCCTACGGCATCACCACCGGCTTTGGCGAGTTCCAGAAGGTTGCCGTGCCCAAGGAGATGAGCAACCAGCTCTCCACCAACCTGATCCTCAGCCACTGCACCGCCGCCGGCGATCCCTACGCTGAAGAGATCGTCCGCGGCATGATGCTGCTGCGTGCCAACGCCCTGTGCGTGGGCATCTCCGGCGTCCGTCCCATTCTGGTGGAGATGCTGATCGACATGCTGAACAAGGGCGTTACCCCCATTGTGCCGGAAAAGGGCTCTCTGGGCTCCTCCGGCGACCTGGCGCCTCTGGCCCACATGACCCTGCCCATGCTGGGCAAGGGCGAGGCCATCTACGGCGGCGTGCGTATGAGCGGCGCTGAGGCCATGGCCAAGGCCGGGATCCCCACGCTGGAGACCCTGGTGAGCAAGGAGGGCCTTGGCATGACCAACGGCACCTGCGCCATGACCTCCGTGGGCGCGCTGGCTTTGTACGACGCCATCTGCGCCGCCCAGCTGGCTGACGTTATCGCCTCACTCTCCTTTGAGGGCCTTACCGTGCTGCGCAACGCATTTGATCCCCGCATCCACGCCGCCCGCGGCCAGCAGGGTCAAATGACCGTAGCCGCCAACATCCGCGCTCTCCTCCAAGGCTCTGAGATCATTGACAACTGCCAGAGCGACCGGGTGCAGGACGCCTACGCCCTGCGCTGCGTGCCCCAGCTCCACGGCGCCTGCCGCGACGCCCTGGATTATGTGCGTCAGAAGGTGGAAATCGAGTTCAACGCCGTCACCGACAACCCGCTGATCTTCCCGGATGACGAGGCCGTCATCTCCGGCGGCAACTTCCACGGCGAGCCCATGGCCCTGCCCTTCGACTTCCTGGGCATTGCTGCCTCTGAGCTGGCCGACGCCTCCGAGCGCCGCACCGAGCGTATGGTCAACGCCGCCCTCAGCAACGGCCTGACCCCCTTCCTCACCACCCAGCCCGGTGTCAACTCCGGCTTTATGATCGTCCAGTACGCCGCCGCCTCCATGGTCAGTGAGAACAAGGTGTACGCCCACCCCGCCTCTGTGGACTCCATCCCCTCCTCCGCCAACCAGGAGGACATCGTGTCCATGGGCACCACCGCCGCCCGCAAGGCCCGGATGATTGTCCGCAACACCCAGGACGTTCTTGCCGACGAGCTGATGACCGCCTGCCAGGCCATTGACATCCGCCGCCGCTTGAACACCCACGGCCAGGGCATCACCGAACTTCATCAGGCCCTGTACGCCCACGTCCGCGAGAAGGTGGATTTTTACGAGGTAGACCGGGAGATCTGGCCCGACATCCGTGCCTGCGAGGACATGATCCGCTCCGGCGAGCTGCTGGCCATCGTGAAAGAATACCTGCCGGACCTGGCGTAACGCACACTCTCATAAACAAATGAACGGGTGCAGTCTCGTTTGAGACAGCACCCGTTTTTCAGATTATGCAGATGGAATCTGTCCTTTGACAGACATACCGACAGACACTATAATATGCACAGATCGACAAGGGAGATGAATCCATGATCCGTGTCAAGAAGATCCAGATCCACGACCTGCCAACTGAGAACCCCCGCCGGCTGTACGTATATCTGCCCCGTGATTACGCACGTTCGGAGCGGCGTTACCCCGTTCTCTACATGTTCGACGGGCACAACGTGTTCTACGACAGCCATGCCACCTACGGGAGGAGCTGGGGTATGAAGGAATATCTGGAAAAATCCGGTGTTCCCCTGATCCTGGTGGCGGTAGAGTGCAATCCCGAGGGGAACAGGCGGCTGTGCGAGTACACCCCCTGGAGTTTTTCCCGCCGTGAAGTTGGCCGGATCGAGGCCCAGGGACAGATTACCATGGACTGGTTCACACAGACGTTGAAGCCAGAGATCGACAGAACGTATCGTACCCTGCCGGATCGGGAACATACTATGATCGCAGGCAGCTCCATGGGCGGTCTGATGGCGATTTACGCCACAGTGGCGTATAACGACGTCTTTTCCCGCGCCGCCGCCCTCTCCCCCAGCCTTTGGGTGAGCCGAAGGCACATGGCGGAGCTGATCCGCTCCCAAACGCTCCTCCCTCCTACCCGGCTCTATATGGACATGGGCAGCGGCGAGGCGGCGGATTATCCTCAGATTTATACCGCCATGTTTGACGTGGCCAATAGCCTTGCCCGACACGGCGCCGACGTGGCAGCCCGCATCGTCCCCGGCGCCATGCACAACGAGGCCGCCTGGGAAAAACGTATTCCCGTGTTTTTCCAGTATCTGCTGGATTTGTAGAAAAAAAACGAGTATCCATAACGGACTTGAGTTATGGATACTCGTTATGGTCGGAGTGGGGGGACTTGAACCCCCGGCCTCTTGGTCCCGAACCAAGCGCGCTACCAGCTGCGCTACACCCCGAAAGCTTTTCCATTATATGCGTTTTCCCATTCGGTGTCAAGTGCAAAAAAAGATGGATCCTCACGTCGATTTTTCCAGAAATCCCTTGGCATATCTGCTTTTTTTCCACGCAAGCTAACACCGAGGTGATATTGATGGAAAATACCAAACTTCCCGTCGGTTTTGGCATGGCGCTGGCCCAAAATGCGCCCGCCATGCGCGCCTTTGCCTCCATGTCCGAGGCGGAGCAGCAGGCCGTTCTGGAGCAGACGAAACAGGTGCGGTCCAAAAAAGAGATGCGCCAGCTGGTAGACCGGCTGGCCGGACAGAATTAACGAGGTGCACACCGTGAAGGAGAACGATATCAAGGGGCCGGAAACGCCCCGGCCGCCTCACTGGATGGGTGACGAACCCATGCAGACAGTGGGCGATCCCGCGACGAGAAAAGATGCCCCAAACCATGCAGGGACACATGATATCAAGAGCTGCCGGACGATGGAACGACCCATCCCTTCTGACGTCTACCCGGTCATCGACACCGATCTGGGGCGGGACAATGTGGAAAACGATCTTCCCGCCGCCGACAGGCAGGATCTTTGACCGGCTCCGGCATAGGAGCGCGCAAAACGGGGCATCCTAACTCCAATACCAGGAAAGGATGCGTTGCCGCTATGATCGAACAGGATACCGTAAAGCTGCTGCGGGAGTGTGACGCGGGGGTGAAAATGGGCGTGGCCTCCATTGACGACGTACTGGGGTATGTTCATTCCACCACGCTGAAATCGCTTCTGGAGCAGTGCAAGAAAGAGCATGAGCAACTGGGTGAGGAGACGGAAAAGCTTCTGAACCGCTATCAGGACGAGGGAAAGGAGCCCAATCCCATGGCCCAGAAGATGTCCTGGCTCAAGACCAACGTAAAGCTGATCATGCATGAGTCGGACAAGACCATCGCCGATCTGATGACAGACGGCTGCAACATGGGAGTCAAGTCCCTGAACCGCTATCTCAATCAGTATGAGGCCGCGGACGAAGTGTCCAAGGACATCGCCAAGCGGCTCATCCATCTGGAGGAAAAGCTGACGGAAGATATGCGGGATTATTTGTAAACCAAGACCTCCGGCTAAGCCGGAGGTCTTGATCGTTATGAGAAACAAATTACATCATGCCGGTTACGCGCAGCACGGCAATGCCGGGATCGGTGGTCCAGGTGCCATCCTCATTCTGGGTGAAGGTGGCGCCGGGCACGGTGATCCGGCCGCTGTTTGTGGCGAACTCACCGGTGGTCTCATCATAGCTGTAATCGGAGGCAGGCAGCACCTGACCGTTCAGCGTCACCGTGATGTCGGTGAGAATGGGATCAAAGGTGTCAGACACCACGATGTTGGCGTCCTCACCGGCCTCTGAGCCGGAATTCTGAATCGTAAAGGTATAGGTCAGCTCCGAGCAGCCGGTGACGGTCTCCGGGTTCAGGGACTTGGTGATGAAAAGCAGTGGATCCATCTCCATGGGCACGGTGGCCGAGGCGGTCAGCGCAGCCGGAATGCACGGGCCGGTGACGGTGACGGTGTTGGTGATCTCCGCGTCAGGTCCCAAAGGCGCAAAAGCCGTCACAAGGGTCTCATAGATCAGCACCACATTGGCCTGGACGGGCACCTCGTCGATGACCAGCGGCTGGCCGACCACCACTTCCGGCGCGGGCTCCACGGAGCCGTCCACCAGATAGACCAGACTGCCCTCCACGTAAGACAGCGGATACACGGTCCCGCCCTCAAACTCGTAGCCGCCCAGATCGTCGGAGACAGTGACGCCCACAGGGGTATCGCCGGTGTTGACAATGCTGACCACGTAGACAATGCTGCCGCCGGGGGTATAGGTGTCCGTAACTGCCGTCTTGCTGACAGAGACGACCTCCTGGATCTCACCGGTGACAACATTGGAGTTGACAGTGCCGCCCGTATAGGTCAGAGTCGCCTGATTCGTAAAAATTGCCAAAAGATTGACCTCCCGATGCAGAGCACCGAGCGCAGAGCCTCGATGCTCCGCGATTGTTTTTAGCAGGGATTGGCTGCCCTGCCACCCATTCTATGTGAGACGTCCCTCAAATGACACAGAGCGCGGAACAAACGGTTCCACGCTCTGGAAGTGTTATCTGGATCTGCGGATCACGCCGTGGATAAAGCCCAGCACTTTCTTGGCTATGCCGATCAGATGTGTATAGGAGAAATACTTTACGCGGTTTGCCACCAGGGCATATTCGCCGATGAACTCCAGATTGTCTGCGCCAAAGCTGCGCTTGAACGCCTCAATGCCGACAAAGTCCTCCCGCGGCTGGCACTTGCCCAGGGTACCGTCGGTATCCAGCGGTGCGTCGTCCACCAGAACATAGCCCAGATCGTGATAGCGGCACCCCAGGTCGATGGAGCGGCTGAGACGGCGGAAGTTGAAAAAGTGACTGGCCCGCAGATTGTTGCGCAGCAGGTTCCGGGCGCCGCCAAACAGACAGGAGCGCATGCCGCCGTAGTTGGAGGTGACACCGCCGGCCACAGCCACCCGGTCGCCCATGCCTTCCGTCTCCCGGATGCGCTCGGCGAAGTGTTCATGCTGCTTGTCGATGCTGTCGATCTCCTCCCGGATGCCCCGGAGCTTCTTCTCCGGCGCCGTCTCCAGAGATGTCTCCAGCACGGATCTGCGCTTTTGTCGCTCCTGCTCCAACGCCTTGTCCTTCTCCTTGTCGTAGTAGATCAGCATGACGTCCATGCCGTCGGGGCCGAAGACTTTCATCAGATTCTCGATGTACTCGTTGTTGCGCTGGGTGAAGTCGTTGCGGTCGGAGGTATCGTCCATAATGGCGGCAAAATCCGCCAGGATCTGAGGATCTTTCTCCACATCGTCGATGGTATAGACCGCCTCAGTCAGGCCGCGGCTCTCCCCCACGCGGACGGAGTAGCGCACGCCTTTTTCAAAGCTCTTCAGCAGGCTCTGGGCAGAGACGGACTTCCCCTCGCTGTCAAAGAGGGGCACGATCATTTGCACGGGCGCCTTGTAGACGTACTTGGACACGCTGGGGTTCAGCACAAAACCTGCCTTCAAAAGGGAGTTATGAACAGCCACACCGGCCTCCTGCTTCTCCCCGTTGATGCGCAGGGGAATGCAGGGATCCAGGAACAGGGCAAAGCCGCCGTGCTGTTTCATCTCGGACACCATAAAGGCGGCGAACTGTTCCAGCAGGACACCGCTGGCATAGTCGCACACAGGGCCGGCGGGACAGTACCACAGCTTGCCTGCCCCGGGAATGGTGCGGCTGAGGACCAGCGCCGTCAGAACACGCTTGTCTCCGTCAAAGCCGCTGTAAAAGCGGTGGCCCCAGGTGGTCTTGACCTCCGCCCACTTGGCGGACTGGAGATACTGGCCGTTGTGGGACAGAACAAAGTCCTCAAATGCGCGCAGATCCTTTTCCTCTGCAAATCGATACATATCCTTCACCGCTTTTCACTGGTTTTTTTCCGCGTGGTGCGCTGGGGCATGATGGGCGTCTGAGTCGGATGGGGCCGCTGCAGGCGGCGGCTCCGCTTCTCCAACCTCTTTTGGATGGCCATCTCGGCGCAGCGGATATCACCGGGGAAGGGCACATCCTCTCCCCGGACCACATTGCTCTCCTCGGCGCCCTTGCCCAGGATCAGCACGATATCCCCCTTGCGGGCCATGCCTATGGCCTTTTTGATGGCCCCCTGCCTGTCCGTGACCGTCTCATAGTTGTGTAGGTCCCGGATGTTCTCGCTCATCATGGCGGCGATGTCCTCCACCTCTTCAAAGCGGGGATCCTCCATGGTCCAGATGCAGTGGTAGCTGTTGCGGGCGATGGCCTCCCCCACGAATTTGCGCTTATCTCTGTCGCGGCCGCCGGCCTGGCCGGAGACCGTGATGATCCGCTTGGCTCCCAATCCCTTTACGAAATCCATCAGTTTCTGGATGCCGTTGGGCGTATGGGCATAGTCCACGATGACGCCATAGCTCTGGCCGAGAGACACGGCCTCCATCCTGCCCTCCACGTGGAGCGTGGGCATCCTGACCAAGAGCTGGTCCATGGACACGCCCAGGGACAGACACACCAGCATTGCCTCCGCCAGATTCTCCACGTTGAAGGCGCCCACCAGCGGCGAAGAAAAGTCGTATTCCTTCCCGCCGTATACAAAGGTAACGTCGGTTCCGCCCGGACTCAGGGTGTACGCCTTGATCTGCAAGTCGTTTTCCTCTCCCCGTCCGTATGTCACGACGTGTTTTGACACGGCGCGGAACTCCTCAAAGTGGGCGTCGTCCCGGTTCAGCACGGAGGGGCCGTCGTTCTGTACAAAGAGCTGCTGCTTGCAGGCAATGTAGTTCTCCAGCGTCTTGTGGGTGTTGAGGTGTTCGCTGGTTACGTTGGAGATGGCAGCCGCGTCAAATCGCAAGCCTTTCAGGCGGCCGTAATGAAACGCCTCGGAGCTGGCCTCCATGACCGCGTAACGGCAGCCGTGGTCCAGAAATGCCCGGAAGAATTCCATCCAGTGGCCCTTGTCCGGCGTAGTGTTGGGAGAATCAGCCTCGTAGCCCCGGCAGGATACGCCGTTGGTACCGATATAACCGCAGTTCTCATCCCCCAGAAACTTCTGGATGATTGAGGCAGTGCTGGTCTTGCCGTCCGTGCCGGTGACGCCGATGACGCACAGCTTATCCTGGGGGCGATCGTAAAAACGGTCGTAGATCCCGTCCAGCGCAGCATCCACATCGGGCACCCGCACGCAGGGGATGGAGCAATCCACATCCCGGGAGACCACTGCAGCAACAGCGCCGCGGGAAGCGGCATCTTCAATATAATCGTGGCGATCCACGTTAACGCCTTTGATGCATAAGAACAGGTCGCCCGGCTCCACCTCACGGGAATTGGTTTTCAGCCCGGTGATCTCCAAATCGATCTCTATCTGCTGCTTCGGAAAAAGATCCTGCAATTTCATATTTGTCGGTTGCCTTTCCGCCGCATTAGCGGCTGTATCCTTTCATGCCAGGGCCGCATCGATTCACACTGCAGCCTTGCCCTATTATACCCGCATTTCCCTGTTCTGGCAAGGTGCTATCTGCTGATTTGCGGCGTACAAAAACATCCGCCGGAGCACATTGCTCCGGCGGATGACACGATAAGACGATTACAATTCGATCAGCTCATATTCCCGGCTGCCGAAGCCCAGGTCTGCGGCGGCTTCGATGGTATGCACGCCGTGGCGGGATTCCACTCTCTCCAGGAAATGGGCCTGGCCGGGATCGTCCTTGGCGGCGTAAACCAGATCGATGCACGCCTGATCGATGGCGACGGGATCCAGAGATGCCAGGATGCCGATGTCCTTCATACAGGGATCCTCCGCCACACCGCAGCAGTCGCAGTCCACGGACAGGTTTTTCATGACGTTGATGAAGGCGATCTTGCCGTCAAAGCGGCGTACCACCGTTGATGCGGCGTCCGCCATGGCCTCCAGGAAACGATCCTGCTCGGCGTGGACGTCCCATGCCTTCACATTGTCGCTGGAAACACCGCCGGAGTGGATCAGAGCCTTGCCCTCCCGGGAGGCGCAGCCGATGGAAAGCTGCTTCAGCGCGCCGCCGTAGCCGCCCATGGGGTGGCCCTTGAAATGGGCAAGCACCAGCATGGAGTCATAATTGACGATGTGCTTTCCCACGTGGTTCTCATGGAGCACCTTGCCATTCTCCACAGGCCAGATGAGGTCGGGACCTTCGGCGTCCATCAGATCCACCTGGAATGCCTGGCTCCAGCCGTGGTACTCCATCAGCTTCCAATGCTGCTCCGTGTAGTCGCGCTCGCCGCCAAACGCCTTGCCATAGGCGGTGTTGCACTCTACCACGGTGCCATTCACAGCCTCCACCATGGGACGCCAGAAATCGGGACGCAGGAAATTCTGATTTCCCTTTTCGCCGGAATGCAACTTGACAGCCACCTTACCCGGCAGCACGATGCCCAGCGCGCGGTAAAGTTCTACAACCTTCTCGGGTGTGATCTCTCTGGAAAAGAAAACGGTTGGTTTCATACGGTTCACCTCGTTAGTTTATAATTAGTCTATCCAATTATCCCAGATATTTGACAATGGGTCAAGCATTTTTCACCATATAGCTGTAAGAAGAACGCCGGTCCAAAAGGACTGGCGTTCTCAAATGTCGCCGATTGTCGACATTTGAGTAACTTGTTTTCACGTGAAGGGGGACTCCCATCCCCCTTCACAATCCCCCATGCGCTTTGTTGCCTTTTCTGCGTCTCATGCTCATTTGTTTAAAGAACGCCGGTCCTTTTGGACCGGCGTTCTCGATTGTGCTTTATGCAGCGAACCTGCTTACCGATTAGAAGCAGCCCTGCTCCATCATGGCCTCGGCGACCTTCTTGAAGCCGGCAATGTTGGCGCCAGCCACCAGGTCATAACCCAGGCCGTACTCCTCGGCGGCCTCGGCGGACATGCGGTGGATGGTCTCCATCATCTTGTGCAGCTGAGCGTCGACCTCCTCAGCAGTCCAGACCAGACGCTCGGAGTTCTGAGCCATCTCCAGAGCGGACACGCCCACGCCACCGGCGTTGACGGCCTTGGAGGGAGCCACGATCATGTGCTTCTGCTGACGCAGATAGTTCAGAGCATCATTGGTGGTGGGCATATTGGCGACCTCGATGTAGTACTTGACACCGGAGGCAGCGATCTTCTCAGCGGACTCCATGCGGACGTCGTTCTGCATGGCGGCGGGCATATAGATGTCAACATCCTTCACGCCCCAGCACTTGGCGCCGGGGACGAACTCGCAGCCGAACTTGTCAGCATAGGGCTTGCAGTGCATGGGATCCTCAGCACGCATCTTCAGGATGAAGTTCAGCTTCTCCTCGGTGATGACGCCGTCGGGATCGTGAACGTAACCGTCGGGACCGGCGAAGTAGGTGACGGCAGCGCCCAGCTGAGCGGCCTTCTTCATGATGCCCCAGCCCACATTGCCGTAGCCGGAGATGGCGATCTTCTTGCCCTCGATGGTGTCATGCTCGTGCTTCAGCACTTCCTGCAGATAGTACACAGCGCCGTAGCCGGTAGCCTCGGGACGGATCAGGCTGCCGCCATAGCTCAGGCCCTTGCCGGTGAGAACGCCGTTCTCCCACACGCCCTTCAGGCGACGATACTGGCCGTACAGATAGCCGATCTCGCGGCCGCCCACGCCCATGTCGCCGGCGGGAACGTCGATGTCCGGCCCGATGTAACGATACAGAGCGGTCATGAAGCTCTGGCAGAAACGCATGACCTCGGCGTCGGACTTGCCGGCGGGATCGAAGTCGGAA
>CAMVMU010000052.1 GCA_947168655.1 uncultured Oscillospiraceae bacterium
GCGCCCCCACGCTGCACCGTCTGGGCATCCAGGCCTTTGAGCCGGTGCTGGTGGAGGGCCGCGCCCTGAAGCTGCACCCCCTGAACTGCACCGCCTTCAACGCCGACTTCGACGGCGACCAGATGGCCATCCACGTGCCTCTGTCCGCCGAGGCGCAGGCTGAGGCCCGCCTGCTGATGCTGTCGGCCAACAACCTGCTGCGTCCCCAGGACGGCGGCCCCGTCACCGTGCCTACCCAGGATATGGTGCTGGGCTCCTACTACCTGACCTTCGAGCGGTTTGAAAACGGCGTCTGCCAGATGACCAACGACGAGTTCTGGCCCGACGGCGTGGACTTCGCCCTGGCCGGCAAGAGCTACGACGAGCTCACCGACGAGGAGAAGGCCAACACCCGCCTCAGCGCTTTCCGCGATGAGGACGAGGCTCTCCTGGCCTACAACCAGCACGTGATCGGCATCCATCAGCCCATCCTGGTCCGCGTGACCAAAGAGCTGAACGGGGAGAAGGTCTCCCACGTGGTGCACGCCACCGCCGGTCGGATCATCTTCAACCGCAACATCCCCCAGGATCTGGGTTTTGTCAAGCGCTTCGACGAGGACGGCAACCCCACGGAGAAGTTCTTCGACTACGAGATCACCGAGACCTGCGGCAAGAAGCTGCTGGGCAAGATCGTCGACCGCACCATCAAGCAGTACGGCTTCACCCGCGCTGCCGAGGTGCTGGACAACATCAAGGCCACCGGCTATCACTACTCCACCATCGCCTCCATCACCATCTCCATCGCCGACATGACCGTGCCTCAGAAGAAGTACGAGCTGATTGCCGAGACGGAGCAGCGGGTGGTGGACATCGAGGAGCAGTACAACATGGGCTTCATCACCGACGACGAGCGCTACAAGCTGGTCGTGCGCGAGTGGGAGAAGACCACCAACGACGTCACCGACGCTCTGACCCGCAGCCTGGATAAGTTCAACCCCATCTTCATGATGGCGGACTCCGGCGCCCGTGGCTCCATGAAGCAGATCCGCCAGCTGACCGGTATGCGCGGCCTGATGGCCAACACCGCCGGTAAGACCATCGAGATCCCCATCAAGGCCAACTTCCGTGAGGGTATGTCCGTGCTGGACTACTTCACCTCCTCCCGCGGCGCCCGCAAGGGCCTGGCCGATACCGCTCTGCGTACCGCCGACTCCGGTTATCTGACCCGCCGCATGGTGGACGTCTGCCAGGACGTCATCGTCCGCGAAGACGACTGCGGCGTGGACAAGGGCATCGTGGTGTCCGAGATCAGCGAGGGCGGCCAGGTCATCGAGAAGTTCTCCGAGCGTATCCGCGGCCGCTTCCCCGTCCGTGACATCTGCAAGCCCGGCACCGACGAGGTGCTGATCAGCAAGGACCACATGATGAGCGAGAGCGACGCCGCCCTTCTGGAGAAGTTCGATATCCACTCCGTGGAGATTCGCACCGTGCTGACCTGCAAGGCCCACAGCGGCATCTGCGCCAAGTGCTACGGCATGAACCTGGCCACCAGCAAGCCTGTTGGCCCCGGCGAGGCGGTCGGCATCATCGCCGCCCAGTCCATCGGCGAGCCCGGCACTCAGCTGACCATGCGTACCTTCCACACCGGCGGCGTGGCCGGCGGCGACATCACCCAGGGTCTTCCCCGTGTTGAGGAGCTGTTTGAGGCACGCAAGCCCAAGAAGATGGCCACCATCGCCGAGATTGGCGGCAAGGTCCGCTTCGAGGAGGCTACCAAGGGCAGCCTGCTGAACATCATCGTCACCGCCGACGACGGCGACACCCGCACCTACGCTGTGCCTCACACCGGCCTGCTGGTGAAGGACGGCGAGGAGATCGAAAAGGGCCGCCAGCTCCAGGACGGCGCTCTGAACCCCCACGACGTGCTGCGCATCCGCGGTTCCAGCGCGGTGCATAACTACCTGATCCAGGAAGTCCTGAAGGTCTACCGCCAGCAGGGCGTTGATATCAACGACAAGCACATCGAGGTCATCGTCCGCCAGATGATGCGGAAGGTCCGCGTGGAGGAAGCCGGTGACACCCACCTGCTGTCCGGCTCCATGGCCGACGTGCTGGAGGTGGAGGACGAGAACGCCCTGATCCGTCAGCGCAACGCCAATGGCGAGACCAACGAGAACGGCGAGCCGCTGCAGGAGGCCACCTATACCCAGATCCTCATGGGTATCACCAAGGCATCCCTGGCCACCGATTCCTTCCTGTCCGCCGCCTCCTTCCAGGAGACCACCAAGGTTCTGACCGAGGCCGCCATCAAGGGCAAGGTGGACCACCTGGTGGGCCTGAAGGAGAACGTTATCATCGGCAAGCTGATCCCCGCCGGCGCAGGCCTGAACATCTACCGGCACATGGCCGAGGAACTGGTTCCCGAGCCGGAGCCTCCTGCGGAGGAGCCCCCTGCTCCCATGGAGACCATTTTCTCCAACGCCCTGTAAGGAAAAATATCCCCATCTGAAAATACCGCCCGGTTTTTCCGGGCGGTATTTTTATCGGTATGACCGCAAAGCAAAAGGCGCTGTCCCAAACGGGACAGCGCCTTTTGTGCTGTTTCTTATTTGTCGGTTTTACACGTCAGCGTAATCAGCCAATGACGGTGGTGCAGATGGTGTAACTGCTGCGCTGGGGAAAATCACGTTACCACTGGATGGTGTAGCTGCCCAGATACGCCTGCTTGATGAAGGTGGCGTCCACGGTGGAGATCCTGCCGTCCCTGTTGGCGTCTGCCGTCAGCGTCTGCAGGTTGGGATCGATGGCAAACGCCGTGCCCAGATACGCCTGCTTGACCATGGTGGCGTCCGCAGTTGTTACCTTGCCGTCCAGGTTCACGTCGCCACGCAGGGCAACCACGATGGTCACGTCGGCGTTCGTTACGGTCACGGCGAACGAATGCTCGCCGCTCTCCGTGGCGGTGCAGTCCAGCTTGGTGTAGGTGCCGTCGCCGTTGTCGATGGCAACCACGCAGGCCTTGTTGCAGGTCACGGTGAAGGTCACCGCGCCGCTGTACAGCGTCTCTTCGTTCAGGCTGGTGGTGGCAAGCGCCGGTGTCCTGGTCTTGTTGGTCACGTAAATGTGATAGCCGGTGGGCTCCAGCTTGGGCAGCACAACGTCCTTGGTCTGGGTCTCGAAGGCTTCGTTGGCAAACACCGCCGTGTAGCGGCCCAGGCCCTCAGCCTCCAGAGTGGGCTCGGTGACCACTTCATAAGTGGTGTTCACGGTTTCGGTCTCCACGTGAGCAGGATCGTTCTTGCAGACGCGAGTGGCGGTCACGGTGCTGTTGTCAGCGGCCCACTCATAGGTGGGAGCATCCCAATCATGGCCCAGAGCGGGAATCTCCACGGTCTCGCGGCTGATCTCCTCATGGCACACGGTGCAGTAAACCACCATGTCATAGTGGCCCGCCTCCTCGCAGGTGGCGGGAACCTCGTTCTCCTTCACCGCCTCGCCGGGAGTGTGCTCATGGGCAGGCTCGCCGATGATGGTGGTGTAGTAGGTTGTTCCGGAAGCAACTTCTTTCCAAAGATAGATGTCGCTTGCGGAACCGTAGACCTGGAAGACGTTACCCCATGTGCTGCTGGTAGAAAAGCTGATCACATTGGAATAGCTGGTACTTGGATTTTTGATGGTGGCAACACCGTCGGAGCCGATGGTAATGCTCCAGCGGCTGCTGCTCTCACTAAATGCACCGGCGTACAGCGTCGTGTATTTGCTGATCAGATAACTCTCTTTCTCGGCGTTTTGGAACGAGTAATAGTTTCCGGTCACAGGCGCAACAGCAAAGCTGTACAGGTTGGAAACGTTCTTAAGCTCATTGCCCTCCAAGGTAATCCCGGAAGAGGCAAAGACAACAGCGCCGCCGTTGGCCTCTGTTTCATAGGACTTGTCGCTGTCCAGACCCGCCATAACGAACTCAGGTGTTTTACCCTTGGTGATAACGTAATTGCCTGTCCAATCACTTGCGTTCTCCGTAACCAGTTGGTAAGAGATTCCGCCGCTGGATTCGGTGTAGGAATAGAGGGCCTTGAGGGTAATGTTGGCGGTAGCGGCATAGCTCCCAGCGAGGATGGAGCCGGGCTGCTCTGCGACGTTGTTATAGTCCTCCGTAACCCAGCCCAGGAAGGTGTAGCCTTCGGGCGCGCCGGCGGTGGGAAGGATAATGGCTTCACCGATGGCGCAAACCATGTTGGCCACAGGCTCAACGCCGGAAGGAACCGTGAAGCTCACGGTGTATCCGCCGCTGAGCGGCGCAGTGTAGTTGTCGCGGAAGCTGTAGCCGCAGGCGGTGCAGGTGTGCTCGGTATAGCCCTGTTCCGTCTCGGTGGGGGAAACGACAGTATCGGTGTAGGTGCAGTTCTCGGTGATGTTCTTACCGCAGAGGTTGCAGGTGTGGTAGTGGGTTCCGTTGTTGTTGGAGATGCAAGCCTCGCCAAGCTGATGCTCACCGGTGGCAGCGATCACGGTATCGGCCTGGGTGATCTCATTCTGGGCATCAGCATCGGAGAAATACTTGCCGCACAGGGCGCAGAACCAATACTCAATGTTGCCGGCAGCGCCGCAGGTGGGAGCCTTGGCGGCGGTGTAGCTCAGGTTGTGGGCATGGGCGCCCCCCGCGATCTCGGTGGAGTAATAGTAGTTCTCGGTGGGATTCTGCTTGTAGAACTTGAACTCGCCGCCATAGCGGGTCAAGGAGAATGTGGAACCGCCGCTGACCGCCAGATAGGGAATCAGTCCGCTGTTGCTGTTCTTCAGATAGCCATCGCCGTCGTCCAGTTCGAAGACCCAGCCGCAGCTCTCGGCGTCGAATTCCGCCAGGGCATAGAGGGTATAGGCAGTGTTGGAACTGCCGGTGTGGGTGGCGGCCAGATAGCTGCCGGTGGACTGACTGCGAATGCTCATGCCGTAGCTGGTGGACTCGGCCTCGAAAACGTATTGCTCAGGGACATTGCTCAAGGTGGTGCCGTTGCGGGTAATACCAGAATCAGCGAAAACCACAGCGGAGTTGGCGTTCTCCACGTTGGTGCCCCCCTCCACGCCGTACATGGCGTACTCGGTGGTGCCGGAGAGGTTCATGCAGGTGAAGACGTACTTACCCACCCAGGTATCCGGCATGGTGCTGACCAGCTCATAGGTCACGGGGGCGTCAATGGCCTCGGCGCGCATATAGAGGGCGTAGACCGCCAGAACAGAGGACGTCAGCTTGAAGGTCGCGCCGGGCTTATAGAAGGTGGGCTTCACCGCAGTCTCAGGGGTGGGAACGGTGACCCAGCCCTGGAAGGTCCAGCCGTCAGCGGCGGGGGCGGTGGTCGGGAGCTGGATCTTGTCGCCGGCGGTGCCGGAAATGGTGTTGTACACACTGCCCAGGGCCACGCAACTCAGGGTCACGGGGACGGGATCCTCGGGAATGTCCTTGGTGAAGGCCTTGACCCGGTAGTTGCCGTCGCCGGACTTGTTGGTCCAGCTGCTGTCGCTGACGCCTTTGAAGTAAGAGGTGTTGGGATGGGTCATGTGGATCAGACCCATGTGATAGTACTGGTCCTCCTGAACGGTGGTGTCGTAGGCCACATTGATGTCGTTGCCGGAGAAGCTGATCACAATGGCAAAGCGCTGGCCGGGGCTCAGAGTCACAGGGCTGTCCAGCTTGATGGTCCGGTAACCCCAGTAATCGAAGTTTCCGGTCTTGGTGGCTGCCAGGGTGCCGGAGGTGGGATCGTCCACGGCGCAGCCGGTGTAGACCTTCACGGTGTAGTCGGTGTTGTCGCCATAGAGGGCCAGGGCCACGGCCTCCAGGGTCTCGTTGCCATTGGCGGTAAAGACCTGGGCGATGGAGTCGCCGGTAACCATCTCCTCGGAGTTGTAGTAGTTGCCGGAGCCGTCGTACTGGTAGTTGTGATCGTAGTTGTCCACGTCCTCCACGGTAAAGAAGGAGATGTAGCTGGCGCAGGTGGCAGAATCCTCGTAGGAAACATAGAAATAGCCGTCTTTGCCGATATCGGTGCCCCAGGAGTTCTTAACAATCCAGGCACCGTCATTGTTGGGCCGGTAACCCTGGTTGAAGTTATCCTTCGAATAGGTGTCATCCCATCCTACCACGGTGACGTCATGGTCAGCGTAGTAGAAGCCGGGATCCTGGTAGGCTACAGCGGACTGGATCCAGCAGATGGTGCCGTTGGTGGTGTTGACGCCCCCGTGGTAGGCGGTGCCGGAGGCGTTGCTGACGCGAACGCCCATAGCGCCTGCACCGTACTCCATAATGTGACGCTTGACCTCATCCACGTTGGAGCCGAAGAAGTGCTTGGCGGAAGTCACATGGGCCACGTTGTCCTGGTAGGCGTGCTCGCCGCCCAGACCGGCAGTGTTGGCGGCGCTGTACTTCAGAGCGTCCACCGACTCGTCGGCCAGGCCGGACCAGCGCATCAGGGGATAGCTGACAAGCTCGCCGGTACCGCCGGCCTCCAGGAAGGTGCCGTTGGGATGGCTGCTGAGGAAATAGGTCTTGTCGCCGGTGAGCATACCCTCGGCGTCATAGGCGTCGGTGTAGGTGTAATAGGCCAGGTGGTACTCAGACAGATTCAGGTTCTGATCTGCCACCTGTCCGGTCTCGCCCACATGAACACCGTGCTTAATCATGTATGCTTCGCAGGACGCAGCCGTGCCAAAGGCCCAGCAGGTGTTGTAGTCACCCTGGTTCTTGACAGGGGTGATATAGCCGTAATCCCGGCTGTCATAGTGTTCCGGCAGATCCTCTGTCTGAATGGCAGTATTTCCCTGAACAGAAGCTGAACCGTCGGAGGGTTTCGTGCTGCCGCGAAGCAGTGTGGGCAGGAGACCCAATCCGTGCTGTGTGTATTCCTGTTCATCTTTGTCTGACACCGTCTTGGCCTCGGCGGCAAACGCCGCAGGGAAAAGACTCAGAACAAGGATCACAGAAAGCAAAAGGGCAAGGATTCGTTTCAGATGTTTGCTCATGTTGAATTCTCCTCAGTTTTTTTGTTATCATACCTCTGAAGCGGAATGCAGGGCAAGATGGGGTAAGTATATCACAAACAATGCAATTACGCTATTTCTTTTTTTCCAATTTTTGAAATATTTTGTAGTCATGGTTTTCAGATTAACCGCAGCGGTGTTCCCAAGTGGCAAAAGCATTCAGTCCATTTCAACAGTTGAGGGAGCCTTCAGCACGACAGGATTTCGGATGATATCATTATGACCGTACCGGGTCTGCGAATTCCCCGGCTCGATGGGATCCATGGTGGGCAAGTGTGCATTATCCTAGCAAAAAACAACCGCGCCGTTTTTCACGACGCGGTTGTTTTTGTGTTGGGAAATCAGTTTCGCTCTCGGTTAGGAATGAGCAGATCCCTCTCCCATGTCAATCAGATTTACCGGACCTCTCTTTTGCGGTCTTGCCGCTCGTCAGATAGGCCAGCATCACATTGACTGCCAGCAGGCCAACCATCAGCGGCGTGAACTTGTCACACAGCTGCATGGGCAGGCTCATATGCTCGTTGATCAGGAAGATGGCTGCGGCCGCGGCTGCAGGCAGGATGCCCAGCAGTTTCTTTCCGTTGTACCGCATGGTTGCCGTCATGATGGCACACACTCCGACCGTCAGCAGGGCGCAGATCAGGTTGATCAGCGACCAAGCCTGAACCTCGCCGGTGGGAACCGGTTCGGGTTCGGCGTTCTTCGTCCATTTGGCATAGAGTGTGATGTCCTCCGTGATTGGCGTGGAGAAATCAAAGGGAATGGTGCAATCCTCGTCCAGATACCATCCGCCGAAGGTGTAGCCCTCCCGGGTCGGGTCTTTCGGCTCGACTGCCGTCTCATTCTCGTTTACGACCTGATCATCCACGTCAGAACCTTCACCGGTCTCGAAGGTCACGGTGTAGGTAACGGGCGTGGGGGGCACCGGTTCAGGCTCTTCTGCCTTCACCGTCGCCTCAAAGCTCAGGTTGCATTTTTCGCCATCGGCTGTCATAGCCACGACAGTAACGGTGAGTTCACCGTCCTGCAGCGTCACGTAAACCGTGATGTCCACCGTTTGCGGATTCACGTCCGAACCCTCGGCGTCCAGCTTGTACTGCCATATTCCTGTGCCGGAATAGGTAATTGTCGGGATCTGATACTCCTCGTTCCCGATCAGCTGGAAGGAATAGTCTCCTTCACCGGCACCGGCGGGCATGGGCGCACCGGCAGTAACCGCCGTGAACGTATAGTTCACCACGGCATCCTCTGCCTTTGCTCCCTCCCCCTCCAGGGTGACCGTTTGGGTCACCGGCAGATCCAGTGAAACCGTCTCTGCCGCCTGTGCGGGTACTACCAAGAGCGCCAACAGCAGTATTGTCGATAAAACAATACTCAGCGCTTTCTTCATCTTGTATCTCCTTCCGGTTGTTATTGGTCTACTCGAGGAGTAATTACGCTCTGCGCAGCTTCTTGGTCAGAACCACGCTGCCGACCATGGCAACCAGAACCAGAGCCAGGATGAGGATCATCTCGGTGTGAATGGTGACACCGGTGGGAACATCCAGGTTGTATTCATTGGTCACGGTGATGGTGTTCTCATCGGGCTGGATCTCAATGTTCTCTGCGGTCAGAGGCACACCGGATCCGGCTTCACCGCTCTCACCACTGCCGGTCACATAGGAGGGAATGTAGTTCGCAGTGCCTTCCTCAGTCAGCGTGTAGGTGGTGCCAACGGGGATATTCGTGAATACGACATTCTCGCCGTTCTTCAGGGTGAAGGTGTACTTGCCGTCGGCCAGAGTCACAACACTCTCATCGAAGCCGATTTCCATGCCCTCGATGCCCTCGGGAGCAGTGAAGGTAACGGTAAAGGAGAACTCCTTCTGGAAAGCGGGATCACCGGTGACGACCTTCTCGATCTTCAGGGTGGCGATCTGGATCTCGTTCTTCACTTCCACTGCGTAGCCGCCGTCCTTGGCCTCGTTGATGGTATAGGTCAGCTTCAGCTCGCCTTCGCCAACAAGCTTGGCAGCATCGCCGGTCTCATTGATGTCGCCGGAGCCGGTGTGGGTGTGGTTCTTCACGCCGGTCTCAGTGATAGTGTAGGAGGTGCCCACGGGGATATCGGTGAACAGAACCTTCTGGTCACCCTTCAGGTCGCCCTCATACTTGTTGCCCGTCAGAGCCACACCGTCTGCCTTAATGGCAACGCCCTTGGTGGGAACAGTAAACTCCACCACATAGTGGAAGGTCTTGTTGGCATCCACAGGGGCAACGTTGGTGTTGGTCAGAGTCAGCTCGGTGCCGACAAAGTTAAACTGGTTGGTGAATTTGGGATCAGTCTTCTGGCCCTTCTCCACAGCGGGATTCTCGGTATAGGTCAGGAAGTCAGCAGCCGTAGGAGCAAACTTACCCGCTTCAATCTCCTGGACAAAAATCTCCAGGACATACTGATCAGTGGAATAATTCCAGTATTTCTCGCCGTCATCGACCTCGTTGATGGCATAGTAATAGTAACCTTCCGCAGTAAAGGCGCCATCAGCGAAGTTTGCCATAGGAACATCATACTCGCCGGCAGCATTCGCAGCAACATCCAGAGTGGTCTTGTTGCCATCGAACATAGCGGGAGCGCCATTCATCGGGGTGACGTTGAAGGTGAAGGTGATTGCGTCAAAGTCAGCGCCCTGAACGGTCTTCTTGAGCACGTACTTAGTCAGATCAATGGCCTCAGCGGGGGTAGGAGGCTCCTCGCCGCCTTCGCCCTTGAGGGTGGCACTGACTTCACTCACATCATAGTTAACCTGAGTGCCGCCATCAATGTTGTAGAACTCGTCAACGATCAGCTTAAAAGTGTAGTCGTTGGTCTCATCGTAAGAACCCGTGGCGGTGAATGTCATAACAAGCAGAACATCACCATTATTCACAGCAACAGGCATTCCGTTGGGGGAGTCTGCGGAAAACATAGTCAGATCAGGATGATCAGATTCAGCGTTCTTGCCAAAGCTCATGTAACTCAGCTTCTGGCTGGAAACATCGTCGAGAGTAAATGCCTCTTCATCGAATTCAAACCAACCGGCAAGGCCGCACATGTCAAAGTTGCCCTTGGCGACAACATTCACGGTAACGGTATTACCATTCTTTTCCGTAGTCATGTTCAGGTCAGCGGATGCAGCGTGGGCTACGGAGATCCCGCCGCATACGACGCTAAGCACCATTACAAGTGTCAGCGCCCATGAAATCATTTTTCTCAACATTTGCGTCACATTCTCCTTTTTTAAAATTTTTGGGGTATTGCTTTGGGGATTGCTTTTGATCTCGTGAGACCGCCGCCGAAACGGCGGTCTCACGTAAAATCACATTACCAGCCGATGGTGTAATTGCCCAGGTACGCCTGCTTGATGAAGGTGGCGTCCACGGTGGAGATCTTGCCGTCCATGTTGGCGTCCGCCGTCAGGGCCTGCAGGTTCGCATCAATGGCAAATGCCGTGCCCAGATACTTCTGCTTCACCATGGTGGCGTCCGGCGTGGACACCTTGCCGTCCAGGTTGGCGTCGCCACGCAGCGCAACCACGATGGTCACGTCGGCATCCGTCACCGTCACGGTGAACGAATGCTCGCCGCTCTCCGTGGCGGTGCAGTCCAGCTTGGTGTAGGTGCCGTCGCCGTTGTCGATGGCAACCACGCAGGCCTTGGCGCAGGTCACGGTGAAGGTCACCACGCCGCTGTACAGCGTCTCTTCGTTCAGGCTGGTAGTGGCAAGGCTGGGCGCCTTGGTCTTGTTGGTCACGTAGATGTGATAACCGGTGGGCTCCAGCTTCGGCAGAACGACCTCCTTGGTCTGGGTCTCAAAGGCACTGTTCTGGAACACCGCCGTGTAGCGGCCCAGGCCCTCGGCCTCGGTGGTGGGCTCGGTGACAACGGTGTAGGTGGTCTCCACCGTCTCGGTCTCCACGTGAGAGGCATCGTTCTTGCAGATGTGGGAAGCGGTCACAGTGCTGTTGTCGGCAGCCCACTCGTAGGTGGGGGCGTCCCAATCGTGGCCGATGGCAGGAACCGTCACGGTCTCGCGGCTGATCTCCTCATGGCACACGGTGCAGTAAACCACCATGTCA
>CAMVMU010000053.1 GCA_947168655.1 uncultured Oscillospiraceae bacterium
AGACCATCAAGGCCATCACCGAGGCCGAGGCCTATCACGGCCCGTCCCTGATCATTGGCTACTCTCCCTGCGAGATGCACTCCATCAAGGGCGGCATGATGAACTGCCAGAAGGAGATGAAGCGCGCGGTGGATTGTGGCTACTGGAACCTGTTCCGCTACAATCCCGACGCCGAGACCAAGTTCACCCTGGATTCCAAGGCCCCTGCCGGCGGCTATCAGGAGTTCCTGATGAATGAGGCCCGTTACTCTCGTCTGACCCGCGAGTTCCCCGAGCGCGCCGACACCCTGTTCGCTCTGAACGAGGAGGAGGCCAAGGCCCGCTACGAGCACCTGACCAAGCTGGTCGAGATGTACAAGGGCTAAGCGGCTCACTGAACCGAATAAAAAGAGGACGCCTTTCGGGGCGTCCTCTTTTTACATGATAAAGGAGCCCGCTGCTTGAAGAGCAGCGGGCTCCTTTGAATATACACGTCAGTCCACGGGATTGCGGCGCTCATCGCTGAATTCCGACAGCCGCTGGCGATAGGCGTTCATAGCCGCCTCCTCGAAGGCGGGGGTGCAGTGGTTGCAGCCCATCTCACCCAGGAGATACCGGACGAAGGGGGGATTCATGGGCAGCAGGGGGCCGGTGAGATAGGTGGCCATCAGGTTGCCCCGGCGGAAGCCCTCCAGCTCCGAACCGGGATGGCGGCCCACGCCGCGGATCACGGTGAAGAGACCGTCGGTCTCCGGCGCGTCGTAGGTGTGGCCGAACAGGCTCTTGAAGCCCAGAATATCCAGCTCTCCAAACTTGCCCAGGAAGAAGCTGTTGTGTCGCTTCATCATCTGATACCGGGCGTGGGTGGGCAGAATGCCCAGGCCGTCAAACTTCAGCCCGTCGTCGGACTCCACATCCAGGCCCAGGGCGTCCAGGGCGTTGCCGGTCACCAGCATCCGCTGTCCCTCGTCCAGCCGGGCCAGCAGCTGGTCCCGGACGGGCAGCAGAGTCTGGACAACCAGCTGGAGTCCCTTTTCCGTGGTGGAACCCAGGTAGACCAGGTCCACCGGCTCGTCCAGAAACACCGGACGGGATTTCAGATCGGTGGAGATGACCTCCATGCCGGGGCAGCTCTGCTGCAGATACCGCACGTTCATCAGATCACCGCAGAGATTACAGATCTCCGGGTACAGGATCTCCGCTCTCATTGCTGCACCTCCTTGCTGCCGCCCCGCTCCAGGGCCAGCTTCTTCACATAGTCGTACACCCGGTTGATCATGCCCCAGTCGTCGGCGCCGTAGAGATAGTAGACGTCGTCGCCGGGGGTGAAGCGCAGGGTGTCCGCCGCCTTTTCCTCGTTGAGGTCGCAGGTGATCTTTTCCTCGGGTACGCCGGCCATCAGCAGGCGCAGCTTGTAATCCAGGGCCCGGGGACCGGCGCAGACGATCTGCACGATGTCGTCCTTGTTGAGGAACTCAAAGTCCGTGTCGTAGAGCCAGCAGGTATTCTCCGACCAGTGGGCGGCGTCGGTCATGTTGTTCATGACCAGGAACAGCTCCTTGCGGCCGGGGCGGGAGGAGACGTAGTCGAAGGCCCGGGAGCCGGCCATGGCGTTGAGGTCCTTGGACATCTGCTTGATGATGGTCACGTCGCCCACCTGCTCCTGCCCGTAGCGGGTTGTGTCGATCACCGTGCGTGACATGGACTGCTGGATGGTCTCGTGGGTCATGCCCATCTGGCGCAACGTGGCGATGACGGTGAGAACGTTGTAGGCGTTAAAGATGTTGTCGGTGATCAGGGGATAGGTGTAGCCCCGGCCCTCCTCCGTCACGGTCATGGCGTGATTGGCGAAGTCCACGTTCTGCCCCAGAAAATGGCTGTCGGGGGAGTGGAAGCCGCAGTCCCGGCAGCGGGCCCGGCCAATGTGGTGATAGCGCAGATATTCATACTCCAGCTTGCCGTTGCACTTGGGGCAGATGCGCATATCGTTGATGAGGTTGATGCACTCTTTCACGTCGGTATCCAGCCGGTCGATGCCGAAGTACACCCGTTGGTTGTCCGGGGACACGCCGCAGGAGATCAGGTCGTCGGCGTTGAGGATCAGCTTGGTAGAGCGGGGGATGGACCGGGTCAGAATTCCGGCGATGAAGTCGGGGTGGGCGTTGCGCATGACGGAGTCCCGGGTCAGATTGGTGATGGCCACGTAGTCCGGCGTCACGTAGGGGTAGACACGAACGGAGCTGCGCTCATCCACCTCCAGAACGGCCACGTCGTATTTCCGAATGCGGCCGAAGAGGTCACAGGCCCGGATATAGGCGGTGGAGATGCCGGAGATGACGTTGGCGCCGGCCCGGTTGCCCATGACTCGATAGCCGTTCTGTTCCAGGATATCAGCCAGCATGTTGCTGACGGTGGTCTTGCCGTTGGTGCCGGTGACGGCGATGATGGTCTTGGGACGACCCATGTATTGCAGCAGGTTCGGGCAGATTTTCAATGCCAGCTGGCCGGGAAAATCGGTGCCCTGATGGCGGGTAATCTTCAGCGCCGGAATGGACAGCTTAGCCATCCACAGCGCCAGCAGAAATCTCAGTTTGCTCAACGTTTTATTCTCCTTTCGGTTCTGTCTGACCGTTTTTCTTCTCCAAATGGATCATCAGCGCGGCGATGTCCGCCGGGGAAACACCGGAGATCCGTGCCGCCTGCCCCAGATTGGCAGGCCGGACGGCGGCGAGTTTCTCCCGGGCCTCCAGCCGCAGGCCCTGCAGGTGGGCGTAGTCCGTGTCCGGGGGGATGCCGTGCTTTTCCAGTCGCTCAAATTCCTCCACGTCCCGCAGCTGACGGCGGATATAGCCCTCGTATTTCACCGAGATCTCCACCTGTTCCGCGGCGGCGGGGTCCAGGGGCGGCCGCTCCGGGTCGAAGGGGGCCAGATCGGCGTAGGTGAGCTGGGGCCGCCGCAGCAGGTCAATGAGCGCTGAACCGTCGTTGACAGGGGCCGTCCCGCGCTCAGTCAGCAGGGCGTTGAGCGCATCGCTGCCGGTCACGCCGGTGCGCGCCAGCCGTTTGATCTCACGCTCCACAGCCTGATATTTTGCCTCCACGGCCCGCAGCCGCTCCTCGCTGACAAGACCGATGCGGTGCCCGATTGGGCACAGGCGTTGATCGGCGTTGTCCTGACGCAGCAGCAGACGATATTCCGAGCGGCTGGTCATCATCCGGTACGGCTCATCGGTACCCTTCGTCACCAGATCGTCAATGAGCGTGCCGATATAGCTCTCACTGCGTTTCAGGATCAGGGGCGCCTCCCTTTTAATAGCCAGCGCGGCGTTGACGCCTGCCACAAATCCCTGGGCCGCCGCCTCCTCATAGCCGGAAGAGCCGTTGAACTGCCCGGCACCATAGAGACCGGGGACGGCCTTGAACTCCAGTGTAGGCTTCAATGCCAGCGGATCGACGCAATCGTATTCGATGGCGTAGGCCGGCCGCATGATCTCCGCGTGCTCCAGACCGGGAATGGTGCGCAGCATCTGCCGCTGTATCTCCTCGGGCAGGGAGGAGGAGAGACCCTGGATATACAGCTCCTCGGTGTCCAGCCCCATGGGCTCAATGAAGAGCTGATGCCGGGGCTTGTCCGCAAAGCGGACGATCTTCGTCTCGATGGAGGGGCAGTACCGGGGTCCCACGCCCTCGATGACCCCGTCGTAAATGGGGCTGCGGTCCAGGTTGTCCCGGATGATGCGATGGGTCTCCTCGTTGGTATAGGTCAGGTAGCACACGGCCCGGTTTTCCGGGACGTGCTCCGTCTCAAAGCTGAAGGGGAGGGGTTCATCATCGCCCCGCTGGAGCTCCATCCGGGAGAAATCCACCGTCCGGGCGTTGATCCGTGGCGGCGTGCCGGTTTTGAATCGGCGCAGGGGAAGCCCCAGCGCGCGCAGCGTGTCGCCCAGAGCAAGAGACGCGTGCATCCCGTCCGGTCCGGAGTCCTCCACGCACTCGCCCACGATGGTGCGGCCGTGGAGGAAGGTGCCGGTAGCGAGAATGACCGCCTTTACGTCATACACCGCCCCGGTGGACAGCACCACCTGGGATACGCGGCCGTCCGTCAGGCGGATGTCCACCGCTTCTCCCTGCCGCAGCAACAGATTCTCCTGCCGCTCCAGGGTGTGCTTCATCACCTGCTGATAGAGCCTGCGGTCCGCCTGAGCCCGCAGGGAGTGGACGGCGGGACCTTTGCCCCGATTCAGCATCCGGTACTGGATGCAGGCAGCGTCCGCCGCCCGGGCCATCTCGCCGCCCAGGGCGTCCAGTTCCCGAACCAGGTGACCTTTCCCGGTGCCGCCAATGGCGGGATTGCAGGGCATGTTGCCCACGGCGTCCAGGTTCATGGTGAAGCACACCGTGCGCAGACCCAGCCGCGCTCCGGCCAGGGCGGCCTCAATGCCGGCGTGACCTGCGCCGATGACGGCAATATCAAATTGTCCGGCATTGAATTCGCGCATAGCTGCAACCTCATGGGAAAAATACTGACTTATCTTACCACAGCGAGCCGCATTTTTTCAATATCAGCGCGGGCCATGTCCAGTTTTTTTTCAAAAAATGATCCCCGCCGGTCAGACCGGCGGGGATCTCGTCCCGAAAATCAGCCCTCAAAGGGGAAGCGGTAGGGCAGGTTGAACTTATCGCGCAGGCCCAACAGCTCCTTCTGGATGGACTCACCCACAGGCACGCCCTTATCCTTGCGATCCTGCCAGGCGTCCCACTCCTTCTCGCCAGCGGTGTAGATCCGCTCGGCGCCGGGAGCCTTTTCGGAAGCGCGCAGGCCCCGCAGGATGTCACCGGTGGTCTTCTTGAAGGTGTCCAGCCCCATGAAGAACTCGGGGTTGATGACGAAGAAGAAGTGGCCCAGGTGGTAGAACTTGTTGGTGCCGTCGGGGTTCTTGCCGCTGAGCTCCTTCATGAAGGGACCGCCGGTGAGAGCCGCAGACAGGATCTCCACGATGGTGGTGAAGCCGTAGCCCTTGTAGCCGCCGGTGGCCTCACCCAGGCCGCCCAGAGGCAGCAGGGCGCACTTGCCGGCACGCATATCCTTGAGGATCTGGGCGGATTCGGTCATGGTGCCGCCGTCCTTGGTGACCACCAGTCCGGCCGGGGTTTCCTTGCCGCTGCGGGCGTAGAACTCGATTTTGCCATTCTGCACGGTGGAGGTGGCGCAGTCGAAGTTGAAGGGGAACTCCTCATCGGTGGGCATGGTAAAAGTCATGGGGTTGGTGCCCATCATGGGCTCCACGCCCCAGGTGGGGGCAACGGAGGGCCGGGCATTGGTGCCGGAAATGCCGATCATGCCGGCCTTCTCGGCCATGGTGGTCCAGTAGCCCGCGATGCCGTAGTGGGTGGAGTTGTAGATGGCGCCGCCGGCCATGCCGTACTGCTTGGCCTTCTCAATGAGCATCTCCATCATGCGGTAGCTGGCCACCATGCCCATGCCGTTGTTGGCGTCCATCACCACGGTGGTGGGGGTCTCCTTCACGATGTCGATTTTGGTAACGGGCAGCAGGGTGCCGTTGTCGATGCGGTCCAGATAGATGGGCTTGAAGCGGTTGCAGCCGTGGCTCTCGATGCCCCGGCGGTCGGACTCCAGCAACACGTCGGCACAGATCTTCGCGTCCTCCTCGGGCACGCCGTAGCATTTGAACACGTCGATCATAAAGTTGTTCATCAGTTCCCAGGAAACATAGGGTCTCGTCTCCATATTCGATCCTCCTCACAGTTCACACAGTTTTTGAAAACAGAGCGGGGTTTGTCCCGCCTCGTGGTTGACACCCCATTATATACCCGTGCCGCCGCGACTGTCAACGAAAAGCGGCGGCGGGCAAGGACGGTCCCGAGGCAATGGGCATAAATCAAAAAAACCGGATGATGGAATGATTACGCCCGGAAAGCGGGAAAAACGCAGACAATCTTAAGGAAAAACAAATCATATAAAAAGAATTGTAAATTAAATCAAATATGAGGCTGTTTTTCTTGTGAAAAGAACCAAAAGCGGGGCGGGAACTTGACAAGTTTTTGAACAAACTGTAAAATATAATAACCAAAATATGTGGAGGAGGTAAATCTCACAATGGAAAAGAAGAGCACGAAAATTGCCTATGGTATAGCTATGGGCATCATCGTCGTGCTGCTGGTCATCGTGAAGGTTGCGAACCCCGATGGCGTAGTCGGTACGGCATGGTCTCTGTTCCCGCCTCTGGTAGCCATTGCTCTGGCTCTGATCAGCAAGGAGGTCTATTCCTCGCTGTTCTTCGGCTGCCTGGCAGGCGCCCTGATGGTTGCCGGATTCCGTCCCTGGGATACGGTGGTTACGCTGGTTGGCCCCGATGCCGGCTTGATTGGCATGCTGTCTGATGGCTGGAACGTCGGTATCATCATCTTCCTGGTCGAACTGGGCATCATGGTGGATCTGATGAACAAGGGCGGCGGCTCCGCAGCCTTCGGCCGCTGGGCCAAAAAGAGCGTCAAATCCCGCACCGGCGCGCAGCTGATGACCATGATTCTGGGCGTTGTGATTTTCGTTGACGACTACTTCAACTGCCTGACCGTGGGTTCCGTGATGCGTCCCGTGACCGAGGGCCACAAGATTTCCCGCGCCAAGCTGGCCTATCTGATCGACGCCACTGCAGCCCCCGTGTGCATGCTGATCCCCGTTTCTTCCTGGGGCGCCGCTGTTTCCTCCTATGTTACTGACAACGTGGTGGAGGCCGGCTATTCCCCCATCCAGCTGTTCACGTCTCAGATTCCCTACAACTACTACTGTATCCTGACTCTGGTGATGATCATTGTCATCTCTGTTCTGAATCTGGACTATGGCCCCATGCTGACCCATGAGTACAACGCCCAGGTCAAGGACGATCTGTTCACCACCGAGCATCGTCCCTTCGCCGGCGCTGATGATTATGAAGAGGGTCACGGTAAGTCCTCCGTGCTGGATCTGATCCTCCCCATCATCGTTCTGATCGTCTTGTGCGTTGGCGGTATGGTTTGGACCGGCGGCTTCTTCGACGGCGCTTCCTTCCTGGATGCTTTCGCCGATTGCGACGCCTCTCTGGGTCTGCCTCTGGGCGGCATGGTCGCTCTGGCCTTCACGTTTATCTATTTCTGGCTGCGCAGATCCATCAGCTTTGAGAAGAGCTTTGAGTCCGTGCCCAAGGGCTTCATCCAGATGGTCTCCCCGGTTCTGGTTCTGACCTTCGCCTGGACCCTGAAGTCCATGACGGACAACCTGGGCTCCTCTGATTTCGTCAAGAACCTGCTGGCCGACTCCGGCAACCTGCAGAACTTCCTGCCGGCCATTATCTTTATCGTGGCCTGCGTGATCGCATTTGCTACCGGCACCTCCTGGGGTACGCTGGGCATTATGATTCCCATCGTTACCAGCGTGTTTGATCCTTCCACTCAGTGGCATCTGATGAGCATCGGTCTGGCTGCTGCCTGCGCCGGCGGCGTCTGCGGCGACCACTGCTCCCCCATTTCCGATACCACCATCATGGCTTCCGCCGGTGCTCACTGCTATCACCTGAACCACGTCCAGACACAGCTGCCCTACGCCATCACGGTGGTGTGCGTCAGCTTCGTCGGTTTCATCATTGCCCCCTTCATTGGCGCCTGGTACATCTCTCTGGCCATTGAGGTTGCTCTGATGATCGGTGTGTTGCTGGTGATCCGCCTTGTTGTCAACAAGCAGCATCCTGGCATCCTGAAGGAAATGGCAGAGGCCGACAAGGCTCTGTATCAAAAGTAAGCTCACTTAAGTTGAATAAGAAAAGACACCGCGATTTCCGCGGTGTCTTTTCTTATTCATCACGGTATGACAGGGGAGCAATCAGTGCTATCAATCTTCAGAGAGGATATGTCAAAAGGTCTTTTTAATGTATTTGTTCAGCTTTTCCTCGTTGTGGCAATCGGGATAAGTACGTTGAAACCGTTTAACGGTAAAGCTGTTGAATTGAATGATTTTCCGGTATTTCAACAACCCGCCCAGAAAACCGCCCCCCAGACAGATCGGCCCATACTGTATTTTCAAAGAAGCGAAAACGGCGGCAGCGAAAACAATCACGGTAAGGAGTACGCCGGCCAGCTGTTTCTTTGGCTGCAGCCGTTTTACCTCCGCCTCTGCAATGACTCCCTCCTGAACCATGACCTCGGCAAATCGCTTTTGGACCGTAAAGGTGGAAATGGCGTTGAGCAGAATGGGCGCCGCAACGAAAAAGCCAAAGGCGGTGAGCAGGGCATTGGTTAACAACAGACCCAGTTGATCCATATTTGCCACTCCTATTCTTCCACGCACACCACCCGGACGTCGGGGCGTGCGGAGATATACACCAGGTTGCAGTAGGCCAGAGAGAAATCCACCGTGTCGCCAACCTTGAAATCCCGTTCGCAGTCGGTGACGTCCACGATGCAGTGGTCGGAGGAGGCGCCCCACACGGTCATGCCCTTCTCCCGGGGGATCAGCATCTCCACGTCGGCGGCGTCAGCCCGGCCAAGGGCAAGAAGGGCGCGGCGGCGTGTGCCGTAGTCGGTGTAGGTGGGCTTGCGGCCGAAGGCGTCCATGCAGAACACGCCCTGAGGATAGCTGGGCTTCGTTTTCACCTCAATGACTTCGGCTGTCAGGGTAAAGGCGTCCATGGCAAGATAGTTCATGTCCTCAATGTGCCACTCCAGTTGCAGGTCCTTGCCAAGCAGGATGTTCTCGCCGATGCGCAGGTGGTTGATGCCTGCGGGCATGGTGCCCCAGTGGACCATGGTATAGGAGCTGGTGGCGCCGCCGGAGATGATCTCCAGCTTGCGGCCGATGGCAGCCTCCACCCGGCGGGCCAGCGCCAGAAGATCGTTCATCTTTTCCGGGGTCGGCTGGATGGAGCCCACGCAGCCCAGGTTGACGCCGATGCCGGCCAGCTCCACATGGGGCAGATCCCGCTCCACGTGGACGCACACGTCCACCATCTCGTCCTTGTCCCAGAAGCCCTCCCGCAGGTCGCCCAGATCAGCCATGACAATGACTCGGTGGGTCTTGTTCTGATGGGCACATTCGGCTTCCAGCGCATCCAGGGCCACGCGTTCACTGTGAAGTGAGCAGTCGCACCAGCGCACCACGTCGGTCATTTCACTCAGCCCGGGAATGCGGACCAGGGTATAGGGGCCGGGCACGCCGGCTTCCCGGCAGCGGATGATCTGCTCGAGGCGGCTGGAGCCCAGATCGGCGCAGCCGCCGTCCAGAAAGGCCTGGGCCACCTGAGGGATCCCGGTACAGCCCTTGATGATGCCGGTAACGGAGATACCCTGCTCGCGGCAGCGCCTCACGATTTCCGACGCGTTGGCGCGCAGCTTGGGCAGCGAGACGGTCAGCAGGGGAAATTGTCGGTTCATTTCAACACCTCTCTCGTGTTCACTAACTAAGTTATTATATCACACAACTGCGCAGCCGTAAAGGAGCGAAATATCCAGCGGGACAAATTGACAAAGCGGCGGAATTGTGATAGGTTTATAAAGCATGAGTGGCGGAAAAACGCCGCATCACCGTAGTTCTCCGGCGCGGGAAAACCGCGCGGAAAAGGGATATGAAGGAGGAAAAACCATGTTTGAATTCTTGATCGAGAAGCTGCAGAAGAACCCCCGCAAGATCGTGTTTACCGAGGGCACCGATGCCCGTATCCTGGAGGCGTCCGACCGTTTGCTGAAGGGCGGCTTCCTGACCCCCGTCCTGGTGGGCAACCCCGACGAGGTCCACGCCGCCGCCGAGAAGGCCGGCTTCAACGTGGACGGCGCCCAGATCATCGACCCCGCCAACTTCAAGCGCATGGACGATATGGTGAATCTGATGGTGGAGCTGCGCAAGGGTAAGATGAGCCCGGAGGAATGCCGCGATCTTCTGAAGAAGGGCAACTACTTCGGCACCATGCTGGTGAAGATGGGCTACGCCGACGCTCTGCTGGGCGGCGCCACCTACTCCACCGCCGACACCGTCCGTCCCGCCCTGCAGATCATCAAGAACAAGAAGGGCGCCCACCTGGTTTCCTCCTGCTTTATCATGGTGCGTGAGCATGACAACGCTCCTGCCGAGATGCTGGCCATGGGCGACTGCGCCATCAACATCTCCTATGAGGACACCGTGGACAAGGAAGGCAACGTGACCTTCACCGCCGCTGAGAAGCTGGCCGAGGTGGCTATTGAGACCGCCAAGACCGCCCAGGTCTTTGGCATCGACCCCAAGGTCGCTATTCTGAGCTTCTCCACCAAGGGCTCCGGCAAGGGCGCCACCGTGCCTCTGAGCCAGGCCGCCACTGCCAAGGCCAAGGAGCTGGCTCCCGAGCTGGCCATCGACGGCGAGATGCAGTTTGACGCCGCCGTGTCCCCCACCGTGGGCCAGCTGAAGTTCCCCGGCAGCCCCGTGGCCGGCTACGCCAACACCTTTATCTTCCCCAACATCGAGGCGGGCAACATCGGCTATAAGATCGCCCAGCGTCTGGGCGGCTTTGCCGCCTACGGGCCCATCCTGCAGGGCCTGAACGCCCCCATCAACGACCTGAGCCGCGGCTGCAACG
>CAMVMU010000054.1 GCA_947168655.1 uncultured Oscillospiraceae bacterium
GCTGCTGAAGGTCATCATTGAGACCTGCCTGCTGACCGACGAGGAGAAGATCGAAATGTGCCGCGTGGTGTCCGAGTCCGGCGCCGACTATATCAAGACCTCCACCGGCTTCGGCGGCGGCGGAGCCACCCGGGAGGACGTGGCCCTGTTCGCAGCCCACGTAGCGCCTCATGTGAAGATCAAGGCTTCCGGCGGCATCGCCGATCTGAAGGATGCGGAGGACTTCATCGCCCTGGGCGCCCAGCGCCTGGGCACCAGCCGGATCGTCAAGGCGGTCAAGGCCATGAACGAATAAAGGAGGAAGAGACATGACCCCTCACAACAACGCACCCAAGGGCGCATTCGCCAAAACCGTGCTGATGCCCGGCGACCCCCTGCGCGCCAGATTTATCGCCGAAAACTTCCTGGAGAACCCCGTCCTCGTCAACAACGTCCGGGGTGTACAGGGCTACACCGGCACCTACAAGGGCGTGCCGGTCTCCGTCATGGCCAGCGGCATGGGCATGCCCTCCATCGGGATCTACTCCTACGAGCTATACACCCAGTACGACGTGGAGAACATCATCCGCGTGGGCTCCGCCGGCGCCATGCGGGAGGATATGGAGCTGGGCAGCGTCATGGCCGGCATGGGTGCCTGCACCAATTCCAATTTTGCCGATCAGTATGAGCTGGGCGGCACCTTCGCCCCCATCTGCGACTTTGATCTGCTGATGGCAGCCGTTGAGTCGGCAAAGGAGCTGGGTGTGAAGATGCCCGTGGGCAACCTCTACTCCAGCGATACCTTCTATGACGCCGCCGGCCGCAACGCCAGGTTCGGCAAGATGGGCGTCATGGCCGTGGAGATGGAGGCCGCCGCCCTGTACTGCACCGCCGCCTATACCGGCAAGCGGGCCCTGGCCATCTGCTCCATCTCCGACAATCTGGTCACCGGCATCGAGCTGCCGCCGGAGGACCGCCAGAACACCTTTACCAATATGATGAAGATCGGTCTGGAAATCGCTGTGAAGATGGCAAACAAATAACGAATCCAAAAAAGCGGACGTATGCCCCGGAAACGGGGGCATACGTCCGCTTTTTTCGCGGAATAAGCAAAAAAAGCTTGCGCTGACAGGAAATGGCTGATATAATATCCGTGCTTGTGCGAAGGCACAGTTGTGAATTTTCTCGCCGAAAGGCGCGAAAATAAAAATTTATGAAAGGTAGAAGATTGCAAATGAAGAAGATTCTTGCGCTGATCCTCGCCCTGGTCATGGCTCTGGCCCTGGTCGCTTGCGGCGGCGGCAGCAACAACGGCACCAAGATCAAGGTCGGCATGGTTACCGACGTTGGCGGTGTGAACGACAAGTCCTTTAACCAGACCTCCTGGGAGGGCCTGCAGGCTCTGGCCAAGGAGGACAAGTCCTTTGAGGTCAACTATCTGGAGAGCAAGACCGACGCTGACTATCAGACCAACATCAACACCTTCATCGACGAGGGTTACGATCTGATCATCTGCGTGGGCTACATGCTGGCTGACGCCACCAAGGCTGCTGCCACCGAGCATCCCGACCAGAAGTTCGCCATCATCGATGACGCTACCTGCGCCGATCTGCCCAACGTGGCTTGCCTGATGTTCGCTCAGGAGCAGGCTTCCTATCTGGTGGGCCTGGTCGCCGGTTCCGTCACCCAGACCAAGACCGTCGGTTACGTCCAGGGCATGGTGTCTGACTCCATGAACCTGTTCGGCATCGGCTACATCACCGGCGTGCTCGAGGCTTGCCCCGACGCCACCGTCCTGCAGTACAACGCCAACAACTTTGGTGACTCCGCCGGCGGCGCTACCGCTGCTAAGGACATGATCACCAAGAACGCCGACGTCATCTATCACGCTGCCGGCGGCACCGGCATGGGCGTCATCGAGGCCTGCAACGAGGAAGGCATCTGGGCCATCGGCGTTGATACCGACCAGTCCATCCTGGCTCCCGACCACGTGATCACCTCCGCCATGAAGCGCGTTGACGTCGCTTCTCAGGACATCTCCAAGGCTGTCAAGGCCGGCGAGTTCAAGGCTGGCGTGCATATGTACGACCTGTCCAACGGCGGTGTGGACCTGGCTCCCACCCGTGACCACATCCCCGCTGAGGTTCTGGCTACCGTCGAGGCTGCCAAGGCTGCCATCATCGCCGGTGAGAAGACCGTCCCCACCACCACTGCTGAGTGCCCCGCCTTCACTCTGGACGACTAAGCCACTGAGCAACTGGATAATACCTGAAAAAAGGATGCCGGCATCTGCCGGCGTCCTTTTTTGTTATTTTTCTGCCGGAAGGCAAAATTTCCTGTAGAAAACAGGCGGGCAATGTGATAAAATAAAGCGTAAAATATTTGTTCGGCCTGTGCCGGAAAGGGAGTTTTGCCATGATTGATTTTTATCAGATCCGTAGCCCGCTCTCTCAGATCTCCGAGGAGCAGATGCACCGCTTTATCCGCCTGCTGGAGCAGGATCTGGGAGAGCCGATGCAGAAGGTGTCGCTGGAGCAGTATCTGGCGGACGAATTCGCCCTGCTGTATGTGGCCTCCGGAGGCAGTGAGGGGTATTTCATCGAGGTGTTTGAGCAGCTTAAGTCCCGCCCCTGCTACATACTGACCAGCGGCGAGAGCAATTCTCTGGCCGCGTCCATGGAGATCCTCAGTTACATCCGCAAGCACGGCGGCAAGGGGGAGATCCTCCACGGCGACACCGCCGCCATTGCCGCCCGTGTGCTGGCCCTGCGCGCCGCCTATCGGGCCAAGGCCCGCCTGCAGGGCAAGAAGCTGGGCTGCATCGGCGCCCCGTCGGACTGGCTGATCGCCAGCGATTATGACGCCGCCGCCGTGCAGGAGAAGCTGGGCCTGGGTTTCGTCAGCATTCCTATGGAGGAGCTGCTCAACGAGATCGAAAAGAAGACATACGAGCCCAACGACTACACCGAGATGTTCCTGGCCATGAACTTTGACCGGGGAGAGATCGAGAAGGCGCTGCACGTGTACGGCGCACTCAAGCGGCTGTGCCAGAAGTACGACCTGTGCGGCGTATCCGTACGCTGCTTTGACCTGCTGGACACGGTGTGCACCACCGGCTGCCTGGGCCTGTCCATCCTCAACGCCGAGGGGGTCTACGGCGGCTGCGAGGGCGATATGCCGGCGTTGCTGTCCATGGCCGTGCTGGGCAGCCTGACCGATGAGCCGCTGTTCCTGTGCAACCCCAGCCGCTTTGACACCAAGAACGGCACGGCGATCTTCGCCCACTGCACCATCCCCGTCACCATGCTCAAGGGCTTCTGCCTGAACACCCATTTTGAGTCCGGCATCGGCGTGGCTGTCCAGGGCACCTTTGCCGAGGGCCCCTGCACCATCTTTAAGTGCGCCGGCGACCTGTCCCGCTATCACGCCCAGGAGGGCGAGATAGCGCCGGTGGAGTACAGCGAGATGCTTTGCCGCACACAGATCAAGCTGAAGCTGGACGACTTCTCCTACTTCCTCACCAAACCCATCAACAACCACCACATCATTTGCCGCGGACACCACGCTGCTGCCGCGGAGGCGTTTTTCCAGATCATCTGATCCATCATTTTCTTAAAGGGGGCGATCCATTTGGCAAAACAGTACGTGGACATGAAGACGCCCGTCATCGAGATGCGCAACATTGTCAAGAAATTCGGCGATTTTGTGGCCAATGACGGCATCAACCTCACCGTCCACAAAGGCGAGATCCACGCGATCCTGGGTGAAAACGGCGCCGGCAAATCCACCCTGATGAACCAGCTCTACGGCCTGCTCAAGCCCACCTCCGGCGATATTCTGGTCAACGGGAAAAAGATTGAAATGAACAACCCCCGTGACGCCATCGACGCCGGTATCGGCATGGTGCATCAGCACTTCATGCTGGTGCAGCCCTTTACCGTCACGGAAAACATCGTCCTGGGCACAGAGCCCCGTAAGGGCGTGGCTCTGGATATGGTCACCGCACGCAAGAACGTGGTGGAGATTTCCGAGCGCTACGGCCTGTCCATCGACCCGGACGCCAAGATCGAGGACATCTCCGTGGGTATGCAGCAGCGTGTGGAGATCCTGAAGGCGCTCTATCGCGGCGCCGATATCCTGATCCTGGACGAGCCCACCTCCTCGCTGACGCCGCAGGAGATCGTGGAGCTCATCGACATCATGCACAATCTGGTCAAGGACGGCAAGAGCATCATCCTCATCACCCATAAGCTCAAGGAGATCAAGGAGTCTGCCGATTTCTGCACCATCATCCGTCTGGGCAAGTACATCGGCACGGTGGATGTGGAGACCGTGACCGAGAACGATCTGGCCAGCATGATGGTGGGCCGCAAGGTCACCTTCAAGGTGGACAAGCCCCAACAGGAGCCCGGCGAGGTAGTGCTGGACGTGCAGGATCTGCACTGCCTGGACTACCGCGGTGTGGAGATCGTGAAGGGCCTCAACCTGCAGGTGCGGCGCGGCGAGATCGTGGGCATCGCCGGCATCGACGGCAACGGCCAGACGGAGCTGGTGGAGGTCATCACCGGCCTGCGCAAGGGCACGGCGGGCCACGCATTCGTCAACGGCGCCGACGTGTTCAACAAGCCGCCCCGGTTTGGCTTCGATCACGGCGTATCCTCCATCCCGGCGGACCGCCAGAAGCACGGACTGGTGCTGGACTTCTCCATCGAGGACAATCTGATTCTGCAGAACTACGGCGAGGAGCCGTATTCCCGCAAGGGCATCCTGCAGCGTGACGCGATTTTCAAGCACGCTACCCAATCCATCGAGGACTTCGATATCCGGCCCAAAAACAGCGAAAAACGAGCGGCGGGTACCCTCTCCGGCGGCAATCAGCAAAAGGTGATCATCGCCCGGGAGGTGCTCAACGACAAGGATCTGCTCATTGCCGTGAACCCCACCCGCGGCCTGGACGTGGGCGCTATCGAGTACGTCCACAAGTACATCGTCGATCAGCGCAACAAGGGCAAGGCCGTGCTGCTGGTCTCCTTCGAGCTGGATGAGATCATGAGTCTTTCCGATATCATCGACGTGATTTTTGACGGCCAGATCGTGGCCTCTATCCCCGGCGATCAGGCCAATGAGAATGAGCTTGGCCTGATGATGGCAGGAGGAGGGAAGAAGAATGACTAAGAAAAAGACGTTTATGGACGTGGTGTCCACCAACCGCTTTATCCACACGCTGATGGCCATCATCCTGGGCTTTCTGGTCGGCGCCATCTTCCTGGCTGTTATGGGCCTCTCCGTGGGCCAGGCTTACGGCAGACTGATCACCAGCGTTACCTCGCTGAAGGGCTTTTCCTACGTGATCGTCTACGCCATCCCCTATATCATGACCGGCCTGTCCGTGGCGTTCTCCTTCAAAACGGGCGTGTTCAACATCGGCTGCGAGGGCCAGTTCGTGGTGGGCTCCATGGCTGCCGCCGTGGTGGGCATCCTGCTGGGCGGCCTGCCCGGGATCGTGCTGATTCCCCTGTGCTTCCTGGCGGCCATGGCCGCCGGCGCCCTGTGGGGCACCATCGTGGGCATCCTGAAGACCAGGTGGGGCATCAACGAGGTGCTGAGCATGATCATGTTCAACTGGATTGCCTTCTATCTGTCCAACTTTATCGCCGGTATCCCCGCCATCCACAGCGACGGTTCCGCCGAGGCAACCAAGAACATCTCGGAGCACGCCAGTACGCTGCTCTCCAAGGATCTGATCAACAGTCTGGGCCTGGCCCCCACCGCCAACTGGGGCATTCTGGTGGCCATCGCCATGACGGTGGTGATTTGGGTCATCATTGAGAAGACCACCCTGGGCTATGAGCTCAAGGCCGTGGGCGCCAACCGCTACTCCGCGGAATACGGCGGCATCAACGTCAACCGCTCCATCCTTATGGCGCTGGCCATCTCCGGCGCCATGGCCGGTTTGGGCGGCGCGCTGCAGCTCATGGGCATGGGCAACCGCATCAGCGTGTTCTCCAGCCAGGAGGGCTTTGGCTTTGCCGGCATCGTGGTTGCTCTGATGGGCTGCTCCAATCCCTTCGGCGTGCTGGTGGCCGGCATCTTCTACGGCGCGCTGACCTACGGCGGCAGCAAGCTGAACCTGGTGGGCGCGCCCACCCAGCTCATCAGCGTCATCGTGGGCACGGTGGTGTTCTTCATCTCTATCTCCGTGATCTTTGAAAACCTCAAGCGCATCAAGACCCGGGCACAGCGCAACGCGGAGGCCGCCGCCATCAGAAGGGCTGAAGAGAAGGAGGCGCAGAAATGACAAATTTCATCAACAACCTGGGCATTATCCTGTATGCCACACTGATCTACATGACCCCGCTGCTGTATGCCGCCCTGGGTTCCTGCTTCTCTGAAGTCTCCGGCGTGGTGAACATCGGTATCGAGGGCATGATGACCGCCGGCGCCTTCACCGGTACCGTGGTGGCCTACTTCACCGGCAGCCCCTGGATCGGCTTCCTGTGCGGCGGTCTGGCTGGTGCGCTCTTCGGCGCGCTCCATGCCCTGGCCACCGTAAAACTGGGCGCGGATCAGACCATCGCCGGTACCGCCATCAACATGCTGGGCCCCGGCATTGTGATCATGATCGCAAAAGTCATGTTCAACTCCACGGATACCATCCCCCTGGAGGCCAGCATGAAGATCCCCCGCCTCTTCCGCGGCGTGTTTGACACCGGCACTGTGTTCGGACGCTTTATGGACAACGTGTTTGCCAACTTCGCCTCCACCTATCTGGTGTTTGTGGCGGTGGCCGTGGTGTGGTTCGTCTTCTACAAGACCCGCTTCGGTCTGCGCCTGCGCGCCTGCGGCGAGCACCCCCAGGCCTGCGAGACCCTGGGCATCAACGTCATCGCCATGCGCTTTGTGTGCGTCTGCATCTCCGGCTTCCTGTCCGGCCTGGGCGGCGCCTGCGTGACCATGGCCATCTCCACCCAGTTCCGTCCCATCTCCATCGTGGGCCAGGGCTTTATCGCCATCGCAGCCGTCATCTTCGGCAAGTTCCGGCCACACGGCGCATTGCTGGGCTGCCTGCTGTTCGGCTTCTGCTCCGGATTGAAGGTGGTGCTGGGCGGTTCCTCCGGCATCGATATGCAGCTGCTCTCCATGATCCCCTACGTGGTCACGGTTATCGTGCTGATCCTGTTCGTGGGCAAATCCCACGTTCCGTCTGCCAACGGCAAGCCCTTCATCAAGAGCAAATAATCACCCGTTTCTCAACAGAGGAGGGGATACGCAAAGGCGTATCCCCTCCGTTTTTTTGTCAGAACAGAAACCGGCTCACCGCCAGCGCCAGAACGGTGGAAAGAGCGGCCTGGGCGGCCTTGCCCTGCAGATGAGGCGTCATGGGCAGGTCTGTACCCCGGAGCACCGCGGCGGTCTGGCCGTGGACGCTGAGACCGCCCCAGCCCAACAGCGCCGCCGCCATAACAAAGCCTGCACGGTCCGGCGTCAGACGGAGGACGCCGCCGGTCAGCTCCACCGCTCCGATCAGCAAGGGATGGCTGATGCCGGTCAGGACGGTCAGCAGCCGCAGTGCCGCCACAAAAAACACCACAAAGGCGCAGACGGATACCATGGTTTCTGCCCCGCCGGTGACGGAGCGGACCAGCGCGGCGGGGAGGGTCGGCACCGGGGCGGAGGGCAGGGGGAAATCCCGTTTTTTCCGGCGGCTGCGCCGGAGCTGAGCCACTGCCACCGCGGACAATATGTGGATGGCATAGAGCCACAGCCCGATTGTTACGCTGCCGAAGCAGCCCGCGCCCGCGATGCCCAGCACGAAGGAGGGACCGCAGTTGTTGCAGAAGGTCAGCAGATGCTCTGCCTCGTCGCGGTCAATGGCGCCGGTGCCGTACAGCTCCGCCACGGTGCGGCCGCCCACCGGATAGCCGCCCAGAAGACCCAGAACAAAGGCAACGGAGCCGGTGCCGGAGCAGCCCAGCAGAGGGGCCGTCACCGGTGAAAGGAAACGGCCCAGTTCCTGCCCGAGACCCAGAGCGGTAAAGCAGGATACCGCCACAAAAAACGGGAACAGGGCCGGAACCACCGACTGGGCGCAAAGAGCCAAACCGTCCCGCACCGCCTGGGCCGTCAGCTGGCTGTTCCACAGGAAGCCCCCCATTAAAAGCAGAAGCCCCGCCGCCAGAATAATGCGCCGCATCCCATCACCCCACGGACACTCTATGCCCGTCCCGCCCGACCCATGCCGGACAGGCAATTTTTTCCCATGGCACGCATAGGGTTATGGCGGAAAGGACGTGGCGAGATTGGAGCAGCGGAACAAATGGAGAGCGGCGGGCATCAGTGCCATGGAGAGACTGGATCTGCCCGGTGCCATTGCCGGCGTGACGACCGTTGAGCTGACGGGCAACCGGGAATTCTACATGGAGAGGCACCGGGGCGTACTGTCATACAGCACGGAGCTGGTGGAGATCAACGGCGGCGATCTGGTGTATCGTGTCTGTGGAGCGCAGCTGCAGCTGCTGGCCATGACGGAGGAGGAGCTGCGCATCGGCGGCAGAATCGACAAGGTGGAACTGGTGGGATAGGATGTATAAGAAAATTGCCAATTTTATACAGGGCAGCGTGCTGCTGGAGGTGGAGAGTGCCTATCCCGAGCGGATTATAAACCTCTGCTCGGCACACCAGATCCCGTTTTGGGACGTGCGGTGGCGCAGCGCCATTCAGTTCACCATGCGGACTACCAGGTCGGGCGAGCGCCGCCTGCGTGAGGCGGCCAGCCAGACAGACGCCGCCATCAGCCGCCTCTCCCAGGAGGGCGCGCCGGTGCTGGGCCTGCGGCTGCGGCGGCGCTATACGCTGCTCTCCGGCGCTGCACTGGTGCTGGCGCTGCTGGCGGCCAGCAATTTTTTTATCTGGGATTTTGAGGTCACCGGCAACGACACGGTGCCGGAGGAGGTGATCCTCCGGGCGCTGGAAAAGCAGGGACTGACCGTGGGGTGTCCGGGGTTGTCGGTGGATCAGGAGACGCTGCGCAACCATGTGCTGCTGGAGCTTCCCGACGTGTCGTGGCTTGCGGTAAACGTCAAGGGTTGTGTGGCCCACGTGCAGGTGGTGGAGCGCCACCGTCCGCCGCCTATCGTGCAGGAGAGGCAGCCCACCAACGTGGTAGCCGCCCGGGACGGACTTGTGACAAAAGTGGAGGCGCTGGACGGCCGGGCGGAGGTGATGCGAGGCAGCACAGTGATGCGGGGCCAGCTGCTGATCTCCGGTGTGTCCGATGGGGGCAGCTTCGGGATGCGGCTGGTCCACGGCATGGGCAATGTGTGGGCCCGCACCTGGTATGAGACCTCCACTCTGGTGCCGCTGAAGACGGAGCTGCTGGGTCCGGAGGGGAAAACCGTCACCCGGTATGCCCTGGATTTCGGCAAACGGCGCATAAAAATCTACGGAAAGGGTAGCGTAACGCCATCTGATTGTGATAAAATAATTACATATAGCCCCTGGACATTGCCGGGAGGTCTGCGGCTGCCCGTCACGCTGGTGACGGAGCGGTGGACGGCGCGGGGCATCGCGGAAGGCGAGCGCAACCTGGAGCTGGCCCGGCAGGAGGGGGAGACGCTGCTGCTGCAGCAGCTGACCGGGCAGCTGGGGGATGACGGCACTGTCACTGAGACGCGGTTTGCCTCAGCCCGGCAGGGAGACTGGCTGCTGGTGACCATGAAGGCCGAGTGCCTGGAGCAGATCGGCGTCAGCGTGCCGGTGGATACACCATAGAGAACAAGGAGGCGCTTATATGGAACAGCGCATCGGAATCGAGAGAATGGAGGAGGCCGTCAATCTGTTCGGCTCCTTCGATGAGAATATCCGCCTGCTGGAATCGGAGTTCCACGTGGGCATTGTGAACCGGGGCGGTGAGATCGTCATCTCCGGTGAGCCGGAGGAGGTCATGTTCGCCCACAAGGCCGTGGAGGCGTTGCTGACGCTGACGGGCAAGGGGGAGACCATCTCCCCCCAGCACGTGCGCTACGTCATCGGGCTGGTGCGGTCGGGCCAGGCGGAGCGGATCAACGAGCTGACCCAGGACGTGATCTGCATCACCTCCAAGGGCCGTCCCGTGAAGCCCAAAACCATCGGCCAGAAGCAGTACGTGGACGAGATCATGAAAAAGAGCGTCACCATCGGCGTGGGCCCGGCGGGTACGGGCAAGACGTATCTGGCCGTGGCTGCCGCTGTGGCCGCTTTCCGGGACAAGCAGGTCAACCGCATCATCCTGACCCGCCCGGCGGTGGAGGCCGGCGAGCGGCTGGGCTTCCTGCCCGGCGACCTGCAGAGCAAGGTGGACCCCTATCTGCGGCCCCTGTACGACGCCCTCTTTGATATGCTGGGCGCCGAGACGTATCAGAAATATCTGGAGCGTGGCAACATCGAGGTGGCGCCTCTGGCCTACATGCGCGGCCGGACGCTGGACGACAGCTTCATCATCCTGGACGAGGCCCAGAACACCAGCCGGGAGCAGA
>CAMVMU010000055.1 GCA_947168655.1 uncultured Oscillospiraceae bacterium
GGAAGGGGTCGATCATGTTCACGTCGTTGAGGTCGGCGGTGGCGGCCTCGTAGGCCAGGTTCACCGGGTGCTTCAGCGGCAGGTTCCAGATGGGGAAGGTCTCATACTTGGCGTAGCCTGCCCGGATGCCCCGCTTGTTCTCGTGGTAGAGCTGGCTCAGGCAGGTGGCCATTTTGCCGCTGCCGGGGCCGGGGGCGGTCACCACCACCACGGAGCGGCTGGTCTCGATGTAGTCGTTCCTGCCCAGTCCGTCGTCGCTGACGATGTGGGCCACGTCGGAGGGGTAGCCGGGGATGGGATAGTGCTTATAGCTGCGGATGCCCAGGTTGGTCAGCCGCTTGATAAAGGCGTCGGCGGCGGGCTGCCCGGCGTATCGGGTGATGACAACGCTGCCCACGTAGAAGCCCAGATCCCGGAACACGTCGATGAGCCGCAGCACGTCGTCGTCGTAGCGGATGCCCAGGTCGCCGCGGGTCTTGTTTTTCTCGATGTCGGCTGCGCAGAGCACCACCACGATCTCCACGTCATCCCGAATGGTGCAGAGCATGCGGATCTTGCTGTCGGGCTGGAAGCCGGGCAGCACCCGGGAGGCGTGATAGTCGTCAAAGAGCTTGCCGCCGAACTCCAGATACAGCTTTCCGCCGAACTGGCTGCGCCGCTCCTTGATGTGCTGGGCCTGCAGCGCCAGGTATTTGTCGTTATCAAAGCCGATCTTCACCGCGGGTTCCCCTCTCTCTACCTCAAAATTCAGATGACATTATACATCAAAACGCCGCCGGAAAAAAGGATTTTATCCCAATTTTGCCCTCGGTATTTCGCCAAAAATCACTCCGAAATTTTGGACAAACCACCCGTTGCTTTTCGCCCCATATTCGGGTATACTGATAATTACCCCATTTTTGGCATCGACTATTTGTCGACGCCAAAAATGGCAAATGCAGAAGCATTTGTGTAGATTTCATGTGAAGGGGGACTCCCATCCCCCTTCACAATCCCCCATGCGCAACGATGCCTTTCTGCATGTTACCTTTGTCAACCATTTGTTCTGAGCATACGGAGGACAACCATGCGCTTTCACATCATGTGGCGCCGGATCAACGAGCCGGAGGACGCCTACCGCGACTTTTTCCAGACCGACGACATCTATGAGGCCAAGGACTTTGCCATGCGCCTGGCCTTCGACGAGACCAACTGGGTCTATGTGCGGGACGAAAAGCTGGGCGAGATCGTCCGGGACTTCGACGCCCTGAAATACAGAAACTGACCAAAAACCGGAGGAGCATCGCTCCTCCGGTTTTATCATCATTTATATGTTCACGCCCTTACAGAAAGCTCTTCATGCCCTCGGTGAGGCTGTCGGCATCGCCGCTGATGGTCACCGTGAACTTGACGGAGTTCTGCTCGCTGAAGCGGTCCAGCCAGCGCAGCAGCTTCTCCGCCTCGTGGAGGTCGTCGCTGTGGGCGATCTTGCACAGGTTGTCCACAAACACGTGGGAAATATCGTAATTGGCGGCGTACATACCGCACAGGAAACCCCGCAGGCTCTCAAAGGAATTGAGGCCGTATTCGCTGGCGTTCACCAGGCGAGCGTTGTAGCTGATGTCATATTTCATATCCGCATTGGGCTCCACGCACACCACGCTGCCGGCTTCGTTCTCCACCGCGGCATGGACCTGCTCGATGAGCTGCTTGGTCTTGCCTGCTCCTTTGGCGCCCATGATCAATCTGACCATAAGAAATCACTCCTTTTGTAAAGATGGGAGTCGGTTTTGCTCCTGTCTATAGGATAGCATATCCCGGCGGAATTGGCAAGGCAGAAAAAACTGCCTGTTTTTTGTGGATTTTCACCGCCCCAGCTTCCGCTCCAACTGGGCGCGCAGGTCCTCGTAGCCGGGTTTGCCCAGCAGGGCGAACATGTTTTTCTTGTATGCCTCCACACCGGGCTGATCGAAGGGATTCACGTCCAGCAGATAGCCGCTGAGTCCGCAGGCGTATTCGAAGAAATAGATCAGTTCGCCCAGGGTGAAGGGATTGATCTGCCCGGCCTGCAGGATGATGTTGGGCACGCCGCCCTCCACGTGGGCCAGCAGGGTGCCGTCCATGGCCTGCTGGCGGATGAAGTCCATGGGCTTCCCGGCCAGGAAGTTCAGCCCGTCGCCGTTAGCGGTGTCATAGGGCACAGGGTTCTCGTGGGCGGAGGCGCCGAAGCGCACCACCGTCTCCAGAAGGTGACGTTCGCCCTGCTGGATGTACTGGCCCATGGAGTGCAGATCGGCGGTGAACTCCACGCTGGCGGGGAACAGGCCCTTGTTCTCCTTGCCCTCGGACTCGCCGTAGAGCTGCTTCCACCACTCGGCCATGAAGCGGAAGTTGGGTTCATAGGAAGCCAGGATCTCGATCTTCCTGCCGCCGCGGTACAGCTCATACCGCGCCCCGGCATACTGCCAGGCGGGGTTGGACGCCATGTCGTCGGCGGCGCAGACGGTCATCATATCCGCCGCGCCGGCCATCAGGGCGTCGATATCCACCCCGGCCACGGCGATGGGCAGCAGTCCCACGGCCGTCAGCACACTGTACCGGCCGCCCACGTCGTCGGGCACCACGAAGGTCTCGTACCCGGCGCTGTCGGCCAGGGATTTGAGAGCGCCCCGGGCACGGTCGGTGGTGGCGTAGATGCGCCGTGCCGCGCCCTTGACGCCGTACTTATCCTCCAGCATCCGGCGGAAAAACCGGAAGGCCACGGCGGGCTCCGTGGTGGTGCCGGACTTGGAGATCACGTTGACGGAGAAATCCACGCCCTCCAGCAGCTCCATCACCTCGCTGAGCTGATCGGAGCTGAGGCCGTTGCCCACAAAGTAGATGTTGGGGGTGTTTTTCTTTTTCAGGTTGTAGTTGGCCGAGCACAGGCACTCGATGGCGCCCCGGGCGCCCAGATACGACCCGCCGATGCCGATGACCACCAGCGCCTGGGAGTCACTCTGGATGCGCCGGGCGGCAGCCTTGATCCGGGCAAACTCCTCCCGGTCATACTGCTCCGGCAGGTGGACCCAGCCGGTGAAGTCGCTGCCCACGCCGTCGCCCTGCTGCAGGTGCTTGTGGGCGATGTGGAGCCGGGGGGCCAGAGCGGCCTCGTAGGGCAGGCCGATAAAGGGACGGATATTGGACAGATTGACCTGGATCATGGGTATGACCTCCTGATGTAAATGGGGATCGGCCGGCAAAGCAGCCGCTGTTTCCTGCCTCTATGATAAATCCCCGACGGGGAAAAAACAAGGGCAAAAATCCGTCCGATCTCCCCTTATTTTGCGCCGGGCAGGGCCAGACGCAGCAGCCGCAGGAAGGTTTGCCACCAGGTGAGCCGCGGCACGTCCTCCCCGGCCAGGATGGGCACGGTGGAGAGCACCGTGCCGCCGGATGTGACGGTCACCTGGCCCAGCTCCTGTCCCCGGGTCACCGGCGCTTCCACAGACTCCTCCATTGCCACTGTCCGCTCCAGATCGGCGGCCTGGGAGCGCTCGATCAGCAGGCTGCGGCCGTCCTGAGGCAGCACGGGCTGCACCGTGTCGGCCACGCCCAGCCCCACCGCCACCGGCGGCAGCGACACGTCCCCCCCGGCGTCAATGAGCGCGTAGGTGGAAAAGCCGTAGTTCAGCAGCGTCTTGGCGTCCTCAAAGCGATCCGAGGAGGTGTCCGCCTTCAGGGTCACGGCAATGAGCTCCATCCCGTCCCGCTCAGCGGTGGCGCTGATGCAGTACCCGGCGGAGCTGGTGGACCCGGTTTTGAGACCCGTGGCCCCGTCGTAGAACCGGATCAGCTTGTTGGTGTTGCTCAGCTCCGACTTGCCGTCCCGCAGGGTGTCCATCCAGATGGTGGTGAAGCGCCGAATATCCGGGTGGTGGAGGATCAGCTCCCGGCTCATGAGGGCAATGTCGTAGGCGCTGGTCACGTGTCCCGCTGCCGGCAGACCGTTGCAGTTGACGAAGTTGGTGTCGTTCATGCCCAGTTCCTTGGCCCGGTTGTTCATCCTGGCCACGAACAGCTCCGTCACACCAGCCAGATGCTCAGCCAGCGCCACGGAGGCGTCGTTGCCGGAGGCCACGCACACGCCTTTGAGGAGATCCTCCACGCTCATCTGCTCCCCCGGCGACAGAAAGATCTGGCTGCCGCCCATGGAGCTGGCATAGTCGCTGGCGGTCACCATGTCCTCGTAGCGCAGGGCGCCGCTGTCGATGGCCTCCATGGTCAGCAGCAGCGTCATCACCTTGGTGACGCTGGCCGGCTCCAGCTGCTTGTGCTCGTTCTTGGCATAGAGCACCTGCCCCGTCTCTTTTTCAATGAGAATAGCTGCCTCCGACCGGATGGGCAGATCCACCGCCCAGGCGTGGACAGGGTACAGCCCCGCCAGCAAAACCACAGCCGCCAATACACATACCATTCGTCTCATTGCAACAAGCCCCCTTTTTTCACATGGTATGACCGGCCGACCGGCTCCATGACTGATTTGGCGGGCAAAAAAACAAAACGGCTTGCAAAGGCTGTGGACACTTGCTATAATAAATCTGTTACAATATTTTTCAGTGCATCGCCGTTGTCTGCGGCGATGAAAAAGGGAATCAGGTGCGAATCCTGAGCGATCCGGTCACTGTGAACGGGGAGTCCCGGTGCGAATCATACCATTGTGCCATGGGCATGAGAAGGTGTCGCCGTGGGCGAAGATCCGTGAGTCAGGAAACCTGCTGAAAAAGTGGTTGGGACCTCCGGAAAAGGCGAATTCCACCATAAGGGAGCTGCGCGGTTTTCGCGCGGTCTCTTACCGCGCCTGCTTTCCGCCGAAAGCGGGCTTTTTCTATCCAACAGGCCCATCAAGGTCCGAAAAGAGAGGGAACGTCCTATGAGCCAAGTGAATCATCTCGCCGCACGCCGTGTCCGGTACGGAGCCGTCTTTCTCGGCCTGATCGTCGCTTTTGTACTGCTGACGGTGTGGAACATCAACGCCGGCAGCGTCCACATCTCCGTGGGCGACATTGCCCGGATTATTTTCCTTCGCCAGGGCGACGAGACCCAAATGGGGATCGTTTGGAAGCTGCGCCTGCCCCGGATCATCGCCTCGGTGGTGCTGGGCGGCGGGCTGGCGCTGTCCGGTTTTCTGATGCAGACCTTTTTCGGCAACCCCATCGCGGGGCCCTTCGTGCTGGGTATCTCCTCCGGGTCCAAACTGTTCGTGGCCCTTACCATGATCGTGACGCTGCGGTTTGTGCCCTATATCTCCTCTTGGATGATGGTGGTGGCGGCCTTTGCCGGCGCGCTGATCGCCATGGCCTTCGTGCTGCTGGCGGCCCGATCCATCCGTCAGATGTCCATGCTGCTGGTGGCGGGCATCATGATCAGCTATATCTGCTCCGCCGTTACGGAGTTTCTCATCACCTTTGCCAAAGACTCCGACATCGTCAACCTCCACAGCTGGTCCCAGGGCAGCTTTTCCGGCACCAAGTGGGATGACGTGCGCGTCTTTACCATTCTGATCCTGGTGTGCTTCGCGGTGGTGTTTCTGATGTCCAAGCCCATCGGAGCCTATCAGATGGGGGAGGCCTATGCCCAGAGCATGGGCGTCAACGTCAAGCGTTTCCGGGTGCTGCTGATTCTCATGTCCAGCCTGATAGCGGGCTGCGTCACTGCCTTTGCCGGTCCCATCTCCTTTGTGGGCATTGCGGTGCCCCACCTCATCAAAATGCTGCTGAAGACAGCCAAGCCCATTCTGGTGATCCCGGCCTCCTTCCTGGGCGGCGGTGTGTTCTGCCTGTTCTGCGACTATATTGCCCGCGCCGCCTTTGCCCCCACGGAGCTGAGCATCAGCACCGTGACGGCGCTGTTCGGCGCGCCGGTGGTCATCGCCATGCTGATCCGCCGCCACAGCGGCAGGGAATAAGGGGGGACGGACCATGAGTGAGTATTACTTCCGCACGGAGGACCTCTCTGTCGGCTATCACGGCAATACCCTGATCCACGATATCAATATCCGCATCAAGGCCGGAGAGATCCTGACCCTGATCGGTCCCAACGGCTCGGGGAAGTCCACCATTCTCAAGAGCATCACCAAGCATCTGGCGTCCATCCGGGGCGACAGCTATATTGCGGACGCTTCGGTGAAGGGCATGAGCTATAAGGAGCTGTCCCGGCAGCTGGCCGTGGTGCTGACGGAGCGGATCAAGGGCGAGCTTTTGACCTGCTGGGACGTGGTGGCTACGGGACGCTATCCCTACACCAACACCCTGGGTACGCTGTCGCCGGAGGATCGGGAGAAGGTCCGCTCAGCCCTGGAGAAGGTCCACGCCGCCGAGCTGGCGGACCGGGATTTCACCGCAATCAGCGATGGCCAGCGCCAGCGCGTTCTTCTGGCCCGGGCTATCTGCCAGGAGCCGGAGATCATCGTGCTGGACGAGCCCACCTCCTTTCTGGATATCCGCCACAAGCTGGAGCTTCTGAGCATCCTGCGCACCATGGCCAAGGAGAAGGGCATCACGGTGATCATGTCCCTCCACGAAATCGACTTTGCCCAGAAGATCTCCGACAAGATCATGTGCGTCCGCGGCGAGCGCATCGAGCATTTCGGCACGCCGGACGAGATCTTCCGCCCGGAGATCATCAACGAACTTTACGGCATTACCGACGGCGCCTACAACATCACCTTCGGCAGCGTGGAGATGCCCCGTCCGGAGGGGGAGCCCAAGGTGTTCGTCATCTCCGCCTGCGGCAGCGGAGTGGATACCTTCCGCCGGCTGCAAAAGGAGGGCAGGCCGTTTTACGCCGGTATCCTCTACGAGAACGACGTGGATTATCAGGTTGCCAGGAGCCTGGCCGCCGAGGTGGTCACCGAGACGCCCTTTATGCCCATCAGCGACAGGGCCTATGAGCGGGCGCTTTCTCTGATGAGAGCCTGTGAAACCGTGATCTGCACCGGCGTTCCCGTGGGTGAGACCAACCGCCGCATGGCGGAGCTGATCCATGAAGCCAGGGCCTTGGGCCTGCTGCGGGACGAAATCTGATTGCAAAAGGATAAGGAGAACCCCGTCGGGATTGAATCATCCCGACGGGGTTCTTTGCCGCTTCCTGTGCCGTATTTGCCAATTTCAGATCTCATCCAGCTCCTGCCGCACCTGGGCGAGGCTCATGTCCCGCTCCCGGGCGATCCGGGCCAGATCGTCATATTCCGCCTTCCGGCGCTGCACGCCGTATCCGGCGGAGATTTTGATCCGCACAGGGCCCAGCGGTGTTTCCACCGTCTCGATCTGCCGCTCCAGTGTGCGGCGTCTCGTCTCGGTGATGCGCATACCCAGCGTGGTGGTGTGGCGGAACAGCAGCGCCGCCATTTTCTCCTCGTCCTCCGGGCGGCAGATCACACGGATCAGCGTGCCGGGACGGCTCTTTTTCATACCCACCGGCACCGTATAGACCTCCAGCGCGCCGCCGGCGAAGAGCTGCTCTGCGGCAAAGCCGATGTCCTCGGCGGTCATGTCGTCCACGTTGCAGCTGAGGACCGTCACCGTGCCGCCGCGCTCCTCCGTCTCGCCCAGCAGGGCGCGGACGCAGTTGGCCGCAGGGAAGTCCTTCTTCCCCATGCCGTAGCCGATGGCGCTTGTCCGCATGACGGGCATGGGGCCGAACCGGGTGACAAAATGGCGCAGCAGCGCCGCCCCGGTGGGCGTGCACAGCTCGCCCCGGATCTCGCCGCCGTAAATGGGCACGTCCCGCAGGAGGTGCGCCGTGGCGGGAGCCGGCACCGGCAGGATACCGTGGGCGCAGCGGACCTGGCCGCTGCCCACGTGGACGGGAGAGGCCAGCACCTGCTCGGGAGCCAGATCCTCCATCAGCAGGCATACGGCGGTGACGTCGGCGATGGCGTCCAGGGTGCCCACCTCGTGGAAGTGGATCTCCTCCACGGTTACGCCGTGGACGTGGCTCTCCGCCTGAGCGATGAGCCCGTAGACCGCCAGAACGTCACCCTTGACCTTCTCACTGACGTTCAGATGGGACACCGCGTGCTCCACAGTGTGCATGGAGCCGTGGTGGTGATGCTCTTCGTGGTCGTGGTGTTCGCCCTCCTCGGCGCCGTCCACCAGGACGGAGACGTGGGTGCCCCGGATGCCGCACTTGACGGCGTCCTCCCGGGCGTAGCGCACGCCGGGCAGGCCCAGGGAGTTGAGCCGGGACACAAAGGCGTCGGGATCGGGGTGCAGTTCCAGCAGGGCGGCGGTCAGCATGTCGCCGGCAGCCCCCATGCCGCAATCCAAATACAGTGTTTTCATGCTGTACTCCCGTGTCAGATCCGCTTCCAGCGGGCGCCGCCGGCCACGTCGGTGATCTCGATACCCCGGGCCTTCAGCTGGTCACGGATGCGGTCGGCCTCGGCGAAGTTTTTGGCCTTCTTGGCCTCAGCGCGCTGGCGAATCAGCGCCTCCACTTCGGCGTTCTCCTCGCCGTCCTCGCTGACAATGGCGAAATCGGAGGATGCGCTTACTGCCTTGGCCTGCTGGGCACGCTGGGCGGCGGCCTTTTCGGTGAGCTTGAGACCCAGTACCGCGTCCACCGCCTCCACGGCGGCCCACTTGGTGGCGCCGGTGGTCTTGGCCTTGAGAATGTCGTACAGCACGGTGACGCCGTTGGGGGTGTTCAGGTCATTGTCCATGGCCTTGGAGAACTTCTCCTTCAGCTCAGCCAGAGCCGCCTCGTCCACGGCGCCGTCCTTGGGGTCCATGGAGGCCAGACGTGCGATCAGCTTGTTGTAGGCCACCACGGCGTTGTCCAGATTCTCCCAGGTGAACACCAGATTCTTGCGGTAGTGGCTCTGGAGGCAGAAGAAGCGGTAGGCCAGGGGGTCGTAGCCCTTTTCCTCCAGCAGGGACACGGTGAGAAACTCGCCCTTGGACTTGCTCATCTTGCCGTCCTCGGTGTTCAGGTGCGCCACGTGGGCCCAGTGGGTGCACCAGGGGTGGCCCAGATAGCTCTCGGACTGGGCGATCTCATTGGTGTGGTGGGGGAAGGCGTTGTCGATGCCGCCGCAGTGGATGTCCAGATCCTCGCCCAGGTGCT
>CAMVMU010000056.1 GCA_947168655.1 uncultured Oscillospiraceae bacterium
GGCGGGGGCGCCCACGCCCACCATGGCGATCCAGTAGATGATGAACATCACCAGGGCAAAGATGGGCAGGCCCAGCCAGCGGTTGGTAACCACTCTGTCGATCTTGTCAGAGGTGGTGAGTTTACTCACGGATTTCTTCTTATAGGAGGATTTGATGATCTCACCTATGTAGATATAGCGGTCATTGGTGATGATGGATTCGGCGTCATCGTCCAGCTCCTTCTCAACCTCGGCGATGTGCTCCTCCACGTCGGCCTTGACGGAGTCGGAGAGATTCATCTGCTCCAGAACCTTGCTGTCACGCTCAAAGAGCTTCACAGCGTACCAGCGCTGCTGCTCGGCGGGCATATCGGCAACTGCATGCTCCTCGATATGGGCCAGGGCGTGCTCCACGGGTCCGGAGAAGGTGTGCAACGGCACCGTCTTGCCGCTCCTGGCGGCCTCAATAGCGGCCTCGGCAGCCTCCATCACGCCGTCGCCCTTCAGGGCGGAGATCTCCACGATCTTGCAGCCCAGTTGGCGGCTCAGCTCTTCGGTGTTGATGGTGTCGCCGTTTTTGCGGACCACGTCCATCATGTTTACAGCCAGCACCACGGGGATGCCCAGCTCCGTCAGTTGGGTGGTCAGATACAGGTTGCGCTCCAGGTTGGTGCCGTCGATGATGTTCAGAATGGCGTCCGGACGCTCACCGATCAGATAGTTGCGGGCAACGACCTCCTCCAGCGTGTAGGGGGACAGTGAATAGATACCCGGCAGGTCGGTGATGGTGACGCCGTCATGCTTTTTCAGCTTTCCCTCTTTCTTCTCCACGGTGACGCCGGGCCAGTTTCCCACAAACTGATTGGAACCAGTCAGGGCGTTGAACAGCGTGGTCTTGCCGCTGTTGGGGTTGCCGGCAAGTGCGATTCTCAGGTCCATAATTTGACTCCTCTCTCCGTTAGTGCTTGCTAACTCTCTTTCTCAATGAACGGAGGGTCTCCCCTCCGGACAGGTTGTTCCGATACGATTACAGCTCCACTTCGATCATCTCGGCGTCCGCCTTGCGGATGGACAGCTCGTAGCCCCGCACGTTGACCTCGATGGGATCGCCCAAAGGAGCAACCTTGCGCACGTAGACCTCCACACCACGGGTGATGCCCATGTCCATGATGCGGCGCTTGACGGCGCCCTCGCCGTGGAGCCGGACCACCTTGCAGGTTTGGCCCACGTTGACTTCTCTCAAGTTCGTGTTCATATGTATCTTCCTCCTTGCTCTCTATATGGTGTTCAGACCATGATTTTCTGTGCCATTTCCCGGCTGATGGCCACCCGGGACTCCTTCACGTTCACAATCAGATTCCCGCCCAGCGTGTTGACCACGCTGATTTCACTGCCGATATGGAAGCCCAGGTCCTCCATGTGCTTTTTCAGTTCCGGGCTGCCGCCGATCCGTTTGATGATCTGTGACTGCCCCGCTTCCGCAAAAATGAGCGGCATCATACGATCCCTCCTGTCTCATCAATTAGCTTTAGCTAACCGCTCGTCATATAAAAACGGTTAGTTTTTTCTAACCGTCTATATTATAGTTAGTCATATCTAATATGTCAAGGGATCATTTGCTGTTTTTTTATGTTTTTTTCGAAAAACCATCAAAAAGGGATGCCAGCGCTGCCGATTAGCACCTCCCCCATGAAAAAGGAGCCAACCGGCCCCGGCAGAGGTCAGTTGGCTCTTTTCTATATCCCGGGCAGGAACCGGCTTTTCTCACCGCCCGTACAGCCGGAGGGGCAGCTCCATGCGGTGGTTCTCCAGCAACCCACAGTTCTGCAATATCTCCTGCGACGCTCCGTCGGCAACCACAGTCCCGCGATCCAGGAGGATTACACGGTTGCAGGTGTCCCAGATCATGTCCAGATCGTGGGATGTGATGATCTTTGTCTCCGGCAGTTCCCGGATGGTGTTAATCACCAGGCGGCGGTTTTTGGGATCCAGCGCCGAGGTGGGCTCGTCCATCAATATAGCCTCCGGCTCCATGGCCAGCACGGTGGCGATGGCGGCCATCCGCTTCTCTCCGCCGGAGAGCTTGTGGTTGTGGCGGTGCTTCAGCTCCGTCAGATCCAGCCGTACCAGCACGGCGTCCACCCGTGCGTCGGCTTCCTCTCTGCTCAAGCCGTAGTTCATCGGGCCGAAGATCATGTCCTCGTACACCGTGGGCATGAACATCTGGTTGTCGGAGTTCTGGAGCACAAAGCCCAGCTTCCGGCGGATTTCCGGCAGAGTCTTTTTCGTGACTTCTGTGCCGTCCACCGTGATACGCCCCTCGTGGGGCAGCAGGCCAAGCAGGGCGCGCATCAGGGTTGTCTTGCCGGCGCCGTTGGCGCCGATGAGGCCAACGGCTTCTCCCCTCTCCACGGCAAAGGACACGTTATGCAGGATCGGCGTGTCCTTCTCGTAGTATGCGGTCACATTTTCAAATCGGATCATCGGTTTCCTCCCATCACCAGCGTGCCCAGCACGCCTGTCACGTCAAAGATCCGGCACAGGGCGAAGACCAGTACCCACACCACCAGCCACGCCGCGTCGCGGCTCGCGAATCTCTTTTCCCCGGCGTAGGCAAAGCTTCCGGAAAAGCCTCTCAGCTGCATACTGCCGTAGAGCTCGTCCGCCCGGTCCATGCTCCGCAGCAAAAGCTGGCCCAGGAAAGAGCCCCAGGCAGCGAACCGGATGCCCTTCTGCCCCGGGGCCCGGAGGTGGTAGGCGTCGGTCATCACCGACAGTTCCTCCGTCATCACCCCCACGTAGCGATAGGTGAGCAGCAGCAGCGTCACCAGCACCGGCGGCACGTGGAGCCTGCGGAGCGCGGCGCACAGGTCGTCAATGGGCGTGGTGGCCATCAGGAGAAAGGACGCCGACAGGCAGAAGGCGCCCTTGAGCATCAGCGTCACCATACTCACCACACCGCCCGACACGGCAACATCTCCCACCGTCAGCAGGGTCGCCCGGTCGAACAGCGGGTTGAACAGGCCCACCGCCAGCACCAGCGGCAGCACGAAGCGGAGTTTGCGCAAGCACGTGCCCACGCCGATGCCGGTGAGGGAGAACAGCAGCGCCGGGTACAGGATCATCACCAGCAGGGAGCTGAGCTGATACTTGCCGAAGGACACCGTGACGGCGATATATGCAATTGTCGTCAGCAGCTTGGCGGCGGGATGGAGCCGGTGCACCGGGGAGTCCCCGGCGGAGAGTATGTCCATCTCCCGCAGCGCAAGGAGCGAGCGGTCCATCTGGTTCATGGCGATCCTCAAACGTGTGGAAATCAGGGGTGTCCGGAGACACCCCTGTTCTCTGTTTCTCTGTGCTTACACGGTCGGTTTCTTCCGGCGGAAGAAGCCGCCGATCAGGGCGATCAGCACCGCAAGACCCGCCACAATGGCCGAGCCCACCAGGCCGGACACGGTGGTGCCGGCGGGACTGTCGCTTTCCGGGAAGGCGTAATCCGGCAGGAAGGACGTCTTATCCTGGATGGATGCCGCCTTATCCGCCGTCTTGCTCTCCACGCCGAAGTGCTCCTCGTCCAGCCCCATATTCTCCACCTGGGCCTCTTCGTTGCCGAACAGGGCCCACTCCAGACCGTCGGGGTTGGAGCTTGCCACCAGGGACAGACCGCCGCCCACGACGACCACCACCACCGCCAGAATGGCCAGGGTGGTCTTCAGGGAGCGTCCCGTGCCCTCCGCGGCCTTCACGTCACGCAGCAGAACGGGGCGGGACTCGTACACGAAGACCAGCACAGCAGCCGTGACCACGCCCTCCATGAGGCCGATGGCCAGGTGGATGGGCTGCATCAGCGCCACAAAAGCGCCGAAAGGCAGTTCGGTGATCCCGGAGAGAGTGGTCTCCAGCACCACGGAGAAGGCGCCAAGCTGCAGCGTCACCACGCAGCCGATAATGGACGCGGCGATGATACGCAGCCGCTGGGCGGCTTTGGTTTCGCCGCCGAACCAGCCGCTGCCCATGATGGGCCGCCAGATGAGATAGTAGCCCACGAAGCAGCCGTAGAAGGCCATGTTCCAGATATTGGCGCCCAATGCCATCAAGCCGCCGTCGGCGAAGAAGAGGCACTGGACGGCCAGAATCACGATCATGGACAGGAAGCCTGCCTGGGGACCCAGCAGGGCCGACAGCAGCATGCCGCCGCACATGTGGCCGGAGGATCCGGTGCCGGGGATGGTGTAGTTGATCATCTGTCCGGCAAAGACCAAGGCCGCCGTCACCGCCATGGTGGGCAGCTTTTGGGGCTCGTCATCCTTTCTCAGTTTGTGGATGGACACGCCGGCAGCCGCGCCGGACGCCACATACATGGTTGCTGCTACAGCCGGAGCCAGCAGCGCGTCAGCCATATGCATCGTTCGTCCCTCTTTCTCTTTAGTCTGATTTCAGTATAAGCATCCCCCATTTTCCCCACAAGCCCCCCCGGGGGTTGTTTTTTGCGGATTCCGCAGTTATAATCGGGACAAGACGTCCGTTTCCGTCCCACCAGGTGCCATTTTCAGGAGGTCAGCCATGCACGATCACCATCACGACCATCAGCATGCCCACGAGCATACCCACACCCATCATCACGAGAATACCCCCGCCGTGCTCAACCGGCTGTCCCGGGCCATCGGGCACCTGGAGTCGGTGCGGCGCATGGTGGAGGACGGACGGGACTGCTCGGAGGTGCTGATCCAGCTGGCAGCGGTCCGCTCGGCGCTGAGCGCCACCAGCCGCATCATCCTCAAGGACCACATCCAGCACTGCGTGGTGGACGCGGTGGAGGCCCACGACCAGGAGGCCATCGACGAGCTGAACAGGGCCATCGACCATCTGTTCAAGTAGACGGCCGCCATGCCGTTGCGGCGCAGGGGGAAAACAACAGACTGCGTAACTCATCAAAAAAAGCTCCCGGCTGCGTCATGCAGCAGGGAGCTTTTCGGATGAAGTTTTCCGTTATGCCGCAGGCACCGGCTCACCTTGCCGGTTCTTGATCCCGGCGGCGATCAGATAGACAACGGAAAACGCGAAGAAGTACAGGATCAGCATCATGATGGGATTCAGGAAGCCCAGACCCCGCTCCGTCAGACGGGAGGCGATGTCCTCAAAGAAGGGCACGCCGCCCAGCTCACGGTAGAGCATAAAGTCAAAATGGAAGGCAAAGTCAACGGGGATCACAACGGCGGATACGATCAGGTGGAGCAGATACCCGTCCGTGACCGTGGAAAAGCGCAGGCGGTCCCGCTCGGTCACCAGGAGCAGCAGTCCCGCAAATACCATGAGAAAATGCCAGAGCATAGAATAGAATGCCCCGAAGGAGAAAAACGGATAGTACTTGAAGGCGTTGAGAAACAGCATGGTGGCAAGTCCGCCTACAATACCGCCGGTGGCGATCCAGCACGCCGCCATATGTTGGAGGCGCCCCTTTCCGAATCCCGCCAGAAGGCACGCGGGCATGATGACGGAGCAGGTGTCAAAGGGCAAAAGACCTGTATTGAACGCACCGAATCGCTGGATATCGTAATAGGACTCCCAGCCCGTCTTGGCCAGATAGAACAGCGTCAGGAAAATGCCCAGTCCTCCGATGATCCTGCGCACCGTCTCCCTGGGCGTCTTGCGCAGCGCAACCAGCAGCCCGACGAGAAGGATCACCGAGATCACCAGATACGCGTACTGCGCCACGCCTCCGTAGTCCTGCCCCGTATAGCCGTCGATGTTGTATTTATAATCAAAGAAATGATAGTTTCCCCTGAACATACGCACTCCTGCGGTAAAAAAATGGTTTTGCCGAATCAGGCCGAACTTCACCGCGCATTTTGGACATTATACACGATGAGCCGATTTGCTGCAATGGCAAAGCATACCAAATTCGGCGTGTTCGCCCATTCTTTTTTTGTATCTCTCCCTGTATCCCGTTCATGGGAACGACGCCTTCGGAAATGTGAAAAATTTGTCAGAGAGTCCATTTTTTTATAGACATTTTTAAATAATGTGTTATAATACAGTAGTGTAGTGAACAGTTAAAATGTTCATGGCGTCATTTTTGTGGAGAAGGAGATTGAAACATGAGTAAAAAGCTGAAGAAACTCCTTGCGCTGCTGCTGACGATGGTCATGCTGCTGGGCATGCTGCCCACGCTGGCTTTTGCAGCAGAATTCCGCGCCGGCGGCATCGAGAGAAAAGTCCATGTATACACCGAGGCGGAAAATGCCAAGCTGGAAAACGACGTATTCGCCAAGATCCAGTCCGTTAAGACCACCGCCGCAAAGCGCATGGGCGGCATCGAGTACATGACGGAATCCGATTACGTCAGCCTCATTCCCCAGGTCATCAAGACGATCAAAAGCTCCAGCACCTATGTGGACGGCACGCTCCAGCAGAACGGCAACTTCCTGGTGTGGCAGACCACTGTGGGCATCCCCTGCTGCTACGATCCCAGGATGGAGGCGGAGCTCCACAACACCCAGAACGATCCCACTCCCGAGGAGATCGCCAAGGTGGAAGCCGATGCCGCTGCACTTCTGGAAGACTTCAGTTCCATTGCCCGTCCCAACGGCGGCAGCCCCACGTCCACCAACATCGGACTGATCCAGCCCTATTGGGAGAGCAGCTCCAGTTATTCCGACAGCTCCTTTACCAGCTACTCCCCCTACTATAAGACCACCTGGCAGAACCTGTACGGCGCAACCGGCGGCAGCGGCGTCCGCTATTCCATGACCAACGCCACCGTGGACAACATCGCCAAGACCATGGAGCAGTGCGGCCTGGTTATCTTCGACTCCCACGGCACCACCGACTACTCCGGCAGCAACGAGGACTACACCTCCCGCGCCAACAGCTCCTACCTGTGCCTGACCACCAACAGCGGCGTGACCTCCACCGACACTGCTGCCCATACCGGCACCTACGGCACCTACTATGACTGCATGAAGGGCTCCGGCTATGCCTACGTCAACGGCCAGTGCATCGCCAACCACATGACCTCCAACGCGCCCCACAGCATGCTCTACATGGGCATCTGCCTGGGCATGGCCACCGACCGGATGTTTGCGCCGCTGCGCGCCAAGGGCGTTGAGGTCGTTTACGGCTATTCTCAGTCCGTCTCCTTCAAGGGCGAGCTGAAGAGCATTCAATCCATCATGGGCTACATTCAGGATGGAATGGAGGCCGGCGCGGCCATCGAGCAGTCCCAGACGGATCTGGGCTGCCAGTGGGATCCGGCTTACCCCTCCTATACCGAAGCTCAGGCGAAGAGCAACAAGATCGCCTTCCCTGTCGTCGCCTCCTCTGAGGACACCTATCCCGGCCACGGCAACGTGGACTGCGTCCTGACTGCATATTCCACCTGGAAGCTGTTCGGCAACAACTACACCGTGACAGCCACCTCCAACAACACCAACTACGGCACCGTCTCTGTGGACGGCTACACCATTACCGCCTCCCCCAAGACCGGCTATTACGCCGCAGGCTACACCGTCACCAGCGGTACCGCCACCGTGACACAGAACGGCAACATCTTCACCGTGAACCCGTCCTCTGACTGCACGGTCAAGATTAACTTCGCCGCCAAGACCAAGGCAACGGTCAATTACCTGGCCAACGGCACGTCCGCCGGCACCGTCTCGTCCTACGTGGGCGATGCCGTCACCCTGCCCACTACCGCGCCCACCGAGGGCGACTACACCTTCCTGGGTTGGGTGGAGAACACCGTGGCTGAGACCACCACAAAGCCCACCTACTACAAGCCCGGTGCCAGCTACACTGTCCCCTCCGCCAACGTCACGCTGTACGCCCTGTACACCCGCAGCGACGTCGATCCCTCCGGCAGTACCGTATACCAGCTTGCCGAGGGTCCCGAGAACGGCGGCAAGTACATCGTTGTTTCCAGCGAATCCATCTCCGGCTCCACCGGCTACGCCGTGGGCAACTCCATCGTAGCCAGCAATCACTATCTCACCGCCGTCTCTGTCACCATCAATGAGGAAACCTGCACCGCCACCTCCGCCAACCTGCCCAAGGTGCTGTGGGAGGTTTCCCAGACCTCCGGCGGCTACACCTTCTACAACGCAGCCGTGGGCAAGTACATGGGACTTGACTCCTCCGAGTACCTCTACCCGTCCTCCACTGCTCTGGCATGGGCCCACACCGCCGAGGGCTATCTGGACAACCAGACGGACAGTGAGGGCTATTACTACCTGTCCTATGACAGCTCCAACGGCAGATACACCACCAGCAAGCAGGGCAAGGAGATCAACTTCTACAAGGCCGTGCCTGCCAGCACCGCCTATTACACCACCACCATCACCATCCAGACCCACACCCACAC
>CAMVMU010000057.1 GCA_947168655.1 uncultured Oscillospiraceae bacterium
GCGCCAGCATGCCCATGGCGGAGCCGTCCTCTTTGATGAAGGCGACGGTCTCGCCGTCATAGGCGAAGGGCTCCAGAGGGGTCACGTCCTCCAGCTTGTCCTCGGCGGGAATGGCCAGATAGTACTGGTCCTTGGTGGTGGCGGTGTCGTCGGACTTCTTGATGGGCGCCACGGGGATGGCCCAGCCGCACTTTTCCTTGGGCAGGGTCATGTCGATGGTGCCGTCATCGTTGATGGTCACGTCCTTGGTCAGTTCATCGGTAATGGCGCCGAAGTGGAGCCAGCCGTAGGTGGTTTTGTTCTTGGGCACGATGTGGATCACCACGTTGTCCCCGTTGATGACGCAGGTGGTGCCGTCCTGGGGCGCCAGCATGCCCATGGCGGAGCCGTCCTCTTTGATGAAGGCGACGGTCTCGCCATCATAGGCGAAGGGCTCCACACCCTCTGCGGCAAATGCCGGCACCACACCGCTCAGCAGCGTGAGGCACACCAGCAGCAGCGCAAGGATCCTGTTGATATTCCGCTTCATATTTCCTCCTTCCGGGGCCCGGTTCCGGGCTCCTGTTCCATTGATCGGGCCGATGCCCGTACGTCACTTGGTTATTTCAGCCGGAAGAGATAGGTCATCTCGTCCGGGGCTGTTCCGGTGAAGATGGCGTTCATCTCCTGGATGATGGAGCCCATCTTGTCCGTCTGCTGGAACATGCTCTCCGTGGTGCACCAGACCTGTCCGTTCTGAACCGCCTTGCAGTCCTCCAGGACGGGGTTCAGCTGGAGGAAGTCCTCCATGGTGTAGAGCTGGTTGACGATGCTGCAGTTGTAGATGAACACGTCGGCGTCCTTGGCGGTGTTGTAGAACTGCTCCATGTTGATATTGATGGTGCTGAGCTTGCTGTCGTCCCCCAGGCCCAGGTCGTTGAACACATACTCGCCGCCGCCGATGCGGATCATGGCGGGTACGTAGCCCTCCGTCTTATAGGTCACGGCATTGCCGCCGCTGCTGATGTAGAAGAAGGCCACGGTCTTGCCGGTGGGATCCAGGGATTCCAGCGCCTTGATCTTCTCCACCTCGCCGCGGAACACGGCTTCGGCCTCGTTCTCCTTACCCAGCAGGGCGCCGTAGACCTTCACCCATTCGGTACGGCCCAGGGGGTGGTCCTCGTAGCTGGAGCGCTCCACCACCGTCTTGATGCCCAGATCGATCAGCATCTCCTTCACCTCCGGGTTGTGGAGGATCATGGTGGACTCGATGGCCAGCTGGCAGCCGCCGCCCACCAGCATCTCATAGTCCGGGGCATTGTACTTGCCCGCGTAGGCGAATACGCCCCGCTCCAGCGCGTCGGCGGCCTTTTCGGTGTACCAGTGCTTGCTGCCCACGAAGGAGATGGCGTCCATGGCGTCGATGGACTCGAAGAGGGCCATGGCGGAGGTGGCGGCCATATAGATGTGGCTCAGGGGCTGCTGCACCACCACGATGTCACTGTCCAGCCCGTCCGGCACGGCGGCGCCCTCCGGCACCACCAGCATCCGGTCGCTGTTCACCATGTCGATGAGGGAGTAGCCGCCCTTATACTTGTAAATGGCGAACTGGTCGGCGTACTCCAGGGGGACGGTGCTCTCATAGGTCAGATCGCCGATCTGCGGGGCAGTGCCGTCACTCTGCCGCTGCTGGCCGCAGGCGGTCAGGGCCAGGATCAGGCAGAGGGCCAGCGCCGCGCACAGGAGGCGCCTGCCGATACGATACAGTTTCATGGTTCCCTCCGCTTATTTCCGCCTGTTCCGCAGGATCAGCCACGCGGCAGCGCCGAGGACGATCACCGCGCCCGCCGCGATGGCCACAATGCCGCCCACGGGCAGGTGGTTGTCATCATACTCCAGCGTCTCCGGGGAGACGGGCGCCGGTTCCGGCGCAGTGGGGGTGTCCGGTTCGATCTCGCCGGTGGTGTCCGTATCACCGGGCTCCGTGGGCTCCACGGGATCCTCGCTGCTCACCGGCTCGTCGGGATCGGCGGGAGCGATGGGATCAACGGGGTCGGCAGGGTCAACCGGGTCGGCAGGAGCGGGCTCCGGGGCAGGTTCCGGGGCGGGTGTGGGGTCCGGAGCGGGCGTGGGGTCCGGAGCGGGCGCGGGGTCAGGGGCGGGTGTGGGATCGGGTTCCGTTACGGTGGGAATGGCGGAGCCGTCGATGTGCATCGTATAGTCCATTTCCGTCGCCATCGCGGCGGAGTACGCCACCACGTCCACTTTCCCCAGGTGAGGCACTTCCACCCAGGAGAACTTGCACGTGAACGTCTCATCATTGAGAACCGGCACAAACTTGCCGCAATCCGTCTTCAGCCAGTCGTACTGCGGCGCGTGATTTCGGGGATCCACACGCTCCAGTGTGAAATCCACGTACAGCTTGCCGTCTTTCACGTGGACGGTGGCGGTGTCCCAGGCGATGTTGTGGCGGCCCAGACCGTCCATGGAGAACGCCACCGTGTAGTCGCCGTCCTGATACTCGGCGGCGCAGGCCGGGGTGGCGGTCAGCGCCATGGCGCACAGCAGCAGAGCAGCCGCAAAGGCCAGGCACAGCATTCGTTTGATCTTTCTCATATGTTGTTTCTCCTTTCGCAAATAGCCGTCATGAAATGAAAAGCGCCCGCTTCTCCGGAGAGAGCAGGCACACCAAAACGTCCGCGCGGGACCCGCGCAGAACGATCGTCGTGGACTTTGCCTTCCTCGGAGGTACCAACCACATTATTTTTCAGCAGGTTTCCTGACTTTCGGATCATCGTGCGCCCGGCGCCTTCTCATGTCCAAAGGACACAATGGCATATCGCCGCCGCACTCCCCGATCACAGTGACCGGATCGCTCAGGACTTGCACCTGATTCCCTCTTTCCGCGCGGCCCGTGACACGGGGAAAACACGCCGCGCAGCACTGAAAAACACACATTTTTAACTTTTTATTCATTATAGCAAGCAATCGGTGGAAATGCAAGCCGTTCCCGGACGATTCCGGCATTTTTCGCACCGTTTTTTTGCCTTGCGGATGGCTGGTGAATGCGCCGGACGGGGATCTCCGGATTTGCATGTGTGGGTCCGGGAGGGGTCCTCCGGATTTGCATGGGGTGGGTCCGGGAGGGGATGGGAGTCCCCTCCCGGAATATTTCAATCAATACGCGGCGCAGCCGCGTACCAGAAAGCAGCACCCCCGTTGGGGGTGCTGCTTTCTGGTACGCCCGACTGGATTCGAACCAGCGGCCTGTGACGGCGCTTCGCGCCGCCACAGTGTGGTGATTTTACGTGCTTCGCACCTGTAGGCCGCCGGTTCAACAAACCGATCAAATATACCAAAAGACCGCCACCCCAACGGGGTGGCGGTCTTTTGGTACGCCCGACTGGATTCGAACCAGCGGCCTACAGAGTCGGAGTCTGTCACTCTATCCAACTGAGCTACGGGCGCATATGGGGGCGGAGCTTTCCGCTCCACGGCAAATGATTATACCAACTTTCTGCCCTCTTGTAAAGCAAATCTTGAAAAAAAGATTGTTAAAAAAGTTGACAAGTTTATCCGCGTGTTGTAAAATACATGCATATTTTGGGGCATGGCCCCGCCGATGGAAGGAAAGAAAACCCCTATGAGAAAAGAACGCATTTCCGACGCCGTGATCCACCGGCTTCCCCGCTATTACCGTCATCTGAACGACCTGCACAGCAAGGGCGTGATCCGCATCTCCTCCGGCTCGCTGGGCACCAAGATGGGCATCACCGCCTCCCAGATCCGCCAGGATCTCAGCTGCTTCGGTGAATTCGGCCAGCAGGGATACGGCTACAACGTCTCCGAGCTGCGCGCGGAGATCGGTCATATCCTGGGCATTGACCACGGGCACCGGCTCATCGTGGTTGGCGCGGGCCATCTGGGCCACGCCCTGCTGCAGAACTTCGACTTTCAGGCCGTGGGTTTTCAGGTGGACTCCGCCTTCGACGTGTCCCCCGACCTGATCGGCACCACCATCCGAGGCGTGACCATCCGCTCTATGGACGAGCTGGCGGACTACGTGGCCGCCTGCCACCCCGAGGTGGCCGTGCTGACCGTGCCGCAGCCGGTGGCCCAGCCCCTGGCCGCACGGCTCATCGAGCTGGGGATCCGGGGCTTCTGGAACTTCACCAACGTGGAGCTCTCCACAGACGTGCCCGGCGTGTTCTTTGAGGACGTCCACTTTGTGGACACCCTGCTGACCCTCAGCTACCGGATCTCCCGGGAGTAAACGCACCTCCCCCGGCGGCGCGCATACTATGGAATGAGACCTGCGACAAGGTCAGAAATTTCATAGGAGGTACCGCTATGTGCAATCAGAATAACTGTTTCGGCGGCAGCAGCTGCTGGATCATCATCCTTATCATCATCCTGCTCCTGTCCGGCAGCTGGGGCAACAACGGCTGCGGCTGCGGCAACAACTGCGGCTGCGGCTGTGACAACGGCTGCGGCAACAACGGCTGCGGCTGCGGCTGCTAAACCGTAAGGCGAATCGGATCCCCCCATCCCCCGATGGGGGGATTTTTAACTGCCCGAAAACGGCATGCCGTTTTCGGGCAGTAGGCTTTCAGCCTGCTGCAGTGCACTCACTTCGTTCGCACGTTTGCAGGCTGAGAGGTGTATTTTGCCACGTACACGCCGCGGCAAAATACGATCTGATATCTTCGCGTCTGCGGACGCGAAATCTGCGATGCTTTCATTTGGCTGACCCCAGTCGGAAAAGTATTTTTGTTTTCATTTGTCCGCCGCCGGTGTATAATACGTTCAAAGGATGTGATCACATGGATATCGCCCGGATCCGGGACAAGCTCAGCGCCCGCCGCCCCACATTGCAGGGAGCCCTGGGCGCGTACGCCGTGCTGGCGCCGCTGGTGGAGCGGCCCGACGGCATACACCTGCTCTACGAGGTCCGCGCCGCCGCCCTGCGCCACCAGCCCGGCGAGGTCTGCTTTCCCGGCGGGGAGATGGAGCCGGGGGAAACGCCGGTTGACTGCGCCCTGCGGGAGACCCGGGAAGAACTGGGCATTGGGGCGGATCGCATCGAGGTACTGGGGGAGCTGGACTTTGTGCTGCGGGGACAGAGCATCGTCTACCCCGTGCTGGCTCTTCTCCATGTGGACGACATCTCCGCCCTTTCCATCGGCCCGGACGAGGTGGCGGAGGTGTTCACCGTGCCGCTGCACTGGCTGCGGGATAATCCGCCGGAGATCTACCGCCGCACGGTGCGCGTCCACCCGGAGGACTTCCCCTACGACGCCGTGGGCGTGTCCCCGGACTACCCCTGGGCGCCGCTTTGCATTGAGGTGCCCATCTACCGCGGCCTCCCCCACCCCCTGTGGGGGCTGACGGCCCGCATCACCGCCCATCTGGCGGAGCAATTCGATTGAATCATCAAAGGCAGAGGCTTCCGCCTCTGCCTTTCTATTGCCGCTATTTTGTAAAGTATTTTTCCTTGTCAGCCTCTACAGTATCACGGGTACCGGCCTGTCAATGGTCAAAGACTCCGGTGTGACACGGCAGGAATATGCCGCCACGTTCACCCCAGCCTGCAATGCCTGCCGCAGGGCCTCGCCGAAGGCGGGATGGGTCAGATCGTTGGGGGAAAAGTCACGCACCTCCGCCATCTGGATGACGAAGAAGGCGGTGGCGCGGTGGCCCTCCCGCGCCAGACGGATCAGCTCGTGCAGGTGTTTGACGCCTCGCTCCGTAGGCGCGTCGGGAAAGCGGGCGTGTCCGTCCTGCTCCAACGTGACGCCCTTGACCTCCACGTAATGCTTTGCCCCGCCCGGCAGCTCCAGGCAGAAATCCAGCCGGGACCCGCCCACTGTGACCTCAGGGCGGACCGCCACCGCCGACGGCTCAAACCGCCCCGCCCACTCGGCAAAGACCCGGTTGGGGGCCTGGGCGTCCATGTTGATGAGCTTTGTCCCCTTCTCCACGGCGATCAGATCCCAGGCGGTCTTGCGGTGGGGGCTCTCCCCCGCCGCCAGATACACGGTGGCCCCGGGAACCAGCAGCTCCCGGCAGCGGCCCGTGTTTTTCACGTGGCACGTCACCGTCTCGCCGTCCACCGCCACGCGGGCGATGAAGCGGTTGGGGCGCTCCAGAAAGATCCCCTGTGTGACCGATCCGTACCGCACGGACGCCGCCCCCTTTCTGCGACGAATTTCTTAACTTGAATATTATATCATAAAATACTCCACCCTGCATTTGTGGCTTTTGCAGATTCTGGCCCGCCGTTTTCGGTTATTCTGTCGATTTTGTAGAATCTCTCCGCCACCGCTTGCTTTTGGATGCATAGATTGTTATAATCTAAACAATCCTGTAATATGGGAGGAATTGGAACTTATGGAATACAGTGATTTGTTTGTGGTGCTGATGGGCGTGGGGACCGTATTCTTCGGCCTCATCTGTCTCATCGCGCTGGTCTGGGTGATGGGGAAGCTCTTCCGCAGCGTGGACGCGCCGCCCCCCGCCCGGGAGACGGCGCCCAAGGCCGCGCCGTCCAACGGCGGTGAAGTCGTGGCAGCCATCTCCGCCGCCATCGCCGAGGAGCTGGGCACCGACGTGTCCGCATTCCGCATCGTATCCATCAAGAAACTCTGATCGGGAGGGTCTCACATGAAAAAGTACAAAGTCAACGTCAACGGCACCGTCTATGAGGTGGAGATCGAGGAGATCTCCGGCGCTGCCGCCGCCGCACCCGCTGCGCCTGCCGCTCCCGCCGCCGCGGGGGGCGAGGTCGTGGCCGCCCCCATGCCCGGCAACATCCTGGCCGTCAACGTGAAGGCCGGCGACACGGTGAAAAAGGGCCAGGTACTGGTGGTCCTGGAGGCCATGAAGATGGAGAACGAGATCGTCTGTCCCCGGGACGGCACCGTGGTGTCCGTGTCGGTGACCAAGGGCGCCTCCGTGGTGACCGGCGAGGCGCTGTGCGCCATCCGCTGAGGCCGCTGAGGGAAACGACATGGAAGCGATACAAAACTTCATATACAGCACCGGCTTCGTGCAGTTCTTCACCGGCGACACGTGGAAATGCGCGGTGATGATCCTCATCTCCTGCGTGCTGCTGTGGCTGGGCATCGTGAAGAAATTTGAGCCGCTGCTGCTGGTGCCCATCGCCTTCGGCATGCTCTTGACCAACCTGCCCGGCGCCAACATGTTCCATGAGATCCTGTTCGTGGGCGGACACGTCCACTGGGATCTCTTCGGCGGCGCGCCGGTGACCCAGGAGTTTATCAACGAGATGTCCGCCGCCGGGGTCTCCGACGCGGTGCTGTCCACCGTCACCGTGGGGCACACCGTTCCGGCGGGACTCCTTGACGTGCTGTATCTGGGCATCAAGCTGGGTCTCTACCCCTGCCTCATCTTTCTCGGCGTGGGCGCCATGACCGATTTCAGCCCGCTGATCGCCAACCCCAAGAGCCTGCTGCTGGGCGCGGCGGCTCAGATCGGCATCTTCCTCACCTTTGTGGTGTTCCGTCTGCTGGGCTATTCCGGCCCGGAGGCCGCCTCCGTGGGCATCATCGGCGGCGCCGACGGACCCACCGCCATCTTTACCACCGCCCTGCTGGCCCCCTCCCTGCTGGGTCCCATCGCCGTGGCGGCCTACTCCTATATGGCGCTGGTCCCGGTGATCCAGCCTCCCATCATGAAGGTGCTGACCACCGAGAAGGAGCGCAAGATCGTCATGAAGCCCCTGCGCACCGTCACCAAGACAGAGCGCATCATCTTCCCCATCATCGTCACCATCTTCGTGGCGCTGCTGGTGCCCTCCGCCGCGCCGCTGGTCGGCTTCCTGATGCTGGGCAACCTGATCAAGGAGAGCGGCGTCACCGAGCGGCTGAGCAAGACGGTGCAGAATGAGCTGATGAACACCGTCACCGTCTTCCTGGGCGTGTCCGTGGGCGCCACCGCCACCGGCGCCACCTTCCTCGTCCCCAAGACCCTGGCCATCCTGCTGTTCGGCGTGCTGGCCTTCGCCCTGGGCACCGCCGGCGGCGTGCTGCTGGCCAAGTTCATGAACCTGTTCCTCAAGGAGAAGATCAACCCGCTCATCGGCT
>CAMVMU010000058.1 GCA_947168655.1 uncultured Oscillospiraceae bacterium
GGCGGCGGCTCCATCTGCATCACCCGTGAGACCAAGGGCATCGGCCGCGGCCAGGCCACCGCACTGATCGAGGTCTGTGCCGAGCGTGACCGCTACTTTGAGGAGACCGGCATCTATGTCCCCGTCTGCTCCGACGGAGGCATCGTGTACGACCACCACATCACCCTGGCTCTGGCCATGGGCGCTGACTTTGTGATGCTGGGCCGCTACTTTGCCCGCTTCGACGAGAGCCCCACCAATCGGGTCAACATCGGCGGCACCTACTACAAGGAGTACTGGGGCGAGGGCTCCGCCCGCGCCCGGAACTGGCAGCGCTACGACCTGGGCGGCGACAGAAAGCTGAGCTTCGAAGAGGGCGTGGACTCCTACGTACCCTACGCCGGTTCTCTGAAGGACAATGTGGCTCTGACCCTCAGCAAGGTGCGCCACACCATGTGCAACTGCGGCGCTCTCACCATTCCCGAGCTGCAGGATAAGGCCGTGCTGACCCTGGTCTCCTCCACCAGCATCGTGGAGGGCGGCGCCCACGACGTCATCCAGAAGGACACCTCTCCCACCATCAAGTAAATGATTGAATAAGCAAGAACCCCGTGGCAATCGCCGCGGGGTTCTTGCTAATTTCCAGTATCTGTAAAGGAATAACGCTTGTCAGTTCTCCATCATCAGCCGGATGATCTCCTTGTCCGTCTGCTCCATGCCGAACCGGGCCAGACGGCCCACGCTGGCGATGGTGTTCTCCACGCCGCATTTGACGATACCGTCGCCGCCGAAGAACTGGTTGCCATCCTCGTACATGGCAAGGCCCAGCAATCCCGCGTCCACGGCGGAGGCAATCTTGGCGGCGCAGCTGGCCTTGGCGCCGTCGCAAACGATGCCGGAGTCCACCGCCACGGCGTTGACCACCGTGTGGGCGATCATGTCCACGCGGCCGCCCTTCAGGTAGGCAACGCCGGCGCCCGCACCGCAGCCCGCGCTGACGGCGCCGCAGTAGGCGCTCAGCCGGCCGATGCCGGTCTTCAGGTGGGTGGTGACCAGATTGGATACGCACAGGGCACGCAGCAGTTCCTCGTGGGTCTTGCCCATCTCACGGGCGTAGACGATCACGGGGACGCTGGCAGTGATTCCCTGATTTCCGCTGCCGGAATTGATGACCACCGGCATCTCGCAGCCGTTCATTCTCGCGTCGCTTCCCGCGGCGGCCCAGGCCCGCATCTTGTAGTTGATATCGTTCTCCCTGCCCCGCAGAACGGTCTTGCCGATGTTGGCGCCGTAGCTGTTGCGCAGGCCCTCCTCAGCGATGGCCATGTTGTAGCTGATCTGCCTCTCCAGGATCTCCCGCACGTCCTCCACGTCCACGCTGTCGGCAAAGTCCACGATCCCCTCGATGGAGAGGCAGGAGCGGTCGGTGAGGCCCTCGTCCAGCTGCTGTGTGACGGGACGCTCCAGCAGGATCTCCCCGTTTCTCTTGACGCATACCACGTTGGTGTGGTAGTCCACGATGCGGACGAAGGCGCTGTCGCCGCCGCGATAAGCGGTGATCATGATATCAAAAATGTGGCCCGTATCGGCGTGCCTCACCTCGATGGGCGTCTCCTTCAGGAATGCACCCATGGCGGCGATCTCCTGCTCGGTTACATGGGCAAGAACCTCCAGCTCGGCGTCGGCGTCGCCGGCCACGGTACCGGCTGCGGCAGCGGCGGGTATGCCCCGCAGACCGCCGGTGTGTGGCACCACCACGCTTTTCACGTTTTTGATGATGTTGCCGCTGACCTCCACCAAAAGACGCTCGGGCATCCGGCCAAGCACAGCCCGTGCCCTGGCGGCGGCATAGGCAATGGCGATGGGCTCGGTGCAGCCCATGGCGGGCCTCAGTTCCTCCCGCAGAATATCGATGTACTGCTGATAACAACAATCCGACTTTTTCACAAGGACTCCCTCCTCCAGACTATCTTTTGCTATTGTAGCGAATCTCTTTCAAAAAAGCAATCGTTTCTGCCTATTCCGCTCAATTTCCGGCCTCTTCAGTCGAAGCAGCCTGCCAAAAGGCAGCAAAAGAGAGCGGCGGAACTGTTCCGCCGCTCTCTGGATTACAGATTCTTTACAAGAAGGCATCGAATGGCGTTGAGCACAGCCAGGATCATCACGCCCACATCGGCGCCCACGGCAAGCCACATATCGGCCACACCAACGGTCGCCAGCGCCAGACAAACCAGCTTTACGCCCAGAGCAAAGACGATGTTCTCCTTGACAATGCGCAGGCATTTCCGGGAAATGCGAATGGCCTTGGCGATCTTCAGCGGATCATCGTCCATCAGCACGACATCCGCCGCCTCAATGGCGGCATCGGAGCCCAGCGCTCCCATGGCAATGCCAACATCGGCACGGGAGAGTACCGGGGCATCGTTGATGCCGTCGCCCACAAAGGCCAGTTTTTTCCTCCCCTGGCAATCCGCAAGCAGCGATTCAACGCAGCTGACCTTATCGCCGGGCAGCAGTTCCGTCCGATAGTCTGTCAGCCCAACTTCCTCTGCAACCCTGCGGGCCACCTGATCCGTATCCCCCGTCAGCATCACCGTTTTCTCAATACCGGCACGGCGCAGCTGCTCAACAGCAAGACGTGCGTGCTCCTTCAGCTCGTCAGAGATCACAATGTGTCCGCTGTAGACGCCGTCAATCGCCACGTGGATAATGGTTCCAACATGATGGCAGGATAAGTACGCCACATGCAGCGAATTCATCAGCCGCTCGTTTCCGACGGCAACGCTGTGCCCGTCTACAATAGCGGTGATTCCGTGTCCGCTGATCTCATGTACGTTGCTGACCCGGTCACTGTCGATCTCGCGTCCGAAGGCCTCACGCAGGCTGCTGCTGATGGGGTGCGTTGAATAGCACTCAGCCAAGGCGGCATATTCCAGCAGCTTTTCCTCATCCAGCGGGCTGTGGTGGACAGCGGTAACGGCGAAGTTGCCCTTGGTGATGGTGCCAGTTTTATCAAAAGCCACCACCCTCACCTCTGACAGCGTCTCCAGGAAGTTGGACCCTTTGATCAGGACCCCCTGGCTGCTCGCTCCGCCCAGGCCGGCAAAAAAACTGAGCGGAATACTGATGACCAGAGCGCAGGGACAGGAGATCACCAGAAACGTACAAGCGCGGAGGATCCAATCGCCCCAGAGTGCGCTGCGTGAAGCGTAACCGTCCATTCCAAGCCCGGTCAACACGCAGAAAAGAGGCGGCAGGACAGCCAGAGCCAGAGCGCCGAAACACACCACGGGCGTATAATACCGGGCAAATTTCGAGATGAAATTCTCGGATCTTGATTTCCGGGACGCAGCGTTTTCCACCAAATCCAGGATCTTGGAAGCCGTTGATTCCTCAAAAGCCCTGGTGGTTCTGACCTTCAATACGCCGGTCATATTGATGCTGCCGCTGAGTACCTCATCGTCCACGCTCACATCCCGGGGTCTGCTCTCGCCGGTCAGCGCAGCGGTATTCAGGGCGGAGCTGCCCTCGGTCACAATGCCGTCAAGCGGGATCTTCTCCCCCGGCTCCACAACGATGACGGTTCCGATCTCCACTTCATCCGGATCAACCCGTTCCACCCGGCCGTCTGTTTCCACATTGGCATAGTCCGGGCGAATGTCCATCAGCTCCGAGATATTGCGGCGGCTCTTTCCCACGGCGTAGGATTGGAACAGTTCCCCCACCTGGTAGAGCAGCATCACCGCCACGCCCTCACCGTATTCGCCCACCACGATAGCGCCGATGGTGGCAACGGTCATTAAAAAGTTTTCATCGAAAACCCTGCCGTTTTTGATACCGTGCCACGCCTTTTGCAGAATATCGTATCCTACCAGCAGATATGGGATCAAAAACAGGGCAATCTGGCCCCATCCGGGCATCGGCAATGAAACGATACCCTCCGATATCAGATACAGCGGCACGAACAACACCGCTGCAGCAAGGATCCGAATCAACAGTTTTTTCTGCTTTTTGTTCATTTCCTCTTCCCTCTGGCCCGAAAACGATTTCTCACAGATAGATCTCGCAATCGTCCTCCACTTTTTTGCAGTTGGCACGCACGTTCTTCATCACGGTGTCAACGTCCGCGCCATCATCAAACTCGACCTTCATCTTCAACGTCATAAAGCTGACCGCGCATTCCTTCACACCCGGCGTCTTCTTTGCGGCCTCCTCCATCAGGTTGGCACAGTTGGCACAGTCCACTTCGATCTTATATGTTTTTTTCATTTTCAATCCTCCTCCGCCGATTACATATGAATACTTGTTCATTTGTTCATGTTTATTATACAGCTTTTATTCCAGTTGTCAACATATTTTTGTAGAAGGTCATCCATGATAAACTCATATTATCATTGCCTAACCACACTGAAATTTGCTATACTGAGTCAGCTGAACAGGCTGTGCCGGTCATGGCATGAAGCCGGGTTATGAGGATAACAGCGAGCATAGTATGGTTCGCAGGACAGTGGATCGTCCACTGTCCTGTTTTTTATCATGGAGGGTTCAGGAATGAATGCGAAGAAAGCGGCCATGAGCGTCTCATGGACCAGCATCATCGTCAATATGCTTTTATCCGCGGGAAAGCTGATTGCCGGCATCGTGGCAGCGTCCAGCGCCATGGTCTCCGACGCGGTCCACTCCGCCTCGGACGTGTTCAGCACCGTGGTGGTGATGATCGGTATCCATCTCTCCGGCAAGGAGCAGGACCGGGAACACCCCTACGGTCATGAGCGGATGGAGTGTGTGGCCGCCGGTATCCTGGCCATAGCGCTGGCCGCCGTTGGCATCGAGATTGGTCTCAGCGGCCTGCGCAGCCTCTTCTCCGGCGCGTACCGCACAGCCCAGACACCCGGTCTGCCGGCGCTGATCGCGGCGGCGATATCCATCGTAGTAAAAGAGGCAATGTTCTGGTACACCCGGTCTGTGGCGAAACGAATCCGCTCCTCCGCTCTGATGGCTGACGCCTGGCATCACCGCTCTGACGCGCTGTCATCCGTGGGTGCGCTGGTGGGCATCGGGCTTGCACGGATGGGATGGCCTGCCGGCGACTGCGTGGCCAGCCTCATTATCTGTCTGATGATTCTCAAAGCTGCCTTCGACATCTACCGGGACAGTTTGAACCGCATGGTGGATCACAGTGCCGACCAGGAGACAGTGGCGCAGATTCGAACCGTTGTGGAGCACGTGCCGGGTGTGGTGCGTGTCGATGATCTGAAAACCCGAATGTTCGGCAGCCGCCTCTACGTGGACATTGAGATCGCCGCCGACAGCACACTGATGCTCTCCGAAGCTCACGCCATCGCCGAGGAAGTCCACCGCACGGTAGAAACCTCCTTTGACACCGTAAAGCACTGCATGGTCCACGTAAATCCGGCATAACAGGAAACAGAATCCGTTGTTGATTCCAAAATGTCATTGCGAGGTCCCAACGGGACCTCGCAATCCGCGTTCTCCACTTGAAAAAAAGGATTCCGAAGAAAATGCCGCCCAATGGGCGGCATTTTCTTCGGAATGACAGGTTTCTGTTCTTAGAACAGGCCGGTGATGACGCCGTCCTCGTCCACGTCGATCTTCTCGGCGGCGGGAACCTTGGGAAGGCCCGGCATGGTCATGATATCGCCGGTATAGGCCACGATAAAGCCGGCGCCGGCGCAGACCTTCAGATCCGTCACGTTCAGGGTGAAGTCCTGAGGCGCGCCCAGCAGCTTGGGATCGTCGGAGAAACTGTACTGGGTCTTGGCCATACAGACGGGCAGGTTGTCAAAGCCCAGCTCCGCCAGACGCTGCGCCTTCTTCTTGGCGGCAGGCAGCAAAAGCGTGTGCTTGGCGTGATAGACCCGCTTAGCCACAGCGCGGATCTTCTCCTCAATGGGCAGATCAAGCCCGTAGACAAAGTCAAAGCGGTTGGGTTCCTCGCACAGGCGGACCACCTCTTCTGCCAGGGCCATGCCGCCCTCGCCGCCCTTGGCCCACACCTCGCTGAGGGCCACGTTGACGCCCAGCGAATGGCAGCGCTTTTCCACCAGGGCAAGCTCCGCTTCGGTGTCCGTGGGGAAGGCGTTGATGGCCACCACGCAGGGCAGGCCAAACACGTTTTTCACGTTGTCAACATGCTGCAACAGGTTGGGAAGGCCCTTCTCCAACGCCTCCAGATTCTCCGCATTGAGATCGGCCTTGGCCACGCCGCCGTGGTATTTCAGGGCGCGGACGGTGGCAACCACCACAACGGCGGAGGGCCGCAGACCCGCCATGCGGCACTTGATGTCGACAAACTTCTCCGCGCCAAGATCGGCGGCGAAACCGGCCTCAGTGACCGTGTAATCCGAGAGCTTCAACGCCATACGTGTGGCCATGACGCTGTTGCAGCCGTGTGCGATGTTGGCAAAGGGACCGCCGTGGATAAACGCAGGGGTTCCCTCCAGGGTCTGGACCAGGTTGGGCTTAATGGCGTCCTTCAGCAGAGCGGCCATGGCGCCCTCGGCCTTCAAGTCGTGGGCGGTGACAGGCTCGCCGCCGTAGGTATAGCCCACAATAATGCGGCCAAGCCGGGCCTTGAGATCCGTGATGGAGGAGCTCAGGCACAGCACGGCCATGACCTCGCTGGCCACGGTGATCTCAAAGCCGTCCTCACGGGGCACGCCCTGCACCTTGCCGCCCAAGCCATCCACAATATGGCGCAGCTGGCGGTCGTTCATATCCACGGCACGCTTCCAGGTGATCTGCTTGGGGTCGATGCCCAGGGCGTTGCCCTGCTGGATGTGGTTGTCCAGCATGGCCGCCAGCAGGTTGTTGGCCGCGCCAATGGCGTGGAAGTCACCGGTGAAGTGGAGGTTGATATCCTCCATGGGAACCACCTGTGCATACCCGCCTCCGGCTGCACCGCCCTTGACGCCGAACACGGGGCCGAGAGAAGGCTCACGCAGCGCAACCACCGCCTTCTTGCCGATCTTTCTCAAACCGTCGGCCAGGCCCACAGAGGTGGTGGTCTTCCCCTCGCCCGCCGGAGTCGGCGTAATGGCGGTTACCAGGATCAGCTTGCCGTCAGGACGGTCGGAGAGGTCCTTCAGAATGCGGTAATCCACCTTGGCTTTGTAGCTGCCGTACTGCTCCAGATACTTCTCATCCACACCAGCAACGCGTGCGATCTCAGAGATATGTTTCTTCTCGCACTCCCGTGCGATCTCAATATCGGTCTTGTATGCCATGGGATCCTCCTCAGTTCATCTCCGCCATGGCGGCAGCCACCACGGCGTCGTCTGCCACGTAGGGCAGCGTGATATGGTCCTGTCCGGCGTACATCTTGTTGTACTCGGCGGCGGTGGTCATGGCGTGCTCGTTCCGGGCCCAGGAGCGGCGGGCGACGCCCACCATGGTATCCCAGGGCATAGACATGCGCAGGATGGTGTCCACCCGCTCGGAGCCGTCCAGCACCATGCCGAAGCCGCCGTTGATGGCGCG
>CAMVMU010000059.1 GCA_947168655.1 uncultured Oscillospiraceae bacterium
GTTCTTCTTCCTCTCCCTGCTGGAGGACAGCGGCTACATCGCCCGGGTGGCCTTTATCATGGACAAGCTGCTGCGGAAGATTGGCCTCTCCGGCCGCAGTATCGTGCCCCTGCTCATCGGCTTCGGCTGCACGGTGCCCGCCGTCATGGCCACACGCACCCTGCCCAGTGAACGGGACCGCAAGATGACCATCCTGCTGACCCCCTTTATGAGCTGCTCGGCCAAGGTTCCCATCTACGCTTTCTTCGTGGGTGCCTTCTTCCCCGGCCGGGGCGCGCTCATCATGATCGGCCTCTATGTGCTGAGCATCGTCATCGGCATCCTGGTGGCCCTCCTGTTCAAGGGCACCCTGTTCCGGGGCGAGGCCGTCCCCTTTGTGATGGAGCTGCCCAATTACCGCCTGCCCGGCGCCAAAAACGTGGCGCGGCTCCTGTGGGACAAGGCCAAGGACTTTTTACAGCGGGCCTTCTCCGTGATCTTTTTCGCCACCATCGTGGTGTGGGTGCTGCAGAGCTTCGACCTCCACTTCAACCTGGTGGCCGACTCCCATGACAGTATTCTGGCTATGGTGGCGGGCGCCATCACCCCGCTGCTGCAGCCTCTCGGTCTCGGCGACTGGCGGATCGTCACCTCCCTCCTCACCGGCTTTATGGCCAAGGAGAGCGTGGTATCCACTCTGGAGATCCTGTTTACCGGCGGCATCACCGCCGCCATCTCCCCCCTGGCCGCCGCCTCGCTGCTGGTGTTCTCCCTGCTCTATACCCCCTGCGTAGCCGCCGTCACCTCCGTGGGGCGGGAGCTGGGCGCCCGCTGGTCTCTGGCCATGGTGGTCTGGCAATGCGCCATCGCGTGGCTGGCCGCCTTTGTGGTACATCTCATCGGATCAGTGGTATGATGATCTCATCCGCCGGAATCCGGCGAGAAACGCAACAGCAGGTTGCGTGTATCTTGGCGCTTCTTGTATTACAATGAGTTGCGTGGAGGTGTTATTATGGACACAAAAGACGTTTTATATGAACTCAGAGTGAAGCACGGATTGTCGCAGGATGAACTGGCGGAGAAGGTTTTTGTAACCCGGCAGGCGGTATCCCGCTGGGAAAACGGCGAAACCGTCCCCAACACAGAGACATTAAAGCTGCTGTCAAGGTTTTACAATGTCTCCATCAATACGCTGCTCGGCTCCCCGCGGCAACTGATTTGTCAATGCTGCGGAATGCCGCTGGAGGACGCCATCATCGGAAAGGAAAAGGACGGCACCCCCAACGAGGATTACTGCCAATGGTGCTACGCCGACGGAACGTACACGTACCACAACATGGATGATCTTATGGACGTCTGTGTGAAGCACATGGTCAGCGAGAACTTCACCGAGGAGCAGGCCCGGTCGTATCTGGGACAGGTACTGCCAAAGCTGGATTACTGGAAAAGACACGGGGAACTCAGCGACAACGGACAGTTCGAGGCGTTCAAGAAGCAGCTGATGGAGGAAATCAACAGCCTCCATGTCCCGGGAATGCCCCGGGTGGAGAAGCTGAACGCGCTGGTGGGCAGCTACGTGAATCTTGCGTATCCCCTCCCCAGCGGTATGCGAGCGAAATTTCTGGACGATCAGACGACCTACCTGGGAAACCAGCTGGAATCGGACGACGGCGGCGAAAAATGCTTCGGCGTTCTGGCAAACAAGGATTTTATTCTGGTCTGCACCTATGAGGCGGATGGTGCGAATCCGGAGCTCATCCTGTATAAAAAACGGTAGAACGCAACCTGAAAAAAGAGGCGTGAGCTTTCTGCTCACGCCTCTTTTCGAGCGTTTTCCTGGGATTTCAATTACAGCACCACGTTCTGCGGCGCGCCGTCCAGCCAGGCTCGGAGATTGTCAAAGACGATCTCCGCACGGAGAGTCATGGACTCGCGGGTGGCAAAGGCCACGTGGGGCGTCAGCAGCGTATGGGGCGCGTGGAGCAGCGGCGTATCCGGTGCCAGCGGCGGCTCGGCGGCAAACACGTCCACGGCGGCGCCGGCGATGATCCCCTCCTCCAGCGCGCTCACGAGGTCGTTCTCATTGACCACGGGGCCGCGGGCCACGTTGATGAGATACGCCGTGGGCTTCATCAGCCGCAGCTTACCGTAGTCGATCATGCCCCGTGTGCTGTCGTTCAGCGGACAGTGGAGTACCACAATATCCGATCGGCGCAGCAGCTCCTCCCGGGACACCTGCTCCACGTAGTCCGGGGCGTCGGGGACGATGTGGCGGCTGTGGGCCAACACACGGCAGCCGAAGGCGTGAAACAGCTCGCCGCTGCGGCGGCCGATCTTGCCGTAGCCGATGATGCCCACGGTCTTGCCCCGCAGCTCACAACCCACCAGACCGTCCTTGGTGCCGCCGGTGCGACACCGCTCCTCCACCTGGGGCAGATTGCGATAGAGAGACAGCGCCATGCCCAGAACCAGCTCGCTGACGGCCTCGTTGGAGTAGCCCGCCGCGTTGCTGACGGCGATGCCTCTCTCCTTCGCGGCGGCCAGACCCACGTGATCCACACCGGTGAAGGCCACGTCAATGAACTTCAGCTTTTCGCACCGGCGGATCACCTGGTCGGGCATGGGCATGTTGGCGATGATCATGGCGTCGGCGTCCTGTGCCTGACGCACCAGCTGCTCGGCATCGGCGGTTTTGGGATAGGAGACAAAGGTGATTCCCCGCTCCTCAAAGGGCTTCTGAAACGCCTCCAGCTCCTCCCGGCCGATGCCCAGGGATTCCATAATGACAACTTTCTTCATGGGGACACTCCTTCCGTTTTTCTCCCCTGCAGGGTACCCCATTTGACAGGTCTTGTCAAGGCAAAAGACGCCGCCCGGTCGGGCGGCGTCTTTTCGTAACTGGTATTTCTCAGATATGGCCGATCTCCACGGACCAGCCGTCGGGACCCTTGGCGCGGCCCCACTGGATGTCGGTGAGGGTCTTGTAGGCGTACATGGAGATGTCGCCGATCTCGCCGTTGTTGATCTTCATGATCTTGTTGCCCCACTCCAGCTGACCCACGGGGGAGATGACGGCGGCGGTGCCGGTACCGAAAACCTCCTGGAGCTTGCCCGCGTCGTAGGCGTCGGCGATCTCCTGGATGGCGATCTTCCGCTCGGTGACCTTGTAACCCTTTTCCCGCAGGATGTGGATCATGGACTTCCTGGTGATGCCGGAGAGGATGGAGCCGTCCAGCTCAGGAGTCAGCACCTCGCCGTCCACCACGAAAAAGATGTTCATGGCGCCCACTTCGCCGATGTACTTCTTCTCCACGCCGTCCAGCCACAGCACCTGGGAATAGCCCTTCTCATGGGCCTCGGACTGGGCCTTCATAGAGGAGGCGTAGTTGCCGCCGGTCTTGGCAAAGCCGGTGCCGCCGCGGACCGCGCGGACATAGTTCTCTTCCACATAGATCGGCACGGGCTTCAGGCCGTTCTCATAATAGGCGCCGGAGGGGGAGAGGAGGACGCAGTAGATGTAACTGTCGGCTTCCTTGACGCCCAGCTTGGGCTCGTTGCCGATGACGAAGGGACGGATGTACAGGGAGGCTTCCTTATCCTCGGGGATCCAATCCTTGTCGAGCATAACCAGCTCCTTCAGGGACTCGATGCAGAAATCCACGTCCAGCTGGGGGATGCACAGGCGCTCGTTGGACAGGTTCAGGCGCTTGAAGTTCTCCTCGGGCCGGAACAGCAGAATACGGCCGTCCTCGGCGCGGTAGGCCTTCATGCCCTCGAAGGTCTCCTGGGCGTAGTGGAAGACGGTGGCGGCGGGGCTCAGAGAGATGGGGCCGTAGGGCACGATGCGGGCGTCGTGCCAGCCCTGGCCCACGTCATAGTTCATCAGCAGCATGTGGTCGGTGAACACGCTGCCGAAGCCCAGCTTCGTGCCCTTGGCGGGCTTGGCCTTGGGATTCTTGGTCAGTTCAATAGTGAGATTCTTCACGATGATGTACCCCTTTTTTCTTATGATAAATGTTGTTTTGCTTTTCGGTTTTCGCTATAATTCAACTATCGGGAGGTGGATCGTAATGTCCTATCAGACAAGTGCTTTGTCCGTCCGCGTGGCGGAGACCATCACGGAGATGATCGCCCAGCAGCAGTTCCGGCCCGGTGACCGGCTGCCGAACGAGCTGGAGCTGGCCGAGGAGCTCCACGTGGGCCGCACGACCCTGCGGGAGGCCCTGCGGATCCTGGCCACACGGGGTCTGGTGGAGGTCCGGCGGGGCGTGGGCACCTTCGTCACACGCAGCCAGAGCATCCACGACGACTTCGACGTGCTGAAGATTCAGAACACGCGGGTGAACATCAAGGATCTCTACGAGATGCGGCTGATGTTCGAGCCCCAGGCGGCCTATTACGCCTGCCTGCGGGCCACCGACCAGGAGCTGAAGGCTATTCTCCATTACGGTGAGCTGGACGAGGAGGCAATCCTCCGCAACGATCCCCATTGGGACGTGTGCGAGCAGAAATTCCACAACGCCATCGCCTCAGCCACCCACAACCAGTTCATCACCGCCCTGCTGCCCATCTTCAACCGGGCCATCCATCAGGGCATTATCCTGGCCAACCAGTCGCCCCAGGCGGCGGAGGGCACGATCCACGAGCACCGGCTGCTGATGCGCTACCTGCGGGATCGGAACCCGGAGGGCGCAAAGGCCGCCATGTATCTGCACATGATCAACACCATGCACGAATTCGCCATCGAGGTGGACTGACAGGTTATCCGTAAATATTCAGCTTTTCCGCAACGTCCACGTGGAAAGGCAGCAGATCGAGAATGTCCTTCTGCACGTCGATGCCCCGGGCCACGTCGGTGAGGATCAGGCCCTTTTCGCCCAACTGGAACACGCAGCGCTCCGTCACGTAGACGACCTCCTGCTTGTTCTCGTGGGCGTTCTGAGAGCTGAAGCTCAAGGCGTTAACGTGCTCCACGAACTTGAGGATGCGGCCCTCCTTGACGATCTTCAAACCGTCCTCCGTGTCGGCGATCTCCAGACCGCCGGCGGAGAAGGTGGTGCAGAAGACCACCTTGTGGGTGAATTGGGTGATATTGATGAAGCCGCCGATGCCGGAGAGCTTCTTGGGGTGATAGTGGCCGTTGACGTTGCCGTCCCCGTCCACCTCCAGAGCGCCGATGAAGCAGATGTCCAGACCGCCGCCGTCATAGAAGTCGAACTGCTCGGCGGTGGTGCAGATGCTCTGGGGCGCCAGGGTGGCGCCAAAGGCGCGGCCGCCGGCAGGCAGGCCCTTCATGGAGCCGGCCTCGACGGTCAGGGTGATCTGGGGCAGCAGCCCGTTCCGGGCAGCCTCCACCGCCACATACTCCGGGGCGCCCACGCCGATGTTCACCACGTGGCCGGGGCGCAGCTCCTGGACGGCGCGGCGGGCGATATGCTGACGGCGGCTGTCCCCGTTCCCGGCGTTCTCGGTGGCAAAGGCCTGCAGCTCCTCATCCGTCATGGGCTGGCCGCCGGAAAATCGGGGATTGTCCTCCGGGATGCCCTGCACCTGGGTCTGCTCGGGGCAGATGCAGATGTAGTCCACCAGCACGGAGGGGATGACCACCTCGATGGGACGGCGGGAGCCATTCAGCATTTCTTTGACCTGCACGATGACCTTGCCGCCGCGGCGGTGGACCGCCTGAGCCACGGACAGAGCGTCGCCGCACATGGGCTCGCCCTCCATGGAGATGTTGCCCAGCTCGTCGCAGCTGCTGGCCTTCAGAAGGGCCACGTCGGGCTGCGGCGTTTCATACATCAGGCGGCGCTTGCCGTCGATGACGATCTCACGCACCAGCTCCCGCTTGGCCAGGGAGTTGAGCTGATAGCCCTTGTATTTGGGATCCACGAACAGATTCAGACCCACGTCGGAGATGATGTAGGGGTGTCCGCCGGCCGCGGCGCGGACGGCATGGGACATGGCGCCGTAGGGCAGGTTGTAGCCCTCCAGTTTGCCGTCCAGAATCATCTGGGCTGTGCCGGGCATGCTGCCGTAGTGGCTGCAGATCACCGTCTTGGCGGCGCCCATGCAGATGAACGACTCGCACTGGGAGGTGGGATCCCAGCCGCCCAGACCGGCGGTGCAGTAGACCGTCAGGTCCTTGGGGGATCCCGTCTGCTGGAAACGCCGGCCCAGCGCGCCGCTGAGCTGCTCGGCGTTGTTCAGGCTGAGGAAGTTGTTGAAGATCACGCAATCTCCGTCCCTGATGCACTTGACGGCATCATCCGGGGATAAAAACTGGGGCATGGTTGTTCCTCCTATACGTCCTTTTCAGAAGCAAGGCATTACCACGCCGGTTTGGGGCGTGGTAATGCCTTTTTCATATTAGTCGATGCAGGCCGCACCGCGGAGCAGAGCCTCGCGGTTCAGGGGGATCAGCTTGGCCTTCTTCTGGCCCAGCTTCTCCAGCAGGGCCTCCAGAACGGTCTCAACCTCCACGCACTTGGACTTGCCCAGGTACGCGCCCAGCATGATCATGTTGGACACCTTGTCGTTGCCCAGCTCCGCTGCGATCTCGTTGCAGGGAACATAGTAGGCATTGACGTCCTCGCGCTTGACCTTGATGTCGATCATGGAGCTGTTGATAAAGATGGAGCCGCCGGGGACCACTTTGTCCTCAAACTTCTCCAGAGAGGGGCGGTTCATGACGATCAGAGAGGTGGGACGGGTAACCAGGGGGCTGTCGATCTCCTGGTCGGACAGCATCACGCTGCAGTTGGCGGTGCCGCCGCGCATCTCGGGACCGTAAGAGGGGATCCAGGAGGTGTTCTTGCCCTCCATCATGCCGGCAGCCGCCAGCAGCTGGCCCATCAGCAGAACGCCCTGGCCGCCGAAACCTGCGAAAATGTTTCTTTCAACCATGTTCTCAGACCTCCTTCATAATGCCCAGAGGATAGTAGGGGATCATGTTCTCCGCCAGCCAGTCCATGGCCTCGGCGGGGGATTTGCCCCAGTTGGTGGGGCAGGGGGACAGGATCTCCACCATGGAGAAGCCCTTGCCGGCGATCTGCGCCTCAAAGGCCTTCTTGATGGCCGCCTTGGTCTTGGTGATGTTGGCGGTGTTGTTCAGCGCCGTGCGGGCGATAAAAGCGGAACCGTTGATGGTGGCCAGCATCTCCGCCATGCGGATGGGCTCGCCGCAGTGGTCCTTATCACGGCCCAGGGGGCTGGTGGTGGTCTTCTGGCCCACCAGGGTGGTGGGGGCCATCTGGCCGCCGGTCATGCCGTAAATGGCATTGTTGATGAAGATGGTGGTGATCTTCTCACCGCGGTGCGCGGCGTGAATGGCTGCGTTCAGCAATGGGTCCGGGGTAAAATACGGATCCGTGCCCAGGCAGAT
>CAMVMU010000060.1 GCA_947168655.1 uncultured Oscillospiraceae bacterium
GAGGATCTTGGCCTTCTCCTCGTTGCGGCGGGCCATCTCTTCCAGACCGCCGATGCTCTTGAGGTACTTGAAGACCTTGCCGCAGCAGTAGATGGCCCAGCAGTTGGGGGTGTTGTACATGGAGCCGTTGTCGGCGTGGGTCTTGTACATCATGTAGATGGGGGTCTTGGGATCCAGATCCTCGCGGATCAGGTCCTCGCGGATGATGACCACGGCCATGCCGGCGGGGCCCACGTTCTTCTGCACGCCGGCCCAGATCAGGCCGTAGTCAGAGACGTTGCAGGGCTTGCTCAGGAACATGGAGCTCTGGTCGGACACCAGGATGTGGCCCTTGGTGTTGGGCAGCTTGTTCCAGGTCACGCCGTTGATGGTCTCGTTCTCGCAGATGTAGACGTAGTCGGTATCCTCGGGGATGTCCAGATCGGAGCAGTCGGGGATGTAGGAGAAGTTCTTATCCTTGGAGGAGGCGGCCACGATGACCTCGCCGTACTTCTTGGCCTCGGCGATGGCCTTCTTGGACCAGGCGCCGGTCTCGATATAAACGGCCTTGCCGTTCTTCATCAGGTTCCATGGCACGGCGGCAAACTGAAGGGTGGCGCCGCCCTGCAGGAAAAGGACCTTGTAATTGTCGGGGATCTTCATCAGATCCCGCAGATCCTGCTCGGCCTCGTCCACGATCTGCTGGAAGACCTTGGAGCGGTGGGACATCTCCATGACGCACATGCCGCTGCCGCGGTAGTTCATCATCTCGTCCCGGATCTCCTCCAGAACGGGCTCGGGCATCATGGCGGGGCCGGCGGAGAAGTTGAATGTACGACCGTATTTCATCTTGATTTCCTCCTAAAAAGCTGTTGTGTCGTATTGCGGGCATCGCTTGTTCCGTCCGGTGCCCGTGCGTTCTCTATTATACGCCAAATCTTTTCCATAATCAACCGTAAAAAACCGAAAAGAGGGGAGGAAAATGGGAAAAAGGGCGGCGGGAAACAGGAAGACAAAAAGCCCCCGTCTGTCGCCCCCCCCCAAAAGCCTTCCCCTTGGGGAAATCGCCGAAGCGCTGCCTGTGGCAGATAAAGCGAGGCGATTTCGAGGAAGTGTCCCGCTTTTCACGACCGACGGGAGTAAAAAGCGGCTGACACGACGGTGGGCAAAGAAGGTGCCCCAGTGCGCACACTGGGGCGGATGAGGTGTCATTGCGAGGCGCCGCAGCCGCCGCGGCAATCCGTTCCCCCGTCCCCGCATTGACACCGCCTGCCAAATGTGATAGGATACCCCACGTCCCCGGCGGGGACAAAAAACAACGTTTTTCACAGGGGAAACCACATGAAAACATACCTCAGCGACAAATGCACCGCCATGCTCCGCTACTGCGGCGCCCTGGCCAAATGGATGCTGGTGGGGGCGCTGATCGGCAGCGTGGGCGGCTTCATCGGGTCGGCGTTCCACATGGGCGTGGACTTCGCCACCACCCTGCGCCTCAACCACCCCTGGGTGCTGTATCTCATGCCCGTGGGGGGCCTCGCCATCGTGGGGCTGTACAAGCTCACCAAAACCGAGGGCAAGGGCACCAACGCCATCATCGAATCCGTCCATTTCGGCGCCAACGTGCCGGCGATCCTGGTGCCGGTGATCTTCCTCGCCACGGTGATCACCCATCTGGTGGGCGGCAGCGCGGGCCGTGAGGGCGCGGCGCTGCAGATCGGCGGCGGCATCGGCCACAGCGCGGGCAAGCTGCTGCGGATGGGGGAGAAGGACCTGCCCCTGGCCACCCTGTGCGGCATGGCGGGTGTGTTCTCCGCCCTGTTCGGCACGCCGCTGACGGCCACGGTCTTCGCCCTGGAGGTCATCTCCGTGGGCGTGCTGTACTACGCGGGGCTGGTGCCCTGCATCACCGCCTCCATGATGGGCTACGTGGTGTCCCATCTCATGGGCGTGGCGCCCACCCGGTTCAGGGGGGTGCCCATCCCCCGTCTGGACGTGGTGACCATGGTGAAGGTCACGGCGCTGGCGGCTGCGGCGGCGGTGGTGAGCATCCTGTTCGTCCGCGCCCTGCACCTGACGGAGAAGGGCGCCGAGAAGTACCTCAAGAGCCCCTGGCTGCGGATCGTCGCCGGCAGCGCCGTGCTGATCGGCCTGAGCCTGCTCACAGGCGGCGACTACAACGGCGCCGGCATGGACGTCATCACCCGGGCCACGGCGGGGGAGGCGGACGCGCTGGCATGGGTGTGGAAGATCGTGTTCACCGCCCTCACCATCGGCGTGGGGTTCAAGGGCGGCGAGGTGGTGCCGTCCTTCTTCGTGGGCGCCACCTTCGGCTGCTTCGCCGGCGGCCTGCTGGGCATCGACCCCGGGTTCGGCGCGGCGCTGGGCCTCATTGCCGTGTTCTGCGGCGCGGTGAACTGCCCGCTGGCCTCCATGGTGCTGAGCATGGAGCTGTTCGGCGGCAGGGGCCTGCTGTATTTCGCCATGACCTGCGCCGTCAGCTATGCCCTGTCCGGCTACTGCGGCCTCTACAGCAGCCAGACGATCCTGTATTCCAAGCTCCGGGCCGAGTACATCAATTTGCGGACGAAGGAATAGAGGGCTTCGCGATTGTCATTGCGAGGCCCCAACGGCACCCGCGGCAATCCGTGATCCCCGTCCCCAAAACCATCACAAAGGCCGTTGGGCATGCGCCCAACGGCCTTTTGCTGCTCTGTTTTCCGGTCGTGGTGACAGAATCCGGGTCTTCTTTGGGGTTGGTTTCGCGCCTCCGGGCGCGAGGTACTTTTGTCTTCAGCGACAAAAGTACCCAAAAACGCCGCTTGGAAACTACGTTTCCAAGACTTTCCTCGCGCGCTGTGCGTGTCTGAATAGGTCACGCTCTGCCACGCGATTGCGGCAACGGGGCAATTATCGTTTGGTTGACGATGCGCTCTGCTCCTCTGATCGCTGTCGCTTTGCTGCGCTCCCCTCATAAATCCATAAGCCCTGCGCATGTCGCTTTTCGCTGTCCCCCAAAAAAGGCTTCTCCTTGAGGAGAAGCTGTCAGCCCGCAGGGCTGACTGATGAGGTGTCATTTCCCCAGCATGCCCGCCAGACGTCCGCTGGACCAGGCCCACTGGAGGTTGTAGCCGCCGCAGTCGCCGTCCACGTCCAGCACCTCGCCGCAGGCGTAGAACCCGGGCACCAGACGGCTCTCCAGCGTCTCGGGGTCGAACTCGTCGGTGCGCAGACCCCCCGCCGTCACCTGTGCCTGGTCGAAGCCGCACACCCCCAGAATGGGCAGGGTGAACCGGTGTGCCAGGTCGGCGATGCGGTAGATGTCCCCCTCCGCCAGGCTCCGGAGCGGCTGGCTTGTAAAGCCGGCGGCCTTGACGACCACCTGCCCCAGCCGGGGGTGCAGCACGCCGGTGAACAGAGCCGACGCCTGGCAACCGTCCAGCTTTTCCCACTGCCGCACCAGCCACCGGCCTGCATCCACCCCGGAGTACATGCCCGGCAGCAGGTCCAGCACGCAGGTGAGCCCCTGGCCGCCCACGGATGCGGCGCGGGACACGTCGAACACGGCGGGGCCGCTGACGCCGTACTCGGTGAACAGCACCTCGCCGGTCTGCCGGGCCAGCACGTTATTGCCCCGGCAGACGGACACCGTGGCCTGGGTCTTCACACCCTTCAGGGCCCGGGGGTAGGTGGGGTCGGTGCGGATCTGCACGATGGCGGGGTAGAGGGCCGTGCGGTGGTGGCCCAGCTCTCCCGCCAGCCGGTAGCCGTCCATGACGCCGCCCACCTTGGCTCCCGCCGCGCCTCCCGCCGCCAGAATCACGGCGTCGGACGCATAGACCCCTTCTTCCGTAGTCACTGTAAAGTGGTGATCCTTCACATGGATACCCGTCACAGGCGAGCCGGTGATCACGTTGACGCCCAGCCGCTCCAGGGCGAAGCGCAGCACGTCCAGCACGCTGGTGGCCGTGTCGGACCGGGGATACAGCCGCCCGCCGGGCTCCCCCACCACGTACAGGCCCAGTTCCTCAAACCAGTTCATGGTGTTGGCCCTGCCCAGCTCCGGCCGCTTCAGCACGGCGTCGGCCAGCGCGGCGTCGCCGTGGTAGTGGGAGCCGTCGGCGTGGGCGTTGGAGAGGTTGCACCGCCCGTTGCCGGTGGACAGGAGCTTGCGCCCCACACGGGCCTGCCGCTCCAGCAGGGTCACGGTGTGCCGGCGCTGCGCGGCGGTGATGGCGGCCGCCATGCCGCTGGCGCCGCCGCCGATGACGATGACGTTCATTTTGTCCCCTCCAGTTTCCGCCGGGTGAGGTAGCCCTCCAGCATCAGGCTGGCGGCCACCGCGTCCACGATGGTCTTCCTTTTTTTGGCATTTTTGCCGTTCTCAAAGAGGATGTTGTGGGCCTCCACGGTGCTGCGCCGCTCGTCCCACAGGGTCACGGGCAGGGCGGCGGCCTCACCCAGGGCGGCGGCGAAGGCGGCGCACTTCTCGGCCCGGGGGCCCAGGGTGCCGTTCATATTCCTGGGGTAGCCCACCACCAGCTCGGTGACGCCGTGATCGGTGATGAGCCGGCAGATCTCCTCGATGACCACCGGCTCCTTCCGGCTGTGGATGACGGTGGTGAAGCCGGCCAGGGTGCCGGTGAGGTCGGATATGGCGATGCCGGTGTGGGCGTCGCCATAGTCCACGGCCATGATCTTCATGCGGTGTACCTCCTCTTATATATAAGGTGGGGGAAAAATGCCCCTCATCAGTCGGTTTGCGACTGCTTCCCCCCCAGGGGGAAGCCTTCCCCTTGAGGGGAAGGTGCCGAGTGTAAGCGAGGCGGATGAGGTGTCAGAGATCCCCTGTCAAATTATCATTCCACCACCACTATACACGCAATCTCCCCCCTTGGCAACAAAAAAGGGGAAAAGAGGGGCCGGAAAGCCAAAAAAAACCCAAAAAAGCTGTTGACCGGCGGCGGGAAGTGTGGTATACTCGCTCTTACCTGTGAGTGGGTGCTTTCTTTTTGCGCGCATTTTCGCTTCATGAGCGCAGAGGGACGGCCCCGCCGATCAGGGAGGCAATCGGTATTTTGAGGCCGAACTGCCGCCTCAAATACCTAATCTAATAAGGAGGTGCCGTTACATGCGCGTGAAAATCACCCTCCGCTGCAACGAGTGCAAGCAGAGGAACTACAACACGATGAAGAACAAGAAGAATACACCGGACAAGCTGACGCTGAACAAGTATTGCCCCTTCTGCAAGAAGCACACGGTCCACACCGAGACCAAGTGATCGGAGGAGAGAACGATGGCTGACGAGAAGAAGGAAGTCAAGAAGGTCGAAAAGAAGGCCAATCGGGACACGTTCAAGTGGTTCCGTGAGATGCGCAGCGAGCTGAAGAAGGTCGTCTGGCCCGACGGCAAGACCACCATGAAGAACACCGGCACGGTGCTGGCCGTCTCTCTGGTGATCGGCGCGGTCATCTGGATCTTTGACGCCGTGGCGATGAACGCCGTGCAATTCATCATCAAGCTGTTCGCGGCCTGAGAGGGAAGAACATGGCTGAGAATGCGAAATGGTACGTGGTCCACACCTATTCCGGCTATGAGAACGCGGTGAAGACCGCCATCGAAAAGGCTGTCGAAAACCGCAATCTCCACGACATGGTGCTCCAGATGGAGATTCCCATGGAGACCGTCACCGAGGTCAACGAGGCGGGCGTGGTGAAGGAAGTGGAGCGCAAGGTATTCCCCGGTTACGTGCTGATCAAGATGGTGCTGACCGACGATACCTGGCATCTGATCCGCAACATCCGCGGCGTCACCGGCTTCGTGGGCACGGCCAACAAGGCCATCCCCCTGACGGAGGAGGAAGTGCTGGCTCTGGGCGTGGAGCGCCGCGAGATCGTGGTGCGCTACCAGGTGGGCGACACCGTGCGCATCACCGACGGCCCGCTGTCCACCTTCACCGGCACGGTGGAGGAGATCGAGCCGGACAAGAACAAGGTCCGTGTGGTGGTGTCCATGTTCGGACGCGAGACCCCCGTGGATCTGGAGCTGGACCAGGTCGAGGTCCAGAAATGACTTCATTCAAAATGGGCTTTGCCGCATTTTGAATGAGTCAAGCCGAAAGGAAGCGAATTCGGCGCAAGTGGGAGAGACGCGCAAGGCGTCTCGCCAAGGGCGTGCGGCGCCAACAGGCCGTGCGCTACCACATTAGAAGAAGGAGGTGCCTATCATGGCACAGAAAGTTGTTGGTTACGTGAAGCTGCAGATCCCTGCAGGCAAAGCAACCCCCGCACCCCCCGTTGGTCCCGCTCTGGGCCAGCACGGCGTGAACATCGCCGCTTTCACCAAGGAATTCAACGAGCGCACCAAGGCTGACATGGGCCTCATCATCCCCGTTGTCATCACCGTGTACGCCGACCGTTCCTTCACCTTTATCACCAAGACTCCCCCCGCGGCTGTCCTGATCAAGAAGGAGTGCAACATTGAGTCCGGCTCCGGCGTCCCCAACAAGACGAAGGTTGCCACCATCTCCAAGGCCTCCGTCCAGAAGATCGCCGAGATGAAGATGCGTGATCTGAACGCCGCTTCTCTCGAGGCCGCCATGAGCATGATCGCCGGTACCGCCCGTTCCATGGGCGTCGTGGTCGGCGAGTAAGGAGGGTGCAAGATGTTTAGAGGTAAGAAATATAAAGAGATCGCCAAGCAGATCGACAAGGCCATGCTGTATGACCCCAAGGAGGGTCTGGACCTGATCTGCAAGACCGCCAGCGCCAAGTTCGACGAGACCGTGGAGCTGCACGTGAAGCTGGGCGTTGACTCCCGTCACGCCGACCAGCAGGTCCGCGGCGCCATCGTGCTGCCCAACGGCACCGGCAAGACCGCCCGCGTCCTGGTGTTCGCCAAGGGCGACAAGGCCGACGCTGCCCGCGAGGCCGGCGCCGACTACGTGGGCGACATGGACATGGTGGAGAAGATCCAGAAGGAGAACTGGTTTGATTTCGACGTGGTCGTCGCCAGCCCCGACATGATGGGCGTGGTGGGCCGCCTGGGTAAGCTGCTGGGCCCCAAGGGCCTGATGCCCTCTCCCAAGGCCGGCACCGTGACCCCCGATGTGGCCAAGGCCGTGAAGGAAGTCAAGGCCGGTAAGGTGGAGTATCGTCTGGACAAGACCAACATCATCCACTGCCCCATCGGCAAGGTGTTCTTCGGCGCTGACAAGCTGTTCGAGAACTACACCGCTCTCATGGGCGCCATCATCAAGGCCAAGCCCGCCGCCGCCAAGGGCCAGTAT
>CAMVMU010000061.1 GCA_947168655.1 uncultured Oscillospiraceae bacterium
CCCAGTATCGGAGATGTGATCTATTGAGCACCGCGAACATATACTTGCCGTTCAGCAGCATGCTGAAAAAGCAATCCCGGCCATGTGACAATGCCTGCATGAATGGTTCGCAAAGATCAAAAAAATCCAGATGGCCCGGCACTAAACGATCTTCTGCCTTTAATGTCTGGCTATAATGATAGACGATCATATGCTTCCTCCAATCATTCAATTGTATCGAGATGATTATACCAGTGTTGACTAACACTTTCAATCCTCGAAAAGGGAGGGAAGCACTTCCTTACGAAGTGCCTCCTTCCGGGCGGCAGTTTTTTCTGTTTTGCGCCAAAGATCTCCCCCTCCGGGTCGATCCTCCAAAGGCTTCCCCCCGGGGGGAAGCTTAAGTGAGTGCCCAAATCTATGATTTGGCTGCACGAACTTATGCAAGCGAGCGAAGCGAGTCGCAGTCAGCCCGGAGGGCTGACTGATGAGGGGTCCCTCATTCCTCCTTCTTCCCTTTCCGCCGGGACAGGGGGCGCAGCATGTGGCGCAACTCGGCGCCCTTGGCGATGTTGCCCAGCACCTTCATCTGTCCGTTCATGAACAGCCGGTCGGCGGATACGGAGCCGTCGGTCATGCCCACCAGATTGTCGAAGCTGGCGGCCAGGAACACCTCGGCGTCGTGGTAGGTGGTGGGCTCGATGCGGATGCCGTCCTTGCGCAGCTCCATGTAGAAGAAGCCGGCGCCACGGCCCAGAATCTGGATCTGGGCAATGCGGCGGTAGTCGTCGGGCAGCTCGGCGCCGTGGCGGGCCAGATAGTCCCCGTACAGCTCCTCATAGATGGGCTTGAGATAGGCGAAGGCCTCGTCAAAGGCCAGGTCGGCGCCGCCGGTGCCCTCGTCGGCGATGTCGCTGTACATCCGCTGATAGGCCTGGGCGCTGCGGGTCCAGGAGAAGTCCTTGGTCATGCAGCGGCGGCGCAGCTTGCGGAACATCTCCTCGTCGCCGAAGTAGAGCTTCACCGCCTCCTGGATGGCGAGGTACAGCGCCTTGGGCTGATAGTTGGCAAAGGAGAAGCCGTCGCCGATGCCGTCAAAGGCGCTGTAGGGGCGCACGGAGTCCTTGAGTCCGCCGGTCTCGTGTACGATGGGCACGGTGCCGTAGCGCATGGCCATCATCTGGCTCAGGCCGCAGGGCTCGAACCGGGAGGGCATCAGGTACATATCCGCCCCGGCGAACACCTCGCTGGCCACCTGCTCGGAGTAGTCGCTGGAGAAGCCCAGCTGCCCCGGCCACTGCTGCTTTGCCCAGTTGAAATAGTCGATGTACTGCTGCTCGCCCTGGCCGAACACGATGAGCTGCACGCCCATCTTCATCAGCTCCGGCAGGATCTCTTTAATGAGTTCAATGCCCTTCTGCTCCACCAGCCGCGCCACGGAGCAGAGCAGGGGCCACGCCGGCTCCTGTGCCAGGCCGAATTTCTTCTGGATGGCTGCCTTGCACACGGCCTTTCCGGCGGTATCCTCCACGGTGAAGCGGCAGGGGATGCGGGGGTCGATGGCGGGGTCGTAGTGGGCCATGTCGATGCCGTTGAGGATGCCGTAGGTCTTGCGCTCCACCATGTCCATGACCTGCTCCAGCCCGTGTCCGAAGTCCGGGTGATGGAGCTCCCGGGCGTAGGTGGCGGAGACGGTGGACACGGCGTCCGCCATGAGGATGGCGCCCTTCATCAGGTTGATGTCATGCCGCCCCTGGTACTCGTAGCCCAGGCCGCCCTGATACCAGCCGCCGGGCAGGGCGAAGGTGCGCTCCAGCTCGGCGGCGCCGAACTGTCCCTGATAGGCGATGTTGTGGATGGTGTAGACGGACTTGATGCCCCGCAGATCCTGCCGCCACGCCTGGTCGTTCTTGAGATACAGCACCGCCGGCGCCGTCTCCCAGTCGTTGCAGTGGAGGATCTCCGGCCGGAAATCGAGGAAAGGCAGCAGGTCGATGACGGCGCGGCTGAAAAAGGCGAACCGCCGTCCGTCGTCGTCGTAGCCGTAGAGCCGGGGCCGGTCGAAGAAGTCGTCATAGGCCACGAACCACACGGTCACGCCGCCCCGGTCGCCCCGGTAGAGGCCGCATTTCGTCTTCCAGTCCCCCAGAATCACCGTGGGGGACGCCACCAGCTCCAGCTGGTCGCCGAACTTCTCCTTCACGCAGCGGTACAGCGGCGTGATGATGGCGATCTCGTCCCCCGCCTCCTTCAGCGCCGGCGGCAGGGAGAACGCCACGTCCGCCAGCCCGCCGGATTTGCTGAAAGGCGCGCACTCGCTGGTCACGAACAGGATCTTCATTTCACATATCCCTCCCCGTTGAAAGCTCAACGTGTTGTGTCTCTGCCCCCATTGTGGCACAAAGCGCCGGGAAATACAATGGGTTTTTGGCGAATTGGATAAGGAATTCCCCGACGCTCCCCGTATTTTGTGCAAAACGGATAATTCCGCCGAAACGGTGGATATTCCGCCATGGTGTGGTATAATCGTCTCCGTGCCGCGCCTCCGTCCCCGGAGCGAATCTGGCGGCAGGAAAGGGCAGGATCCCATGACCCTTGCGGAAAAGATCATCCTGGCGCTGCAGTTTGAAATCCCCCGGCCCGCCAGCTACGGGCCGTTCCATCTGATCTGCCTGGCCATCTCGGCGGTGGTGCTGGTCCTTCTGGTCACCCGGAAGCACAGTGACCGGGAGAAAACGCTGAAAACCGTCCTGCTGGTCTACGGTATCGGCGCTCTGGTGCTGGAGGCAATCAAGCAGATCATCTGGTCCTACAGCTTCGACCCCGCCGCCCAGACCGGCACGTGGGACTACCAGTGGTACGCCTTCCCCTTCCAGCTCTGCACCACCCCCATCTTCGCCTCCCTGATCTGCGCGTTTCTGAAGGAGAGTCCATTGCGCCGGTCCCTGCTGTCCTACATGGCCTTTTTTACCATTCTGGGCAGCCTCGCCACCGCCGTCTACCCCGAGTCCTGCTTCGTCCGCACCGCTCTGGTGGACGTCCACACCATGTATCTCCATCTGGGCAGTCTGGTGGTGTCCCTCTGGCTGCTCCTCACCGGTCAGGTGAAGACCACCTTCCGGAACCTGCAGCGGGGCTTCGGCGTCTTTCTGGTGTTCGTCCTTCTTGCCGAGGCGCTGAATATGGGGCTCTACCACGCCGGTATTCTGGGGGATGAGACCTTCAATATGTTCTACATCAGCCCCTACTTCACCAGCTCTCTGCCGGTGTTCGACGTCATCCAGCAGAAAGTGCCCTTCGCCGTGTTCCTGCTGCTCTATCTCATCGCCATCTTCCTGGGCGCCTCCCTCGTCTGGCTCATCGCCCGCGGTGTGGGCCGTCTGACCGCCGGGAAAAAGCAGGTGGGCGCCGGTGTCTGACCCGGTTTTCCCCTGCAAAGCAGTTTTACTTTACAAGAGTTGAGATAACAAAAGCCCTCCGGCCTCAGCCGGAGGGCTTGTTGTCGTTTTCTAAAAGCATCGCAGATTTCGCGCCGCATACGGCGCGAAGAGTTGAAATTGAAATTTCCGACGGCGTGTACGTCGGAAATTTCACCTCTCAGCCTGCGAAGTGTGCGAGCGTCTCACGCAAGCGAGTGCGCGCAGCAGGCTGCAAGCCTCTTGCCCCAAAACGACATAGTCGTTTTGGGGCAGATTTCAGAAGTCCCTCTGCCGGATGGACAGCATCACCCGTCCCAAAACCCGGTCGGCGGAAATGGGTCCGTAGACCCGGCTGTCGCTGCTCTGGGAGCGGTCGTCGCACAGGATGAAGAACTCCCCGGGGCGCAGGGTCACCGGCAGGGCGGCGCCGCCCTCAAAGAGGACGGTGGTGCCGTTGCGGTAGGGCTCCGTCTGGTAGTAGCCGTTGATCTTCAGGCCGTTGGCGTCGATATCCACGGTGTCGCCGCCCTTTGCCACCACCCGGCCCAACAGTGGCACGTCGTTCTCGCCCCGGAACACCACCACCTCGCCGGCCTGGATATCCTTGGCCAGCCGGTAGTAGATCACCACGTCCCGGTCGTGAAAGGCGGGCTCCATCCGCTGGCCCCGGTTCACGGTCACGCCGCAGACCACCAGCAGCAAAACGGCGAAGATGAAGGCGATCCATCCGATGCGCAGCAGCAGCGCCACCGCGTCGGCCAGCACGCCGCTCTTGGGGGCGTTTTTCGCCTTTTTATCTTTCTGCGGGGTCTGTTGGGAGGTCTTGCCATCGCTTCCGTCCGTCGGGCTCTCCTGTCCGGCGTTGTTCTCCTCCGCCGGCTCCCGGATCTGGCGGAGGAGCTCCTCCAGCGGCTCCTCTTTCGGGGTATGCTCTCTATTCTCCATGGCTTGATTCCTTTTCCTTTTTCCGCTTCCACAGGATGAACAGCGCCGTGAACGCCGTCAGCAGCACGCCTGCCGAGATCAGCCAGGGCCAGGGCGGCTGCTGGGGCATGGTGAAGTGCAGCAGCGTACCGGTGTGAGAGGTGTGCTGCGGCGACTCCCACAGGGGCGTGCCGCCGGGCCGGATGGCGGCGGCCAGCAGGTTCCGCTGGTTGGTCTGTCCGATGGCGCAGGTGCTCATCAGCAGGATGGGCCCGTCCTCCGGGATCTTCTCCGTGCGGTTGCGGGCCAGCTCCCCGATCTCCTGCAGCCACTCCCGGCAGTCCTCCTCATTCAGACGGGGCGCGTATATTCTGGCGTTGTGTCCGTCCGCGGAGATGTAGGCAAAGATCTCCAGCCTGTAGTATGCCCCGCCGCAGTACAGCGTGCCGTCGAGATGGCTGTTGAAGTAGTCGGGGTCGTCGTAGTTGTCGATGCTGCCGAACATCATGTCGCCGGTCATGTTGTGTCCGTAGACGATGGACAGCGGATCGGAGAAGTCCGGCGCGTTCCGGTAGTCCAGAAACAGGGAGCCGCCCAGGGCGAACTCCCCCGTCACGGATTTGTTGAGGTATTCGTTGTTGTTTTTGCCCTGGACCAGGGGATAGTCGATGCTGGTATTGTCGATGGCCAGCCAGCCGATCACGTCGGGGTTGATCTCCACCAGGTCGAAAAAGGCCCCCGTGTCGTCCGCCGTGGGCTTGTAGCTCTCATACACCAGTGTGCTGGCCTCGGCCATGATGCTGCGGTTCTCCATGGTCACGTACACGGCAAAAAACAGCAGCAGCATCAGCACCGCCATAAAGGCCGTGCTCAGGGCGCGGTCCGCGCCGCGTATCAGTTTTTTCGCGATCTGCTGTTTCTTCATCCGTCCGTTCCCGTCTGTTCCCCGGAGGAACCGTTCCGTTATTTCTTGCGCTTCTTTGCCGTGATCACCGCCGCGGCCGTGGCCACTGTGCCCACGGCGGCAGCGCCCAGCACGATAGGTACGATGGATTTTTTCTGCGCCGCCTGCTCCGTGGCGCTGATCTCCACCCGGTTCTCTCCGGCGCCCATGGCGGCGGAGACCGTCAGGTTCTCCCCCGCGCCCGTTCTGATCTCGTCCTGCGCCTTGCCGTCGGCGGTGACGGCGGCGGAGAGGGCCATGCCCTCGCTGCCCTTAACGGTCAGCTCACAGGCGGTTCCCACCGGTATCTGGAACAGTTTCTCCCCGCCGCTTGTCAGCGCGTATGATTCCGTCTTCTCCTCACCCGCAAAGCGGATCATAAAGATGATCCCGCGAACATCCGCGTCGGCGCTGAGGCTCACCGTCAACTCGGCGGCCTCCTTCAGGTCCTCGGGCTTGGTGGCCACCAGCACGATGTCCCGGTCAACGGGCAGGTCGAAGTCGAACGCGACGCCGTGTACGGCCCACTTCTGCTCCTCTTCCGGCCGGTCGATCTCCTGCAGGGTCTCGCCGTCCTCCACCACCATCTCAAAGAGGACCTTTCCGTCCTCGTCCACGTACGTCACGGTGTGGGGGGCCGGATCCCACGGCTGAAGAGGCGGGTCCGGCTGGGGCTCCGTACCCGGCTGGGGCTCCGTGCCCGGCTGGGGTTCCGTGCCCGGCTGGGGGTCCGTCCCCGGCTGGGGTTCCGTCCCCGGCTGCGGGTCCGTCCCCGGCTGGGGGTCCGTCCCCGGCTGGGGGTCCGTCCCCGGCTGGGGCTCCGTACCCGGCTGGGGTTCCGTGCCCGGCTGGGGTTCCGTCCCCGGCTGCGGGTCCGTCCCCGGCTGGGGGTCCGTCCCCGGCAGCACCGCGCTCAGATGGTGCCAGACGGAGCCGTTCTCATCCAGGTCCAGCCAGTCGTAGGAGACCAGCTGGCTGCTGTAGGCGTCCTCCAGATCAAAAGTGAACGCATAGGACTGGTCCGCGCGGAAGCCCGCGCTGAGGCGATAGGTAAAGACCACCAGCTCGGTCCCCTTGGGCGCGTTCAGTTGTTTCCCCGTATCGGAGCTGAATTTCCGGCCTTCCACGTTGACCGCCGTCTCCAGCACGCCGCCCTGGCTGGACTGGAAGGCGAAGGCGGTGTCGTCAAAGTCGAAATAACCCTCCACGCCGCCGAAGGTCAGGTCCTCCAGCGTGACCAGCGCCACCGACACGGTATCGCCGGACCGGGTGACCGTAACGCCGATGCCCTCACCGGCGGCAAAAGCCTTTCCGGCGGTCCCGGGCAGTCCCAGCAGCACGGCGACCAGCACCATGGCGGCAAACAGTTTGTTCCATCCATTCATGTCAGCAGGCTCCTTTTGCATTCTCCCGTATCATCCCTCCGCAGGGGGATGTCTATCATAGGTGTCATTTTATTATTATAAAGTCCCCTCCCGCATTGCGTCAAGGGGAAGTTGCGGAAACCGGGCGCGCCGCAGAGTTCGGCACGCCCGGCTGTTCCGTTTTTCTGTTTTACAGGCGTTCTCCCGTTACCAGCCGATGGTGTAATTGCCCAGGTACGCCTGCTTGATGAAGGTGGCGTCC
>CAMVMU010000062.1 GCA_947168655.1 uncultured Oscillospiraceae bacterium
GTACGGTACAAGCCAGGGTGGTGTCACCGGAGAGGTCGTCATGCCGGTCCACGCCCGCCGCAATGCCCCGCCAGTCGCCGTGGGGGAACAGCTCGTTCAGGGCATGGACACGCTCGGTGGCGCCGTCCGGGGCCAGGGGCAGACGGCACAGCAGGGTCAGAAGGCCTGTCAGGGCGTTGTTCCCGTCCATGGGCGTGGAGCCGTGTGCGCTCTCGCCGTGGGCAGTGATCCTCGTCTCGTTCGCTCCATCCGTCAGGTCAAAGGCGATCCCGGTTTCGGCGGTGACCAGCTGGGCTGCGGAATGGATGATCTCCGGGTTCATGCCCGCCACCACGGCCTCTGCCAGGCCGGGCACCACGTTGGCCCGGGTGCCGCTGTGGAAGCTCACCAGCCGGGGCAGAGCATTGCCTGCCTCCCACTGTGCGGAAAACTCACCGTGGGCACGACCCTTCTCAATATTGATAACGGGGAAATCCGCGTCCGGAGAGAAGGTCATAGGCGCCTCTGTCTGACGCTGATAGTAATAGGCGATGTCGGCGCTGCCGCTCTCCTCATCGGTGCCCAGGATCAGCCGCACGCTCTTGTTCAGGGGGATCCCCAGGTCCTTCACGGCGCGCATGGCATACAGGGCAGCCACGGCCGGGCCCTTGTCGTCCGCCGTGCCCCGGCCGTAGAGCATGCCGTCCTTTTCCAGCGGCACGAAGGGGGCGGTGACCGTCCAGTCGTTGCCCACCGGCACCACGTCCAGATGGGCCAGCATATCCAGCTGCCGCTGGCCGGGGCCAAAGTCCACGGTGCCCACGTAGCTGTCCCAGTTCTTCACGGCAAAGCCCATATCCCGGGCCATGGTCAGAGCCTCCTCCAAAGCGGCGGCAGGACCGGCGCCGAAGGGCATGCCGGGCTGGGGCTCTCCCTTCACGCTGTCTATGCGCACCAGGCGGCAGATATCCGCCACCATCTCCCGACGGTGGGCGGCAAAATATTCTTTCAGCTGTTTCTGAATCATCGTTCGGCTCTCCTCGTTTCACAGATTGTATCCGCTGAGGCGGCTGTTCTGTCACGCTCTCCCCACGGCTCAGCGGGCATTGATCGTTATCAGTATAGCGAAAAGTGAGAAAAAAGCAAGACCCCATCCCCGCCTGTGCAGGCGGCCGAAGAAAAAGGGGAATGTTTCTGCGCAAGAGGGATTGACAGGCAAACATCCAAATGATAAACTGTGTTCGCTTATGATTTATATTGTGTGCCGGATCCTTTCCCCGTCGGGCCGGGGCGGTTCTGGCCGCATAAGCTGCCGCTGTGCGGCGCAAAAATCGAATACAGGTCGGTTGATGGATCCGAGAGAGACCGCACGCCGTGCGGCGCCGAAGGGGAATGCAAAAACTCTCAGGCAAAGGGGATCGGATCCGGACGAAACTTCGGAAAGTGCGCGTTACGGAACGCACACCAAAGGGGCAACCGGGACGCGATGCGCAGGCATCCCCGGGAATCTCTCAGGCTGAGACGGAGGCAAAAAGGCTGTAAGGGGTCTTTTTGCCTCTTTTTATTATTTTGTCACAGCAAATCAATGGTCATAAAACCCGAATGCGAAAGGAAGGAATCAAATGAGCGAACTCAAACGCACCCAGCTCTACGATGTCCACGTGGCGGCAGGTGCCACCATGGTGGACTTCGGCGGATGGGAAATGCCCGTCCAGTACCCCACCGGCATCGTTGCCGAGCACCTGTACACCCGCCACTTCTGCTCCCTGTTCGACGTGTCCCACATGGGCCGTCTGCTGGTGGCCGGCCCTGACCGCGTCGCTTACCTGCAGCACGTGCTCAGCAGCAACGTGGATGCCCTGGACCTGAACACCGCCCAGTACTGCATCATTCCCGCCGAGGACGGCAGCGCCGTGGACGACGCCTACCTGTACCGCTTTGAGGAGGATCGTTTCCTGCTGGTGGTCAACGCCGCCAACACCGACAAGGACCTGGCGCACCTGCTGCCCATCGCCGAAAAGTTCGACGTCACCATCACCAATATCACCGCCGACTGGGCTTCCATCGCCGTCCAGGGCCCCAAGAGCAAGGAGCTGCTCACCACCCTCGCCGGCGGTGTGGCCGTCACCGAGCCCATGAAGAACGCCCTGAACACCCTGGAGTTCGAGGGCCATCAGGTCCGCGTGGCCAAGACCGGCTACACCGGCGAGCCTCTGGGCTATGAGGTCTTCATCCGCTCCGCCGAGGCCGCCTGGCTGTGGAACCGCCTGATCGAGCTGGGCGCCAAGCCCGCCGGTCTGGGCGCTCGCGACACCCTGCGTCTGGAGGCCGGTATGCCTCTGTACGGCCATGAGATGGGCGTCGATCCCGATGGCGTGCCCATGCCCATTTTCGCCGTGTCCCTGGCCAAGTTTGCCGTCAGCTTCTCCGAGCGTAAGGGCGACTTCGTGGGCCGTGCTCCTCTGGAAAAGCAGAGTGCCGCTTTCAAGCGTATCCAGAACCGTGACTTCTCCGATATGGCAGACCTGCCCAAGGTCATCAAGCCCATCGTCCTGCTGGACCGCGGCGTCATGCGCGCCGGTATGCCCATCTATCGCGGCGACGAGCAGATCGGCTGGGTCACCAGCGGCACCATGGTGCCCTACTACAAGGCCGAGGGTGAGGGCCTGGAGACCGTCATCACCGATGAGGTGGCCAAGCGCGCCATCGGCACCTGCTACATCGCCAGTGACGTGCTGGTGGACGACATCGTGGAGGTGGACATCCGCGGCAAGCGCCTGAAGGCCGCCATCCCCGCCCGCCACATGAGCGTCACCGCGCCCCCCTACGCCCGTCCCCTGATCTACGGTGTGGAGCTCGCCCAGCGCGAGATCAGCACCGACGAGCGTCCCATCCGCGCTCTTGAGCTGCTGAAGAAGGCCGAGGAGAACCACATCTGGCGTCAGAAGCTCTGCATCAACCTGATTCCCTCGGAGAACACCCCCAGCCGCGCTGTGCAGCTGCTGTGCTCCTCCGATCCCTCCTGCCGCTATGCCGAGCACAAGAAGGTCGTCCCCTTCTATGACAAGGACATCTTCTATTATCAGGGCACCAAGTTCATCGACGAGGTGGAGCAGCTGGCTGTGGAAGAGCTGCGCAAATACTTCGGCTGCACCGAGGTGGAGACCCGCGTGATCAGCGGCCAGATGTCCAACATGGCCGTGTTCTCCGCTCTGATGGACTGGAAGAACCGCCTGGACCGCAAGCACGATGCCAAGCGTCTGGGCTACGTGCTGAACAACCACATCATCAAGGGCGGCCACCTGTCCGCTCAGCCCATGGGCGCCCTCCACGACTACATCGCCGTGGATCCCGTCACCGAGCGCAGCGCCGTGGTGAACTTCCCCGTCTGCAAGGACAACATCTTCAAGATCGACGTGGAGGAGACCAAGAAGGTCATCGAGCAGTACCGCCCCGAGTTCATCATCTTCGGCAAGAGCATGGTGCTGCACAAGGAACCCGTGGCCGCCATCCGTCAGTTCGTGGATGAGCAGAAGATCCCCACTACCATCATGTACGATATGGCCCACGTTCTGGGTCTGGTTGGTCCCCACTTCCAGCAGCCCTTCGCCGAGGGCGCCGAGATCGTCACCGGTTCCACCCACAAGACCTTCTTCGGTCCCCAGCGCGGTGTCGTGGCTGTGAACTACAAGGAAGACGATCTGAAGTACGGCCTGTGGGAGACCATCGAGCGCCGCGCCTTCCCCGGCAGCGTGTCCAACCACCATCTGGGCACCCAGCTGGGTCTGCTGATGGCCGCCTATGAGATGAACTATTTCAAGGACGAGTATCAGAAGAACATCATCGAGAACGCCAAGTACTTCGCCAAGTGCCTGAAGGCCCAGGGCCTCAACGTGTGCGGCGATCCCGCCATCGACTACACCGAGACCCACCAGGTCATCGTCTCCGTGGGCTACGCCCAGGGCGCCGAGATCGCTGAGCGTCTGGAGCGCAACAACATCATCGTCAACTACCAGGCCACCCCGGACGAGGAGGGCTTCACCGCCTCCGGCGCTCTGCGCATGGGCATGAGCGAGATGACCCGCTTCGGCTTCGGCAAGAAGGAGTTCGAGCAGCTGGCCGCCATCATGGCCGACTGCATCCTGCGCGGCAAGGAAGTCAAGGAGGACGTCATCCGCCTGCGCAGCAACTTCACGGAGATGAAGTACTGCTTCTCCGACGACGAGTTTGAGACCGCTCTGGAGGGCTTCGCCGCCAAGGTCGGCTTCTAAGAAACCATACAAACCCTAAATAATTTATAACTTGGAGGTAACAACATGAACTTTCCTGCTGAACTGAAGTATTCCCAGTCCCACGAGTGGATCCGCGAGGAAGACGGCGTCACCGTCATCGGCATCTCTGACTTTGCCCAGGACGCTCTGGGCGACGTGGTGTTCATCAACCTGCCCCAGGAGGGCGACGAGTGCACCGCCGGCGAGGCGTTCGGCGATGTGGAGTCCGTCAAGGCCGTCAGCGATCTGGTCAGCCCCGTCAGCGGCACCGTGTGCGCCGTCAACGAGGACCTGCTGGACGCCCCCGAGATGCTGAACCAGGATCCCTACGGCGCCTGGATTATCAAGGTGGAGAATGTCACCGGCACCGAGGAGCTGCTGGACGCCGCCGCCTACGAGGCTTTCTGCGCCACCGAGGGCTAAACGGAGGAGAACGATGAGCTACGTACCTTCCACCGACCAGCAGCGCCAGGAGATGCTGCGCGCCATCGGGATGCAGGACTTCCGTGACCTGTATCGCGATGTGCCCGCTGAGATGTACCTGGATCGCCCGCTGGACATCCCCGAGGGGATGAGCGAGCTGGAGGTCAGCCGCGCCGTGGCCGCTATGGCCGCCCGGAACACCGTGTTTCCCACGGTGCTCCGCGGTGCCGGCGCTTATGACCACTATATTCCCAGCATCGTCAAGACCGTGCCCAACAAAGAGGAGTTCCTCACCGCCTATACCCCCTATCAGGCCGAGATGAGCCAGGGCGTGCTGCAGTCCATCTTCGAGTACCAGACCATGATCTGCGAGCTCACCGGCATGGACGTGTCCAACGCCTCCATGTACGACGGCGCTGAGGCCGCCGCCGAGGCCGCCGCCATGTGCCGCGACCGCAAGCGCCGCGTGACCCTGGTCAGCGCCGCTGCCCACCCCGACACCATCAATACCATCCGCACCTACTGCTATGGCACCGGTGACGAGATGCGCGTGGTGCCCATGAAGGACGGCAAGACCGACATGGACGCTCTCCGCGAGATGCTGACTCCCGACGTGGCCTCCTTCTATCTCCAGCAGCCCAACTTCTTCGGCCAGCTGGAGGATGCCGACGCCATCGGCAGCCTGGTCCACGCCGCCGGCGCCATGTACGTCATGGGCTGCAACCCCATCGCCCTGGGCATCATGAAGACCCCCTTTGACTGCGGCGCCGACGTGGCCGTGGGCGAGGGCCAGCCTCTGGGCATGCCCATCAGCTTCGGCGGCCCGTACCTGGGCTACATGGCCACCACCACCAAGCACATGCGCAAGCTGCCCGGCCGCATCGTCGGCGAGACGGTGGACCACGACGGCAACCGCGCCTATGTTCTTTCCCTGCAGGCCCGCGAGCAGCACATCCGCCGCGAGAAGGCCAGCAGCAATATCTGCTCCAACCAGGCTCTGTGCGCTCTGACCGCCAGCGTGTACATGGCCGCCATGGGCCCCGACGGCATCGCCGAGGTGGCCCGCCAGTCCATGGCCAAGGCCCACTATCTGTGCCGCGGCCTCACCGCCATCGACGGTGTGGACCTGGTTTACACCGGTGACTTCTTCCACGAGTTCGTCACCACCCTGCCCCGTCAGGACGAGGTCCTCTCCGCTCTGGAGAAAGCTGGCATCCTGGGCGGCCTGCCCATCGAGGGCGGCGTGCTTTGGTGCGCCACCGAGAAGGCCGCCAAGGCCGACCTGGATCGGGCAATTGCCATCGTGAAGGAGGTGCTGGCAAAATGAAGCTGATTTTTGAAAAGAGCGTTCCCGGCCGGCACTGTGACCTGCTGCCCAAGTGCGACGTGGAGACCGTGGCCCTGCCCGAGTCTTTCCGCCGTCAGACGCCCCCGGCTCTGCCGGAGATGAGCGAAGTCGATCTGAGCCGCCACTACACGGAGCTGAACCAGCACGTCCACGGCGTCAACTGCGGCTTCTATCCCCTGGGCTCCTGCACCATGAAGTATAACCCCCGCATCGACGAGGAGATGGCCGCCCTGCCCGGCTTCACCGGCGTGCATCCCCTGGCCCCGGCCTACTCCGTGGTAGGCTGCCGCGACGTGCTGGACACCGCCAAGAAGTACCTGTGCGAGATCACCGGCATGACCGGCATGACCTTCCAGCCCGCTGCCGGCGCTCACGGTGAGTTCACCGGTGTGCTGCTGATCAAGCAGTACCATCACGCCAGGGGCGACATGGGCCGCACCAAGATCATCGTCCCCGACTCCGCCCACGGCACCAACCCCGCCACCGCCGCCATGTGTGGCTTCCAGGTGGTGAACATCCCTTCGGCCCCCAACGGCTGCGTGGATCTGGAGGCCCTGAAGGCCGTCCTGGGTCCGGACACCGCCGGTCTGATGCTGACCAACCCCAACACCGTGGGTATCTTCGATGAGAACATCCTGGAGATCACCCGCCTGGTCCACGAGGCAGGCGGCCTGTGCTACTACGACGGCGCCAACCTCAACGCCGTTATGGGCGTCGTCCGCCCCGGCGACATGGGCTTTGACTGCATCCACATGAACCTGCACAAGACCTTTGCCACGCCTCACGGCGGCGGCGG
>CAMVMU010000063.1 GCA_947168655.1 uncultured Oscillospiraceae bacterium
CCGTACTTCTTGCGCTCCTTCATGCGAGGATCGCGGGTCAGGAAGCCGGCCTTCTTCAGCAGGGGGCGGAACTCGGGATCCACCAGCAGCAGAGCGCGGGCAATGCCGTGACGCAGGGCGCCGGCCTGGCCGGACACACCGCCGCCCTCGACGGTGGCAACGATGTCCACCTTGCCGGTGGTGTTGGTGGTGTTCAGGGGCTGACGGACGACCATCTTCAGGGTCTCCAGACCGAAGTACTCGTCGATGTCGCGGCCGTTGATGGTGATCTTGCCGGTGCCGCCCTGGAACAGGTGCACGCGGGCCACGGAGGACTTGCGACGGCCGGTGCCGTACAGATAGGGATTCTTGGACTGATACATTCTTCTTTTCCTCCTTACTTGACCAGTTCGGGCTTCTGGGCCTGATGCTCATGCTGGGCACCGGCGTAGATGTGCAGGCGCTTCAGGGAGTCCTTGGTGACGGTGTTGCGGGGCATCATGCCGCGGACGGCCACGCGCATGGCCAGCTCGGGCTTATCCTGCATCAGGATGCGGTACTTGGTCTCCTTCAGACCGCCCACCCAACCGGAGTGGGTGCGGTAGTACTTCTGCTCCAGCTTGTTGCCGGTCAGAACGGCCTTGCCGGCGTTGATGACGATGACGTTGTCACCGCAGTCGGCGTGGGGGGTGTAAGTGACTTTGCCCTTGCCGCGCAGCAGGTCGGCCACGATGACGGCGGTCTTGCCCAGAGGCTGGCCGGCGGCATCCACGACGTACCACTTGCGCTCAATGTTGGCCTTGTTTGCCATGAAAGTGGACATGTTGTTTCCTCCATTTATTTCGATGTTTGTTGCTTTACTTTTCCGGGTTCCCTTGTTACAATCGGGAGGGAGAAAGGCGCTCAAACGCGCAGGATTATTTATAGCACAGCACTTTTTCCTTGTCAATACTATTTTTGATTATGGGCAAAACATCTGCGATTTTCTCTCGATTACTCCTGTTTTCTTTTGTTTTCTCTAAACTCAAATTTATTTTTCACGGAGGAGCCGTTATGCAGCATATTCTGGGACTTGTCCGGCGCTGCGTGGAGGACTACCACATGATCGCCCCGGGGGACCGGATCGCCGTGGGCGTCAGCGGCGGGAAGGACAGCCTTTTGACCCTGGCCGCCCTGGTGCGGCTGCGGGAGTTCTACCCCGTGCCCTTCACCGTGGAGGCCATCACTCTGGAGATGGGTATGCCCGGCATGGACTTCGCCCCGGTGGCGGAACTGTGCGAGAGCTGGGGCGTGCCCTATATCCGCATCGCCGTGCCGGTCTATGAGATCGTCTTTGAGGAGCGGAAGGAGAAGAACCCCTGCTCGCTGTGCGCCAAGCTGCGCCGGGGCAGTCTCAACACCGCCCTGGTGGAGCGGGACATCCACAAGATCGCTCTGGGCCACCACTATGACGACGCCGTGGAAACGCTGCTGATGAACCTGCTCTTTGAGGGCCGCATCGGCTGCTTTCAGCCGGTGACGTATCTGGACCGCACCGGCATCACCCAGATCCGGCCCCTGCTCTACTGCCATGAGGACGAGATCCGCCGCACGGTGGAAAAGCTGGAGCTTCCGGTGGTGAAGAATCCCTGTCCCGCCGACGGCACAAGCCGCCGCCAGGAGATCAAGGAGCTGATCGCGGATCTGGAGAAAAAATACCCCAACCTGAAGCAGAAGCTGTTCGGCGCTGTGCAGCGCTATCCCCTGTACGGCTGGAATCTGGAGGCGGAGGAGCGATGAGGAAGAAATCCACACCTTTGGGCGGACGCACCTGGGCGGCATTGCTGATCTTCGGCCTGTTCGGCCAGATCGCCTGGGTCATCGAGAACATGTATTTCAACGTGTTTCTCTATAACAGAATCTCCGGTGACACGTCCATGATCGCCGCCATGGTGGGCTGGAGCGCCGTCACCGCCACGGTGACCACGCTGGTCATGGGCGCCCTCAGCGATAAACTGGGCAGGCGGAAGGCATTCATCGTGGTGGGCTATCTGCTGTGGGGCGTCAGCATTGCCGTGTTCGCCCTGGTGCGCGTGCCGGCCATCAACTACACCGTTGCCTACGCCGCCGCTGCCCACAAAGTCGCCGTGCTGGTGGTGGTTCTGGACTGCGTGATGACCTTCTTCGGCTCCACCGCCAACGATGCCGCCTTCAACGCCTGGGTCACCGACGTGACCACCGAGGACAACCGTGGCCGGACGGAGACGGTGCTGGCCGTCATGCCGCTGATCGCCATGCTGGTGGTGTTCGGCGCCCTGGACGGTCTGACACAGAGGGGCAACTGGTCCCTGTTCTTCCGCATCGTGGGCGGTATGACGGTCCTGGGGGGAATTCTGGGCCTGTTCTTTCTGAAGGAACCGGAGAAGCTGCACCGCTCTGAGGGCAGCTACTTCGCCGACACCGTCTACGGCCTGCGCCCGTCGGTGGTGAAAGCCAACCCGTTGCTGTATCTCTCCCTGTGCGCGCTGGGGGTCTACTGCATCAGTCAGCAGGTATACATGCCATACCTTATTATTTACATCCAGCGGTTTCTGGGCATCACCGACTACACCATGCTGCTGGCAGGCGTGCTGATCGTCAGCTCCGCCGTGTCCGTAGCCGTGGGCCGGACGGTGGACCGGGCGGGAAAGCTGCCCAGCCTGTGGGTGGCGGCGCCGGTGGGCATCGCGGGCCTGGTGCTGATGTACTTTGCCCGCAGCCAGTGGGCCGTGCTGGGCGCCGGCATCGTGATGCTGGGCGGCGGTATGGTGATCCTGGCCTGCTGCAACGGCCTCATCCGGGACTATACGCCGGAGAATATGGCCGGGAGGTTCCAGGGTATCCGCATCATCTTCCAGGTGCTGATCCCCATGGTCATCGGCCCGTATCTGGGCGTGCTGGCCATCCGCTCCACCGGCATGACCTACGAGGATCTGGGCACCGTAAAGGAGGTGCCCACGCCGGGCATTTTCCTGATGGCGGCAGCGATATTGTTGCTGCTCTTCGCCGTCATCGCCCTGCTGGGGCGGCGGAAGAGGAAGGAGGCGGCGGTGTGAAGCAGCTCTATACCCCCTGGGGAGAGGCCCTGGACCGGGAGCACCCCCTGCCGGAATACCCCCGGCCACAGCTGGTGCGGGACAGTTATCTCAACCTGAACGGGCCGTGGACGTACACGGTGGAGGACGGCGACGAGTACTCCCGCCGCCGCACCGGTACGATCCTTGTACCCTTTTCCCCGGAGTGCCTGCTCTCCGGCTGCGATTTCCAGCTGCAGAGCGGGGAGACGCTGTGGTATGAAAGAACCTTCATCCTGCCGGAGGGCTTCCGGAAGGATAGGGTGCTGCTTCACTTCGGCGCCGTGGACCAGAGTTGCGCAGTCCGGATAAACGACATTGCCGTGGGCGGCCACGAGGGCGGCTATCTGCCCTTCACGCTGGATATCACCGACGCCCTGAAGGAAGGAGAAAACAGGCTGACCGCGGCAGTGCGGGATGTGACCAACGGCGGCGAGCACGCCTACGGCAAGCAGAAATACCACCGGGGCGGCATCTGGTATACCGCCACCAGCGGCATCTGGCAGACGGTGTGGCTGGAGAGCGTGCCGGATAACTACATCAAAAGCCTGCGCCTGACGCCGGACTTTGATGCGCGGTGCCTGAATTGGGAGATCTGCGCAGACGACCCCGCCGGTGTCCGGGTGAAGGTACGCATGGACGGACGAATCATCTGCGAGAGCAAGGGGGACGGCCGGGGCTGCTGCCAGATCCCGCCGGATTGTTTCCATCCCTGGACAACCGAGGATCCCTTCCTCTACACGGTGGAGGCGGACTTGGGAACAGACCACGTGGAGAGCTATTTCGGCATGCGGAAGTTTTCCACCGTGGAGTATAAGGGGCACAAGGTCTTTGCCCTCAACAACGAGCCGTACTTCCAGACCGGCCTGCTGGACCAGGGCTATTGGTCGGACGGACTCTATACCGCGCCATCCGATGAGGCGATCCTCCACGATCTGCGCACGGTGAAGGCCATGGGCTTCAACATGCTGCGCAAGCACATCAAGATCGAGCCGGCCCGGTGGTACTACCACTGTGATCGCCTGGGGATCCTGGTTTGGCAGGACGCCCCCAGCGGCGGGGACCCGTTCCTGCCGCTCTACACCCAGTATCTGCCCTTTATCGGCGTCAAGGTGAAGGACAAACCCTCCCGGAAGTTCGGCCGTGCCGACGAAAAAGGCCGCGCCCGGTTCGAGCGCGACCTGGAGGAAATGATCGGTTCTCTCTATAACTGCGTGTCGGTGTGTCTGTGGGTGCCCTTCAACGAGGGCTGGGGGCAGTTCGACGCCGCTCGGATCGCTGAGAAAGTGAAGGCGCTGGATCCCACCCGGCTGGTGGATCACGCCAGTGGCTGGCATGACCAGGGCGGCGGCGATGTGGACAGCCGCCACGTGTACTACAAGCCCGTGCGTTTGAAAAACGACGGACGCCGCGTGCTGGCACTGACGGAGTTCGGCGGGTACAGCCTGCCCGTCCCCGGCCACAGCGCCGAGGAAAAGGAGTTCGGCTACCGGGCCTACCGGGACGGTGAAGCCTGGATGGACGCGGTGGAGAAGCTCTACCGGGAGCAGGTGATCCCCCTCGTTGAAAAGCAGGGGCTCAGCGCCGCCGTCTATACCCAGGTCAGCGACGTGGAGGAGGAGGTCAACGGTCTGATGACCTTTGACCGCAAGGTGACAAAGATGGACGCAAGCCGCATGGCTGCCCTCAACGCTGCTCTGCGCTTTTCTTAAGTAAGCACCCAGCGCACCAGCACCAGCAGCACAAAGCCGGGCACGCCCAGAATGCCGACCACCAGACCATTGAACACGTTCAGTCCCAGGGAGAGACCGGTGTAGGGCGATGTGAGATTCAAAAGCCACATGGCCAAAAAACCCAGTGCCGCGTTGAGCAGCACCCGCACCGCCAGTTTCAGCGGGGCGGAAAAAAGACGCACTGCCGCCACCAGCAAAAAGAGGATGGTGAGTCCCAGTGCGATCTTCTCTACAAGAGACATATTCCGCCTCCGTCCGTGGTCAGTGCGGCAGCGCAGGCATCCTGGGGCCGCTTGGCGATCCGCAGGAGGTAGTTGTACTTGGCCTGCAGGGAGTTAATCTCAAATACGCAGGCATCCACCAGCTCCGGTTCGCACACATAGTCAAAGCGCTCATAGGCTCGGCGCAGCGCCTGAGCCGTGTCCCGCAGCTCACGCTGGAGCTGCGCGGCGGAATCATCTCGTCTTTTCATGGGGATCCCTCCTTTTGTTGCTAAGGAAACGATGAATAAAGCGACGTGCACAGACTTGCCGTCAAGACGTGTGCGGCGATTTGTTCAGCGGTTCCTTCAAGTGTACTTGCTATTGTGGACAAATATGCCACAGGATAAACACCTTTTCCGGTGAGGAAGGAAAACGTTATGCACGAGGAATACATGCGCCAGGCGCTGGATCTGGCCAGAGAGGCCGCAGCGGCGGGCGAAGTGCCCGTGGGCTGCGTCATCGTGAAGGACGGCGCGGTGATCGGACGGGGCCGCAACCGCCGGGAGGAAAAGCAGCAGGTCTTCTCCCACGCGGAGATGGAGGCCATTGCCCAGGCCAATGATGCGCTGGGAACCTGGCGGCTGGACGGCTGCGAGCTGTATGTCACGCTGGAACCCTGCCCCATGTGCGCCGGAGCCATTCTGAACGCACGGATCGGCCGGGTCTACTACGGCGCGCGGGATGAGGCCATGGGTGCCTGCGGCGGTGTGCTGAACCTGTTCATGGAGAACTTCCCCCACCGCCCCGCCCTGGTGGGTGGCGTACTGGCAGAGGAATGCCGGGCGGTGCTGTCGGACTTTTTTCGCGGCCTGCGGGGATGAATCATTCGGCGGCGGAATTTAATACTTTTTTAATAGTTTCTTGCGAGATTCTGTAACAACCTCTTGGTATTCTATCCTTGCAAGTAAGTAGTCTTTTTCATCAATCTTCCTACCATATAAAGCGGAAACCGAATCTCCGGTTTCCGCTTTATGGTTTGGGTGTTCCAAAGGCAACCCCCGGCTCTGCCGGGGGAGAAAAAGAGCTTAAA
>CAMVMU010000064.1 GCA_947168655.1 uncultured Oscillospiraceae bacterium
ATCTTGGCGAGGCCGCCGGACTGCTCGGACGGGAAGAACTTGATGAGCTCCAGCCCGAACTTGAGGGCCTGCTGATACTCGCTCGCCGTGGTGCAGCCGGGGAAGATGGGGATGTTCTTTTCCTGGGCGTAGGCTACCAACTCCGGGTCGAAGCCGGGGCTCACGATGAAGTCGCCGCCCGCAGCGATCACCTTGTCGATCTGGGCGGTGGTGGTGACGGTGCCCGCGCCCACCAGCATATCGGCTTGATGGCCGTATCGGCTCCGGCGGCGCGGAAGGTGATCTCCGCGACGGGTACGCCGCCCGCGCACAGCGCCTTGCCAAGGGCCGCTGCGTCGCGCTCGGGGTGGTTGAGCTTGATGACCGGCACCACGCCGATGGCGCTGATCTTCTCGTTCATGGCATTCATGTGCTGTCCCTCCTACAGTTTTGATTATGAATCAGGCGCTGTCTCTCTATTCTGTTTTACCAGTGGTGAGACAGCGCCTTTGTTATGATCGTAAGATTTTTTTATTCGTCCCCGTACTGCAGGTACGCGCCCTTCATGGGGGAGGCTGCGTGTTCGCTGAACAGGCGGAGGACGCCGCTCTTATATTTGCGGGGCTTGGGCTTCCAGTTCTTTTTCCGCTCTGCCAGGACGAGATCCATCTCCTCCGGCGTCTTCCGTTCACCCTTGACGCCGACAATGGCGAGAATGCGGCCGGGTACGTCGATCTCAATCAGGTCGCCCTCTTCCACCAGGGCGATCGGCCCGCCGGCCTGCGCCTCGGGGCTGCAGTGGCCGATCACAGGGCCGGTGGAGGCTCCGGAGAAGCGTCCGTCGGTGATCAGGGCGATGGCGCGGCCCAACTCCTTGTCGGTGCTGATGGCCTCGCTGGTGTAGAACATTTCCGGCATACCGGAGGCCTGTGGGCCCTCGTAGCGGATGAACACGGCGTCGCCCTTCTGTACCTTGTGGTGCAGCACGGCGTCGAGGCATTCCTCCTCGCTGTCGAAGGGACGCGCGTTCAGGACGGCCTTGAACATCTCCTTCGGGCACGCAGTGTGCTTGATGACCGCACCCTCGGGGGCGAGGTTGCCCTTGAGCACAGCCACGCTGCCGTCGGTGCCGATGGCCTTGTCATAGGGGCGAATGATGTCTTCCTTCGTGACGTGGATGCCGTACTTGGCGTTCGCCTCATCCAACCACTTCTGACAGCGCTCATAGAAACCGTTGGCTTTCAGCTCGTCCAGGTTCTCGCCCAGGGTCTTGCCGGTTACGGTCATGGCGTCCAGGTGCAGGACATCCCGGATCTCCTCCATGATGGCGGGCACGCCGCCGGCATAGTAGAAGAACTCAGCGGGCCAGCGCCCGGCGGGACGGATATCCAGCAGATAGTGCGCGCCGCGGTGCAGCCGGTCAAAGGTGTCGCCGTCGATCTCCAGACCGTACTCGTGGGCGATGGCGGGCAGGTGCAGCAGGGTGTTGGTGGAGCCGGAGATTGCCGCATGAACCAAGATCGCGTTCTCCAAGCTGTCCATGGTCACGATATCGGTGGGCTTGAGACCCTGCCACGCGAGCTCAACAGCCTGCTTGCCGGCGCGGTAGGCGTAGTCCAGAAGATCGGGGCTGGTGGCCGGGAGCAGCGCAGAGCCTGGCAGACTCAGACCCATGGCCTCGGCCATGATCTGCATGGTGGAGGCGGTGCCGATGAAGCTGCAGGCGCCGCAGCTCGGGCAGGCGTTGCACTTGGCCCAGGTGAAGCGGGCCTCGTCGATCTCGCCGCGCTCGTACTGCGCGGAGTACATTCCGAGCTGCTCGAGCGTCAGGAGCTCAGGCCCCGCGCTCATGGTGCCGCCCGTGACCATCACGGAGGGGATGTTGACGCGGGCCATGCCGATGAGATTGCCGGGCATTCCCTTGTCGCAGCTCGCCATATAGACGCCGCCGTCAAAGGGCGTGGCGTTGGCGTGGATCTCGATCATGTTGGCGATCATCTCGCGGCTGGCGAGGCTGAAGTTGATGCCGTCCGTGCCCTGGCTCTCGCCGTCGCAGATGTCGGTGGCGTAGTAGCGCGCGCCGTGTCCGCCGGCGTCCGCGATGCCTTGGCAGGCGGCTTCGACAAGCTGATCCAGATGGCCAGAGCCGGGATGGCTGTCGCCGAAGGTGCTCTCCACGATGATCTGGGGCTTGGACAGATCCTCCAGTTTCCAGCCGGTGCCGAGGCGCAGGGGGTCGAGCTCAGGCGCGACCTTGCGCATTTTCTGACTGGTCAGTTCTTTTGCATCTCTCATGGGTTCCGTCTCCTTATTACAGATTTCGATGGATCTACTCTATTAGACGAAGAAGGAAATGACAAGCGCAACCAGGAATCCGGTCAGGCCGACCAGGGTCTCCATGATGGTCCAGGTCTTGAGGGTGGTCTTCTCATCCAGGCCGACCAGGGACTTAACGAGCCAGAAGCCGGAGTCGTTGAAGTGGGAGCAGACGGTAGCGCCGCCGGCCACAGCGCACACCGTGCAGGCGAGGTACATCGGGCTCAGCTCGCTGATGCCGGGGAGAGCGGCCACAATACCGGCAGCCATGGTCATGGCGACGGTAGCGGAACCGACGCTGATGCGGACAAGGACCGCGACGATGAACGCGAGGAGCACGATGGGCATATTCATGGAGGCGACAGCATTGCCGATCACATCGCCGAGACCGGAGTACTGGAGCATGTAGCGCAGGACGCCGCCGCAGGCGGTCACCAGCAGGATCAGGCCGGTGGGCTCGAGGGACTTGGTCATGATCTTTTCAAGCTCTTCCATGCTGTAGCCGTGCTTGACGCCGAGGAGGAACATGGCGACGATGGTGGCGATCAGCAGGGCCACGAAGGGCTCGCCCAGGAAGTTGAAGACAGGCTGGATACCGGAGAGCGCGGGGACGACGCCGGCGATGGACTTGATAATGATGAGGATCAGGGGGATGAAGATGATGGCGACGATGGTGCCGAACTTGGGGAGCTTGGACTCGTCGATGTCCTCCTGGGCGCCGATACGGTCGGGCACGGGGACCATGTACTTGTTGCCGCAGTACTTGCCGAAGATGGGGCCGGCCACGATCATAGCGGCGGCGCCGCAGAAGATGCCGAGAAGGATGACCCAGCCGAGGTCAACGCCCAGCATGGTGGCGACGAGGACGGGACCCGGCGTGGGCGGGATGAAGGCGTGGCCGACAGCGAGACCGGCGAGAAGAGGAATGGCATAGAACAGGGTGGAACGCTTCGTGCGCTTGGCGAGAGAGAAGGCCAGGGGAATCAGGATGATGAGGCCGGCGTCGAAGAACACGGGCATTGCGATGACCATGCCGGTGATGCCGAGGGCCCAGGCCGCTTTTTCATCGCCGAACTTTTTGACCATGGTCACGGCGAGGGTTTGTGCGCCGCCTGATATTTCGAGGATAGCGCCGAACATGGAGCCGAGACCGACCAATAGCGCGATGCCCTTGAGGGTGTTACCGATACCGTCATTGACGGCGGTGATGATCGTGGTGGCGGGCATACCGGCGATCAGGCCGATGCAGATTGCGCCAACCAGAATGGAGACCATTGCCTGAACCTTGAACTTGATGATCAGAACCAACAGGATAACCAGACCGATAATAGCCGCGATGACAAGTCGAGTGGGGTCGAGCATTACTTCTGCTGCCATTTTTAAATCCTCCGTTTCATTTTCTCATTTCATTATAGCACACTGTCGCCGCTTTCCTCGTTCTCCTTCCTCTCATATTTGGCTTGGCGGGCTACACATTAGATGATGGACGTCTGACGTCTCATGTGAGTATAAAATAGCACAGCCTTTTCATGCTGTCAATGCTTTTCCTGCATGTTTTTCAGCTTTAGCGTTTTGCATAGGCACGCAAACCGGTTTTTGTTTAAAAAAGCGAAAGACCCGTCTGCGATCTCTCGCAAACAGGTCTTTCCAAAGTTCTCTTTACTTACTCGGACGCGCCGGTCAGGGACAGGCGGTTGTGCTTCAAATGCTCCTGCATCGCCTCGCGGGCCGCTTCGGGATCGTGGGCGGCGATGGCGTCCACCACAGCGGCGTGAGTGTCGATGGTTTCCTGACGCAGTCTGCGTTGGGTCAGCTTGCCGAAAAGGTGAACGCTGTAGGTGATGACCGGAACCAGCTCATGCAGCACCCTGTTATCCGTGCAGTCCGCGATCCGGATATGAAGCTGCTGATCCGCTGCAAGATGATCCTGGCCGGACTGGATCAGCTCTTCCACCTTATACTGTAGCACACGGAGCTCCGCAATATCCTGATCGTTCGCCTGCTCGGCCGCCTTCGCGGCGATCCAGGGCTCAAGCTGCCGACGGATATCCATCAGCTCATTGGCCAGCCGGGGCTCATCCTCCAGATAGGCAAAGCCAAAGGGGTCGTCCACCACACCGGTGTTGTCGGCGATAAAGGTGCCCTTGCCGCGGCGCAGCTCCAACACATTGCGCGCGACCAGCAGCTTGACCGCCTCCCTGACGCTGCCGCGGCTGACATTGAGCTGCTGCGCCAGCTCAAACTCGTTCGGGAGCTGATCTCCGTTTTCCATGTGGCGGTCAATGATGAGCTGCCTGATCTGGTCAGCCACACGCTCTGGCAAGGTTTTGCTGCTCGATTTTACATGGGTAACATCGTCCAGAAACTTAGAATTCATAGCTCCTCCGCTTCCATACCTTTTTTCAGATGTCCGACATGCTATGTCCTGCTGTGTATTATACTCCGATCCGTAAAATATGCAAGATCAGCTGACAAACAGCATTTGGAAAACGGCCAGCATCAGCGGCATGGTCACGACGCACAGCGCCATGCTGATCACGCTGTACACCCCTGACTCATAGGCTTTCCTGTTGTACAGCACCGCGAGCTGCGAGACGGTCGAGGCCGTCGGCGTAGACAGGGCAATAAAACAGACCTGGAAGATGGGCACCAGGGCAGGATACCTGCCGAAGATGCCGGTCGCCAGAAACAGGAGCAGCAGACTTGCCGGCATGACAAGCAGCCTGCCCAGACAGATGGCGTAGGCCCTTCGGTTTGTGAAGACCTCCCGCAGATCGTGTTTGGTGATCACCATGCCAATCACCAGCATGGAGCAGGGGCCGACCATGCTGCCCAGACCTTCCATCGCCGTGTCCAGGACATCCGGGAGCCGTACTCGGAGAAGCATCAGCACGAGACCGGCTGCCAGCGCGATCATGTTGGGGTTGAGAAGGATCTTTCGGAAGTTCAGACGCTTCTCCCCGCTGATAATGCTGTTCCCATGCGTCCAGACCAGAAGGTTGAAGGGGACCTGCAGCGCGCTTGCATAGAAGACATATTCGCTGCCGAGGATCATGTTGATGAGAGGCAGCGCAAGGTTGCCCACATTGCTGTAAATCAGACTGCTGCGATCAACCGCGTCCAGCATCAGCGGCTTCTTCAGAACACTCAGCGCCGTGATCCAAATGAGGTAAGTACTGAACCCCAGTCCAAGCGCGCACAGAAATCCGCTCATCCGCTCCGGCGTGAGGTCGATTTGGAACGCCCGGCAGATCAGGCAGGGCTGCAAGATATACACGATCAGTCTGGACAAGGTTTTGCTATCTTCATTTACAACAACATGGAATTTGACAGCCCCATATCCGACAATGACCATGAGCATCATGGCCAGCAGCTTACTCATTAAAACAAGACCAGTATTCATCCGAGACTTCTCCCTGCTTTTACCTATGAAAGCTCCGCTTCCATAGATAAAATATGATTTAAAACGCCTGTTCCTTGCCCCTGACGGGGCAACTGGAACAGATGCGCAAAAATCCCCATGCTGAGTCAGCCTTCATTTATCGTGGTGCAGATTCTTCCGCATGGAGATTTTATGGAGCACATTTATTTGATATGACGTCCGATGTCTTGCTCATAATAGCCCGTTTTTTCCTCGCCGTCAAGACTGTTTCTTCTATCTGCGAAAAAACAGCAACAGAATGCAATGGGAACACGCCTCGTCATGAGTAAATCTATGTGATCGACGATCTGCTGGACCACCTGGCCGGGGAC
>CAMVMU010000065.1 GCA_947168655.1 uncultured Oscillospiraceae bacterium
AAAAGCCCTTATAGGGCTTAGTCAAACCTCCGGCTTAGCCGGAGGTTTTGATTGTCACACGACAGTTATGTGACCACCCCCGGCTCGTCGGCGGAGGAGAATACCGGTCCGCCGCACGGGTTTCTCTCCCTTTTTATTTGCCTGGCTGAGAGTGGCCGAAAACAGCAAAGAGAGCCTCCGGAAACTTGTTTCTTGAAAACTAATATCTGCCATGATATACTGATAAAAAGTGCAAGAAACCGTGGATCCGCATTACACAAATTATAAATGTGCGCAAGGAGGAGACGGCTTTGGAAAAAACGACAAGTAAAATGCCGGACAATCCCGCTGTTAAGGTAAGAGACCCATGGCTTGACAATGCCAAGGGTGTTTTGATCTTAATGGTGGTGACCGGCCATATGATGAGCGGATTGTGCTCACATGCCGATTGGCTCATGACCATATATAAGACCATCACCGGAAGTCATATGCTGCTGTTTACATTCATTACCGGTTATCTGGCAAAGCGCAGAATCGAAAACAAGGAGTACGACAAAATCATCGTGCGGTTTTTTGTCCCGTATCTCATTCTGCAGTTCATCTACTATATTGTGTTGTGTATCCAGTACTTATTTACAAAGACCATGACCGACGGGCAGTCCCTCCCCCAGCTCGTGTGGGGAAGGCCGATTTATCTGCTCTGGTTTTTGATGACGGTATTTCTTTGCGCGATGGTGGCCACAGTACTGCCGTGCAAAAAGCACCCGGTCATAGTCCTCGTTGGTGCATTTCTCGTCTCGTGGGCTGCACTTTTCCTGCCGGAGATCACATATTTGAGACTTTCTAAAACGCTGGGTTACCTGCCTGTTTTCCTTCTGGGCTATATTTTTGACAAGGAAAAACTGGCGTTTCTGAGAGACAACAAGGCGTTGCGGATAGTGGCCGCGGCGGTTGTTGCCGGGTGGCTGGCGTTCTTTATTCTGGGCACCCAGTACGTCTACAGAAACGTCCTCAATCTGGCGACGTGCTATTGGAACTATAAGGCGGCGTTCAAAGGACTGTACGGCATCTTTGCAAGACCGGTATTTCTGATCTGCGGTATGATTTTCAGCCTTGCGTTCCTTGTATTGATCCCGAGGTGCAAGACCATATTTACAAACCTCGGTCAGAAGAGCCTGTACGTGTTTGCCCTGCATGGGATCGTTGTCTTACTTTGGCGGACCTTTAACGCGAAGGTCTTTTCAATCAACGACCGGATCAACTCGCCGATCGAATATCTTGCGTTCTTCCTGCTCGTTGCGGCCATGACATTTATCCTGGGCAGCAACTTTATCTCAAAGATATTTAAGCCTGTTTTTGAGCCGAATATCGATCTGAGCAGATTCTTCAAAAAGAAGGAAGAGATTGCGTAACGGCCCTTTGACATACAACTGCCGCCCTGCCGCAGAATCAGCGGCAGGGCGGCAGTTGCTATACAATGGTTGTGTGATCCCCGCCGACTTGTCGGAGGGGTCATTTCTTCCCGTCAATACAGCCTGTCCAGCTCATCGATCATGGCGGCGATGGCGTGATCCTGGCAGTGGGGCAGGATGCGGACGCCTGGCACCTGATGGACGGCGGGAATGGCATTGTCCGGGGCAAAGGGGATATGGGCAAGGCGCAGCATGGGAATATCGTTGGCCTGGTCGCCCACGCAGTAGACGTGGCGCCGCGCCACGCCCAGCAGAGAGAGCAGCTTTTCCACCATGCCGCCCTTGTTGGCGCCGCGGGCCGTCACCTCCACCAGACAGGTGGCAGAGGGGACGATCTCATAGGCCCCGGCCCAATCCGACCGGCGCAGATAATCCAGCACCCGGTCCAGCAGAGGATCCAAACCCTCCAGCAGGGCCTTGCTGATGGGAGAGGGGACCCGGTCCAGACTTGTCATGGTCGCGGTGGGCGCATGGGTCAGGCGCAGATGGGCGTGGGTGACCTCGTTGGGATTCACTGCGTGGATGGCGCTGTCGTCGTGATAGAGCTCCATAGCCAGCTCGGGGAACTGCTCCAGCAGCAGCGCCAGATGGGGGCGGACGGATTCCGGCAGAAAGGCGGTATGGAGATACTGATTCGTCCTGAAATCGTAGATTGCCGCGCCATTAAAGAGAACCGTTGGCCCATTCATGGGGATGGCGGGCGCGATGGGGGCAAAGGCAGGCAGGGCGCGCCCGGTGGCGACGGAGAAAATGCCGCCCTCGGCGATGAAATATTCCATGGCGCTGCGGTTCTCCGGCGAGACCGGCGGCAGGTCCACGCCGCTGCGCAGAGCGCCCTCTGTGTAGGAGATCGTGTTGTCGTAATCGCTGACGATCAGCACGCCGTCGAATTTGCCCATAGCTTATCCTTCCGCCTTGGGCGCGCCGCCGCGATGGCGCCGTCCGCCCCGGTGGGTCCGCTTGTGGGGCATTTCACTGCCCTGCGCCACCACGGCGGGCTTGGCCGTCACGGTTTCGGCGTTCTGGCTGCTCTTGTGGCCGCCCCGACGGTTCCGGCGGCGCCCCTCGTTCTGCTTCGGCTCGGCCTTTACAGCGGGACGGACCTCCACGGTCGCCTCCTTGGGCGCGGTACGCTCCTCGGTCTCCTTCTTTGCGCCGGAGGCGTGCTTTTTGCCGCCGCGATGGCCGCGGCCGCGGCGACGGCGCTTCTCCCCGGCATCCTCGCCGGGCATCTCATCGTCAGAGAAGGGTTCCGGGGAAAAGTCGGACACAACGGCGGGAATGGCGGGATCCTCCCGCTCCTCCACGTACCGCTCCGGACGCTTGTCGGGGATCTCGATGCCCTCCCGGCTGCCCTTGCCGTTGCGCAGTACGCAGATCTCGCAGTTATGGTAGCACCGGGATCCGTCGTTTCGCTCATCCAGCTTGACGTTGACCGTCTCTTTCAGCACGTTTACGTCGCTGACGTTGCCGGGCCCGTCGGGTGTCAGGACAAAGGAGTCGTTCTTGGGCAGGCGTTTCAGGGCGTCCTCGTAGGCGTCCTGCTCGTATTTCAGGCAGCACATGAGCCGTCCGCAGGTGCCGGAGATCTTGGTGGGATTCAGGCTCAGGTTCTGGGTCTTGGCCATCTTGATGGACACGGGCATAAAGTCGTCCATAAACTGGGCGCAGCAGAAGGGCCGGCCGCAGATGCCCAGACCGCCCAGCATCTTGGCCTCATCCCGGACGCCGATCTGCCGCAGCTCGATGCGGCTGCGGAACACGCCGGCCAGATCCTTCACCAGCTCCCGGAAGTCCACACGGCCGTCGGCGGTGAAGAAGAAGATGATCTTGCTGCCGTCGAAGCTGCACTCCACCCGCACCAGCTTCATCTCCAGCTTGTGGGCGGCGATCTTCTTCTGGCAGATGTCGAAGGCCTCTTTCTCCCGCGTGCGGTTGTACGCGTCTGTATTGCGGTCATTTTCGGTGGCAATGCGGATCATGGGGCGCAGCGGCTGCACCACCTGATCGTCCTCCACCTGGTGGGTCCCCTGGGTGCAGTGGGCGAATTCCAGCCCCTGGGAGGTCTCCACCACCACGTCGTCGCCGGTCTGGACCTCGACGCCGCGGGGATCAAAATAATAGGTTTTCGTGCCGTTGTGAAAACGGACGGAAATCACGGTTGTCATGGTAGGGTCGTTCCTTTCCTTGGGTTTCGTTGCTGTGGGCTCAGTCCAGAATGGACTCCCACTGGGCCGTTATGGCGCCCAAAACGTGGCCGGGGCCAACATTGTAGCGGCATTCCCGGGCATAAAGGTTCAGGCAGTCGGTGAGCTTCTGCAGCCGGTCGCGGCTGAGGGTGCGGCTCAGGGCGGCGGACACCTCTCCCGCCGGGCCGGGGGCGGAGGTCTTGCCGCACCGCTGCAGCAGGGCGTCGGCGCACACGCACCAGGCATCCTGCAGGATCTGTTCCAGCTGCTCCCGCTTTATGCGGCGGTTTTCCCACGCCACCAGCAGCTGGGCCACAGGCAGCAGTTCGCCGCCGGCAAAGGCGCGGCACAGCTCCAGCGCCTGATCCGACACGGGAGCTGCGTCAGCCCCGCGGGCTTTCAGCTCCACGCACCGGGACCGGATGGTGGGCAGCAGCTCGGCCGAGCTGCCGGCACAGAAGACAAAGGCCGCGTAGGCGGGGCCCTCCTCCACGATCTTCAGCAGCACGTTCTGGTCTCGCTCGTTGAGCTGTTCGGCGTCAGCGAAGAGATAGACCTTGCGCTCGGCCTCATTGGGGCGGATATATACGTCCTGCCGCAGCTGGCGCACCGTTTCCACGCTCAGCTCCTTCCGGCTCTCGTCCTGAACCGTGCGCACGTCGGGGTGGATATCCTCCAGCACCTTGCGGCAGGCGGCGCAGCGCAGACAGGGACGATCTCCGTTGCTGCGGCACAGCATGGCGGCGGCCAGGTACCGCGCGGAAGCCAGGGGTTCGCCGCTGCCCGTGAGGATCACCGCGTGGGGCAGGACCTCCCGCCGGGCAAGTGAGCGCACCTGGCGGGCCAGGGGATCGCTATCCGAAATGACCCGCGTCATAGTCCGCCTCCTTTGACCGGCAGATACCTGCCCATAATACTGTATTATATAGTATAGCACAAAACACGGCGTCGCCGCAAGATTTCCTGCGCCAATTTTGCGGATTTTGTTTGCCAAAGACGCGCTTTTTCGGATAGAAAAGGGGATTTGGGGAGACAATTTCCAAATAAATCTTGCTTTTGGTTGAAAATGTGATTATAATAAATTGTTCTTATGTGAAAAAACAAACCATTTTAATACAATACGGAGGGAAACAAATGAGTAAGAAGTATTGCTATCTGTTTACCGAGGGCAACGCCAAGATGCGTGAGCTGCTGGGCGGCAAGGGCGCCAACCTGGCCGAGATGACCAA
>CAMVMU010000066.1 GCA_947168655.1 uncultured Oscillospiraceae bacterium
AGTAGTCGAACTGCGTCTGCACGTAGGTGAAGCCGTTGATGCGGCTGATGATCTGAGCGGCGTCCTTGCCCAGACCGTTGAGGATGACGCGCAGGGGCTCCTTGCGGGCCTTGTTGGCGTTCTTCACGATGCCGATGGCGCCCTCGGCGGCGGCGAAGGACTCGTGGCCGGCCAGGAAGGCGAAGCACTTGGACTCATCGCTGAGCAGCATAGCGCCCAGGTTGCCGTGGCCCAGACCCACCTTGCGGTCCTCGGCCACAGAGCCGTCGATGCAGAAGGCCTGGAGGCCCACGCCGATCTTCCGGGCGGCCTCGGCGGCGGTCTTCACGCCGGACTTGATGGCGATAGCTGCGCCCACAGTGTAGGCCCAGCAGGCGTTCTCAAAGCAGATGGGCTGGATGCTCTTGACGATCTCATAGGGATCAAAACCCTTGGCCTTGCAGATCTCGCGGCACTCCTCCACGGAGCCGATGCCGTACTGGGCGAGGACGCCGTTGATCTTGTCGATTCTTCTCTCGTAGCTTTCAAACAGAGCCATTTTCTCGTCCTCCCCTCTTATTCCTGGCGCGGGTCAATATACTTGACCGCGGCATCCCACTGGCCGTAGTGGCCGGTGGCCTTCTTCATAGCCTCGTTGGCGTCGTCGCCCTTCTTGATGAAGTCCATCATCTTGCCGAGGTTGATGAACTCGTAGCCAATCACCTCGTTGTTCTCATTCAGAGCCATCTTGGAGCAGTAGCCCTCGGCCATCTCCAGATAACGGGGGCCCTTTTCGCGGGTGCCGAACATGGTGCCCACCTGGGAGCGCAGGCCCTTGCCCAGATCCTCCAGAGAGGCGCCAACGGCCAGGCCGTTCTCGGAAAAGGCGGACTGGGTGCGGCCGTAGACGATCTGCAGGAACAGCTCGCGCATGGCGGTGTTGATGGCGTCGCACACCAGGTCGGTGTTCAGAGCCTCCAGCAGGGTCTTGCCGATGAGGATCTCAGACGCCATGGCGGCGCTGTGAGTCATGCCGGAGCAGCCCAGCACCTCCACAAGAGCTTCTTCAATAATGCCGTTTTTCACGTTCAGCGTCAGCTTGCAGGCACCCTGCTGAGGAGCGCACCAGCCGATGCCGTGGGTGAAGCCGGAGATATCGCTGATCTCCTTGGCCTGGACCCACTTGCCCTCCTCGGGGATGGGAGCCGGACCGTGGTATGCGCCCTTGGCAACGGGACACATATGCTGTACTTCGGTCGTATAGATCATAATGACGATGTTCCTTTCTATCGTAATTTTTTATCAAACATCAACCGCGCCGATTATATCAGACGCGATCGTCTATTGCAAGGATTTCTCCCGTTACCGGGCCACAAAGCCGATCTTCCGCTGGACCTTGCTGAGGGTCTTGTTTGCCAGATACTGGGCCCGCTGTGCGCCGGTTTTGTAGACGCTCTCCAGATATGCCTTGTCGGTGACGATGCGCTCGGCCTCCTCCCGAATCGGGCGCAGCAGCTCCACCACGGCCTCACCGACTGCTGGCTTGAACACACCGTAGCCCTGGCCGGCAAATGCCGCCTCCGCCTCGGCCATGGTCTTGCCGGTAGCGGCGCAGTAGATGGTCAGCAGGTTGGAGATGCCGGGCTTGTTCACCTTGTCAAACTTCACCGCCGTCTCGCAGTCGGTGACGGCACGCTTGAACTTTTTCATGATGACCTCGGGCGGATCCATCAGATTGACGCAGCCCTCGGGCATGGACTTGCTCATCTTGGTGGTGGGATCGTCCAGCGACATGAGCCTGGCGCCCAGCTTGGGGATGAAGGGCTCCGGCAGCACAAAGGTATCGCTGTAGACGCCGTTGAACCGCTGGGCGATGTCGCGGGTCAGCTCCACGTGCTGCTTCTGATCCTCGCCCACAGGCACCAGATCCGCCTGGTACAGCAGGATATCCGCCGCCATCAGAACGGGATAGGTAAACAGGCCCGCCGTGATGTTGTCGGCATGCTGTGCCGACTTCGCCTTAAACTGGGTCATGCGGCTGAGCTCGCCGAACTGGGTGTAGCAGCCCAGGATCCACGCCAGCTCCGCGTGCTGGGGCACGTGGCTCTGGATGAACATGATGTTCTTCTCCGGATCCAGTCCGCAGGCAATATACTGGGCCAGCTGGGCGATGGAGCGTTTGCGCAGCAGCGCAGGCTCCTGCCGCACGGTAATGGCGTGCTCGTCCACGATGCAGAACAGGCAGTCGTATTCGTTCTGCAGAGCCACCCAGTTGCGGATGGCGCCGATGTAGGAGCCCAGGGTCAGCTCACCGGAGGGCTGGATGCCGCTGAATATCCGTTTCTTCTTTTCCTCCATATTGTTCACGCTCCTTTGGGGGAATATGAATAAATAATCAAGTTATTTTACCACGCAATCACTCCGATTGCAAGAAATGGTTGACGGTTCATTGACTTTTTCCCGGGGATAAAATATAATGTTCAAGTCATTATCAGTTGATTCAAGGAGGTATTTCCATGACCGTTGATCATACCTATTTTGCCGAGATGGAGGCCAGGATCCCCCACGGGAAAGTGCGCACCCGCTTCGCTCCCTCCCCTACCGGCTATATGCACGTTGGCAACCTGCGCACGGCGCTGTACACCTGGCTTATTGCCCGCTCCCAGGGCGGTACCTTTATTCTCCGCATCGAGGACACAGATCAGGGCCGTCTGGTGGACGGCGCTGTGGACGTGATCTACCGCACCATGGCGGAGTGCGGCCTCACCCACGACGAGGGTCCCGACGTGGGCGGCCCGGTAGCGCCCTATATCCAGTCCCAGCGCCGGGACACCTACGGCAGATACGCCCACCTTCTGGTGGAGCTGGGCCACGCCTACTACTGCTTCTGCGAAAAGACGGAGTCTGAAGAGGACAGCGGTGAGTTTAACCGTGCCGCCGACCCCTGCCGGGATCTCACCGCCGAGGAGGTCCAGGCCAAGCTGGACGCCGGCATGCCCTACGTGATCCGTCAGCGGATCCCCCAGGGAACCACCACTTTCCACGACGCCATCTTCGGCGACATCACCGTGGACAACACCACGCTGGACGATCAGGTGCTGCTGAAGCGGGACGGTCTGCCTACCTATAACTTTGCAAACGTCATCGACGACCACCTCATGGGCATCACCCATGTTGTCCGGGGCAGCGAGTATCTGGCCTCCGCCCCCAAGTATAATCTGCTCTATGAGGCCTTTGGCTGGGAGGTTCCCACCTACGTCCACTGCTCTCCCGTCATGCGCGACGCCCAGAACAAGATGTCCAAGCGCCACGGCGATCCCAGCTACGAGGATCTGAAGGCGGAGGGCTATCTCACCGAGGCCATCCTCAACTACGTGGCGCTGTTGGGCTGGAGCCCCAAGGGTGAGCTGGCAGAGCAGGAGATCTTCTCCCTGCCGGAGCTGGTGAAGGCTTTCGACATCACCGGTATCTCCAAATCCCCCGCCATTTTTGACAGGGCCAAGCTTGACCATTTCAACGCCGTGTATCTGCGCAATCTCTCCCCGGAGGATTTCCACAGGGTGGCCCTGCCCTATATCCGTCAAGCCGTCAAGGGAGAACAGTTTGACACCGCCGCCATTGCCGCGTTGCTGCAGGCACGATGCGAGAAGCTCACTGACATTCCGGAAAAGCTGGACTTTTTCGACACCCTTCCCGAGTATGATACCGAATTCTTTACCAACAAGAAATCCAAAACCAACCCGGAGATCTGCCGGGATATGCTGCACGCCGCCATCCCTGTGCTGGAGCAGCTGCCCGATTGGACGGACGAAGCCATTCACGATGCGCTGATCGGTCTGGCAGAGCAGTTGGGTGTAAAGAACGCCACTCTCATGTGGCCGGTGCGCATCGCTGCCGCCGGCAAGCTGGTGACCCCCGGCGGTGCTGTGGAAATCTGCCGGATCCTGGGCCGTGACGAGACGCTGCGCCGCCTGACGGCCGGTCTCCGGAAGCTGGAGGCGTGATGGATCGTTCCCCCGTCGCATTGCGGTTTCTGCCCGCAATCTATCGCGACCAGGTCTATCTCTACTGGCTGCGAATCACCGCCATTGCATTTGTTGCGCTGATTGTCGGCAGCTACATCGTAGGCCGGCTGGTTCCCGATCTGGCCACTGACGTCTACGGCTGGATGACAGAGATGGTAAAAAACGCCGAGATTCAGAACGACGACGGAAGCTTCAGCGCGCTGACCATTTTCCTGCACAACTTCCTCGCCATGATGTACACGGTTCTTTACGGACTCATTCCCTTCCTCTATCTGCCTGCCCTGCTGCTGGGTGTCAATGCGCTGGGCCTTGGTTTCGTAGGCGCCTACTGTGTCAACGGCGGCATGTCGATATTCGTCTATCTGACCGGTATTCTGCCCCACGGGATCTTCGAGCTGTCTGCGGTGGTACTGGCCCTGTCGGCGGGATTCTATCTCTGCGCCAGGGTGACGCACAGGATCCGCTCGAAAGAAAAAGGCGTTATCCGCAACGCTTTTGCTCTGTGCGCCCAGCTTCTTTTCCTTCACGTGGGACCCCTGCTGCTCATTGCCGCATTCATTGAGGCACATGTGACGCCGGCGATCCTGCGGGCCCTGATGAAGTGAATAATTGAAAGCACCCGTTGCAGCAAAGCTGCAACGGGTGCTTTTGCGCATAGCGTTGGATTCCATAACAAAAGATCCATACCGCTTTTGCGGTATGGATCTTTTGGCACGCCGTGAGGGATTCGAACCCCCGGCCTTCTGGTCCGTAGCCAGACGCTCTATCCAGCTGAGCTAACGGCGC
>CAMVMU010000067.1 GCA_947168655.1 uncultured Oscillospiraceae bacterium
TGGGCCTATGAGCAATTCACGGCCATCCCCCAGGTGGGCGAGAGCTTCTCCTATCATGATCTCACCGTCACCGTGGACGAGATGGAGCACAACCGCATCCTGACGCTGAAGGTCGCGCTGCAGCGCGACCCGGAGGAAGGAGGCGAGGACGCATGACCACCGCGCTTGTCATGGTGGGCATCCTGGTATGCCTGTGTCTGTCGGCTTTCTGCTCGGCCTCTGAAATGGCCTATTCCTCCTGCAACACAGTGCGTCTGGAAAACCAGCGGGACGACGGCTCGCGCCGCGCCGCGCTGGCCGTGAAGATCACCGAGCGCTTTGACGACGCGCTGGGCGCCATCCTCATCGGCAACAACCTGGCCAATATCGCGGCCTCCTCGCTGGCCTCGGTGCTGGTGATCCTCCTGCTGGGGAGCGACCGCTACGCCTGGGCCGCCACCGCGGTGCTGACCGTTCTGGTCATCATCTTTGGCGAGACCATCCCGAAAATCACCGCGAAAAAGGCGGCCAACACCCTGGCGCTGCGCTATGCGCCGGCGGTGCGGGCGATGACCGTGCTGCTCCGGCCGCTGATCTGGCTGGTGGTGGGACTGGTGCATCTGCTCACCGGCGGCGAGACCTCCGAGGAAGAGCCAGACGGCGAAGAAGCCGTGGAGGAGCTCCAGTCTATCATCGAGACCGCCGAGGACGAGGAGGTCCTGGACGAGGACCAGTCCGAGCTGGTCCAGGCCGCCATCGACTTTTCCGAGATCTCCGCCATGGAGGTCATGACCGCCCGCGTGGACGTCCACGCCATCGATATCGAGGACGACTGGGACGAGATCGTCTCCGCCGTGGAGGCCTCGCCCTATTCCCGTCTGCCGGTTTATGAGGGCAGCGTGGATAATGTGATCGGCGTGCTGTACCTGAACCACTTCCTCAAGGCGCTGACTGAAAAGGGTGAGCGCACCGAGATCCGCAAGCTGCTGATGCAGCCCTGCTATGTGTACAAAACCATGAAGCTGCCCGCGGTGCTGACGGCGCTGCGCAAGGCCAAGCAGCATCTGGCCATCGTCACCGACGAGTACGGCGGAACGCTGGGCGTCGTTTCGATGGAGGACGTGCTCGAGCAGATCGTCGGCGATATCTGGGACGATACCGACGAGATCGAGCAGGAGGTCGTGGAGCGCGCCGAGGGCGAGTATGAGCTGGACGGCGACATGAATCTGTACGATTTTCTGGAGCTGGTCGGCATCCCGGAGGAGGACTTTGAGGCCGAAAGCGAGACGCTGGGCGGCTGGACGGTGGAGCGCTTCGGCGACTTTCCGCACAAGGGCGACAGCATCCGGTATGAGAACGTCACGGTCACGGTGCTGGCCATGGACGGCCGCCGCGTGGAAAAACTGCTGGCCAAGGTCGATCCGCCTGCCGTGGAAGAGAGCTGAACTCCAATCGTGCAACCAAAAACCGCCCGTCCCAACAGGGACGGGCGGTTTCCTCTCCGCCCTTATGGGGCCGCATAGCGGCGGCAGAGCTCGCGCAGCTTATAAAAAGACGGAAAACGAAAAAATAATACTTGACTATTCCAGGCAGATATGCTATTATACCTAAGCTGAATTGAATATCGCGGGGTAGAGCAGCTGGTAGCTCGTCGGGCTCATAACCCGGAGGTCGTTGGTTCAAATCCTTCCCCCGCAACCACTAAAAAGACCGTTTTCGATAAGAAAACGGTCTTTTTCTTAACTTTTTACGGTAAAAAGTTTTTGAAGGCTTTGTTGCTGGGGAATATTTGGGGAATACGGGATCGTGGATAGTCAACGGAACTCGCCAATTCACACGGATTCTCGTATGTATACAAGAACAAGCTTTTAACAAAAATTGCTTTATAAAATGGGTCAAGGGCAGAGATATTCTGCCCTTGATTCTTATTTTGCTCTTGCAAAAACGTTGGATCGGACCTCTGCTGCCTTGGCTTTAGCCTCCGCGATCTGATGAGCATAGATCTTTGCTGTTGTAGTAGCATCCGCATGTCCAAGCTCACCTGCTGCCGTTACAAGATCGATTCCATCCGCGATCATTGTCGAAGCTACGGTGTGCCGGAAGGCATGGGGATGTATATGCGGCAAATCATGATTTTTTGAAAAAGTGTCCAGCCATATGGAGGATCCGTGGGCACCCGTTCCATCTGGAACGAGAGGAACCGCAAGGAAAAAGCCCATGACCGTTATGATGATTACGGCACGGGCTTTTCTTATTGGTACCCGGCTTCTCTGGATCGCGTGGTCAAAGGCGGCAAAGTGTTTCCATTCACAACAGGGATCTCAAACCTTCCCTGTCCCTGATTCGATAGCCCTGAGGCGTCTTCTCAAGGATGCCGCGATCCACAAAATCCGCCAGCACATAGAGATAGTGCCGGTAGGTCACGCCCAGATAGGCGGCGGCCTCTGTGTGCTTTTCCCTATAGACGCCGTCCGGTGCTGTCTGGAGGATGAACTGCGCCAGCCGCGTCTTCAGCGGATAGGACTGGCTCTGTGCCGACTTCTCCGCGTTCTGCACAAAGCGCCTGCCCTGCATGACGCACAGCTTACTTAGGAACGTGGTGTCATTCAGTATCCGTTCCCGGCACCTGGTGCCGTCGATCCGCCAGCACGCACAGGGCAGCACCGCCGTCACGCCGTTGGTCAGCTCCCGTGCGCCCAGAAATTCCAGTTCTCCCAGGAAAGCCGGCGCGTCGATGAAGCTGACGATCAACACCTTTCCGTTGGGCTGTGTCACGCTGACCTTCACCCGGCCCTGCTCAAGGAAGAAAAGAGCGTTGTTTGCCTCGCCCTCCGACAGGATGATGTCGCCCGCCTCAAACCGAACCAGCGCCGAATAAGGGCGAACATCAAATCCAAAGCAATCCTCCAATGGAAAGCGTGCGTCAGCCATATCATCACCGCCATGATATATGAGATTTCTCATACCCATCATATCCGGAATCCTGCTAAAATGCAAGCAGAACAGAAACCTTCAGGGAGGAATATGAATATGCTTTACGATGAAGTCATGAACGCCGTCCATCACATTCAGGCGTGCGTTGCCTGCCGCCCGCAGATCGCGGTCATCCTCGGCAGCGGCCTGGGCAGCATTGCAGACCGGCTGGAGAACCGGGAACTGCTACGCTATGCCGATATCCCAGGCTTTCCGAAGTCGGATGTCAGCGGCCACGCCGCGCGGTTTGTGTTCGGCACGCTGAACGGCAGGCCCATCGTTGCCATGCAGGGGCGCTTTCACTACTATGAGGGACTGTCCATGCGGCAGCTCAGCTTTCCGATCTACGTGCTCAAACAACTGGGCGTGGAGGAAATTGTCGTGACCAACGCCTGCGGCGGCATCAATCCGGACTTCAATCCGGGCGACTTGATGCTCATCACCGATCACATCAACTTTGCAGGCAACAACCCGCTGATCGGCGCCAATGACGAGCGCTTCGGCCCTCGCTTTCCGGACATGACGGAGGTCTACGACCACGCTCTGAACGACCTGGCGCGCCGGGTGGCCGCGTCCCTGTCCATTCCGCTGCGGGAGGGCGTCTATGCCTTCTTCACCGGCCCCTGCTACGAGACAGCAGCGGAGATTCGCGCCTATCACATCCTCGGCGCGGACGCCATCGGTATGTCCACTGTGCCGGAGACCACCGTGGCCAACTACCTGGGCATGCGGGTGCTGGGGATCGCCTGCATCACCAACATGGCCACCGGCATCGCCAGGACGCCCCACTCCCACGAGGAGGTGCTGGCCATCGCCAACGCCTCCAGCAAGCGGTTCTGCCGTCTTCTGGAACAAGTCCTCTCTGAAATGCCTGTAAAAGGTGGTGAGCATGTGTGAAGCAATATGATGTTCTCATTATTGGCGCAGGACCGGGCGGTATTTTCTCCGCTTTCGAACTCATTCACAGAAATCCTTCGCTGCGGGTTGCGGTTTTTGAGACAGGCAAGGTGCTTGAAAAGCGCAGATGTCCTATCGACGGAAAGCACGTCAAGGAGTGTATCCACTGTCCGACATGTTCCATCATGACGGGATTCGGAGGGGCAGGCGCGTTTTCTGATGGCAAATAAAACATTACAACCGCCTTCGGCGGCACACTGCATAAGTACATTGGCAAGGAAAAGGCCCTGGAGCTGATGAACCAGGTAGATTTGCTGAATATTCGCTTTGGCGGTGAAGGCACCCGACTGTACTCGACGGCGGATGCCTCGTTGTCTACGCTGTGCTTGCAAAACAACCTGCACCTGTTGGATGCTTCCGTGCGGCACCTGGGTACAGACATCAATTATAGGGTACTGACCGCCCTTTTCGATGTGCTGAAGGATCGGGTGGATTTCTATTTCAATTGTCCCGTGGGTGATATTCGCACGACGCCAGGCGGCTTTATGATCACCACACCTGAAGGAGAATTCAGCGGCCGCGCCTGCGTTGCATCCGTGGGGCGCAGCGGTAGCACTTGGATGGAGCGTGTTTGCAGGACGCTTGGCATACCGACACAATCAAATCGCGTGGACATCGGCGTGCGCGTGGAGTTGCCCGCAGCGGTTTTCAGCCACATCACCGATAAGGTGTAT
>CAMVMU010000068.1 GCA_947168655.1 uncultured Oscillospiraceae bacterium
CCACCGAGACCGAGATGAAGGAGAAGAAGCTCCGCATCGAGGACGCGCTGAACGCTACCAAGGCCGCCGTGGAAGAGGGCATCGTGGCCGGCGGCGGCACGATCTTCGTCAACGTCATCCCCGCTGTCAACGCCCTGCTGGACACCGTGGAGGGCGACGAGCGGACCGGTGTGCAGATCGTGGCCAAGGCTCTGGAGGAGCCCATCCGTCAGATCGCTGCCAACGCCGGCCTGGACGGCTCCGTGATCCTGGAGAAGGTTCGTTCCTCCCGCAAGGAGGGTTACGGCTTCGACGCCTATAAGGAAGTCTATTGCGACATGATCGCCAAGGGCATCGTGGATCCCGCCAAGGTGACCCGCTCCGCCCTGGAGAACGCCGCCTCCGTCAGCGGCATGGTTCTGACCACCGAGTCCCTGGTGGCCGACAAGCCCGAGCCTCCCGCTCCGGCTCCCGCCCCCGGCATGGGCGGCATGGACGGCATGTATTAAGCCGACAAACCCAAAATAAAAAACCGCGCCGCAGATTTTTCTCTGCGGCGCAGTTTTTTTACGAAAAACCAAATTTTATTAAGGCTCAGATCACTTCTCCAGTGCGTTGTAGACGAGAGCGGCCAGAGCGGCGCCCACCAGCGGAGCGACGATGAAGACCCAGACGCAGGCCAGAGGAGCGGGGTTGCCGGCGATGGCGGCCACAATGGCGGGGCCAAGGCTGCGGGCGGGGTTGACGGAGGTGCCTGTCAGGCCGATGCCCAGAATATGTACGCCGGTGAGGGTGAGGCCGATGATGAGACCGCCGAAGGAGCCGTGTTTGGCCTTCTTGGAGGTCACGCCGAGGATGCACAGCACGAAGATGAAGGTCAGAACGACCTCAACCAGCAGGCCGGCCCAAACATTGCCGCCCACGCCGCCGAGACCGTTGGTGCCGAAGCCGCCGGTCATGTCCTTCACGCCGCCCAGACCGAAGATGGCGGCCAGCAGGCCTGCGCCGCCCAGCGCGCCGATGCACTGCGCGATCACATAGCCCACGAACTCACCGGCCTTCATGCCGCCGGAGAGCAGCACACCCAGGGAGACGGCGGGGTTCACGTGGCAGCCGGAGATGTTGCCGATGCAGTAGGCCGTGGCCACAATGGCCAGACCGAAGGCCAGTGCCGTGAGGATGTAACCGCCGCCGTTCGCGGCGTCACAGCCCACCAGCATGGCGGTGCCGCAGCCCAGGGTGACCAGGATGCAGGTGCCGATTGCTTCTGCCAGATACTTTTTCATGGGACAAACCTCCTTATAAAAGTGTATATTCAGTATAGCACGGCCCGCCGCGGAAAACAAGTTTTTTCCAGATGAGCGGCGGGGAGGAAGCCGATGCGTGCAACCACGACGCTTGTTTTTGCGTCATAATAAATGACAGACGTCTGAAAAACAGATTGACAATAAAAACACCTGAGATCTCAGATCTCAGGTGTTTTTCACGCATAGGGTTTTTATTTCTCCAGCTTGGCCTGCAAGTCCGCCAGAGCCTCGGTGAGGGCCTCCTCAAAGGTGGGATGGGGACGCATGGCCAGCAGAAGCTGGCTGACGGTCATATGGTTGGCCATGGCCTCACTGATCTGGGAGATCATGTCGGTGCTGTTGGGGCACATGAGATGGGCACCCAGGATCTCGCCGGTCTCGGCATGGGCCACGATCTTCATGAAGCTGCGGCCGGGATCGACAATGAGGGTGCGGGCGTTGCCGCCCATGACGCACTTGCCCACCTTCACGGGGATGCCGGCGGCCTTGGCGTCGGCGTCCGTCATGCCCACCACGGCGATCTCCGGGCGGCAGTAGATGCAGCTGGGCACCACGTTCATATCGGTGTGGTTCTCCACGCCGGCCAGCATTTCCACGCAGGCGGTGCCCTGGGCGGCGGCCACGTGGGCCAGCTGGATCACGGAGGACACGTCACCGATGGCGTACACGCCGGGGATGCTGGTCTCGTACCGCTCGTTCACCTGAATGGAGCGGCGGCGCATCTCGGGCTGCAGACCCTCGGCAAAGAGCCCGTCGCAGTAGGGACGGCGGCCGATGGCGCACAGCACCGCCTCGCCGGTGACGGCGTTGGCCACGTCCTTGGTGGTGAAGTGGACGGTGAGGCCGTCGGCGCTCTGCTCCACGTTCTGCACCATGGAGTTGGTGTAGATGTGGACGTTCTGCTTTTTCAGGATCAGGCCCAGATTTTGGCCCAGCTCGCGGTCCAGCGTGGGCATCAGGCGGTCGAGGCCCTCGATGATGGTCACGTCGCAGCCCAGCTCGGCATAGAAGGTGGCGAACTCCACGCCGATGACGCCGCCGCCGATGATGATGATCGAGCGGTACAGGTGATCGGCGCCCTCCAGCAGCTCGTCGGAGGTCATGACGCCGGGCAGGTCCAGACCGGGGATGGGGGGCCGTGCCGGCACGGAGCCGGTGGCCACCAGAATGTTGTCAGCGGTGTAGGTGCCCGCGCCCTCGCCATCCGTCACCGTGACGGTGTGGGGGGCGGTGATCTGTGCCGTGCCGTGGAGCAGGGGCACCTTGGCGCCCTTCAGCAGGCTCTCCACGCCGGAGGACAGGGTCTGGGAGATGTGGCGCTTGTAGGCGAAAATCTCCTGGATGTCCGCCCGGATGTCCTCGGTGTGGACGCCGATGGCAGCGCCGTTTTTGGCGTTGTGGTACACCTCAGAAGAGTGGAGCAGGGTCTTGGTGGGCACGCAGCCACGGTTGAGGCAGGTGCCGCCGGCTTCCCGGTTCTCCACCACGGCGGTGCGCAGGCCCAGCTTGGCAGCGCGAAGGGCCGCTGTATAGCCGCCGGGACCGGCGCCGATGACGATGAGTTGATAGTCGTTCATAGTATTCTCCTGTCTAACGAATCAGATGTCTTGCCGCTTCAGCAGGCCAATCACGTCCTGCCGCTCGGGCAGATCGCAGGCGGCCGCGCGCCGGCACAGCTCCGCCAGCGTAAAACGGCTGCCGGTGAGGGCAGTTTCCAGCTTTTCCGCCAGAGACCAGTCCATGGCGTCGGTATAGACGGCGGCGCGGCGGACGATGCCGCTCTCCACCTGCAGCTCCAGCCGCAGTTCCCCCCAGGGGAAGCGGTCTTCACAGGTGAAGTCACAGGGCAGGGGCAGGCCGTAGAGCCACTCCCAGCTGCGGTTGCGGCGGGTGAGGGCGTCAATAGCCGCCTCGTCCAGCTCGCTGTCGGCGATGGGCTCCACCTCAAGGCCGTAGACCTTGGCAAAGGCGGCCTCCAGCTGGATGCGCAGAGCGTCCACGGTGACAGACGGCTGCAGCGTGCGGAGGTTCACCACCCGTGCGCGGACGGAGTCCACACCCTTGGCCCGGAGCTTGGCTGCGGAGGGGCGCAGGTAGCGGCCCAGAGCGTCCATGTCCGCGTCCACCAGCAGCGTGCCGTGGTGATAAGAGCGGCCACGGTTGTGGAAAAAGGCGTTGCCGGAGAATTTGCGCCCTCCGGCCAGAACGTCGTTGCGGCCGGAGCGCTCGGTCTCCACGCCCAGGGCGCGGCAGGCCTCCTGCACCACAGAGAGCTGGCGGTCCAGATCATAGTCGGCGGAGTGCACCAGGAAGGTGAAATTCAGGTTGCCCAGATCGTGGAACACAGCGCCTCCTCCGGAGAGACGGCGGGCAAGATGCCCGCCGTCTTTTTGCAGCTCGGTGGTACGGCACTCCTTCCAGGCGTTCTGGTTGCGGCCGATGACCACGGTATTCCGGTTCTGCCACAGGTAGAGGATGCAGCAGCCCTCCTCCACCGTCTCCAGCAGGTGCTGCTCCACCGCCAGATTGCGGTGGGGATCAAAGCCCGCGCTCCGGCACAGCTTCAGCCGGCGGATCACGCCTTCTCCCAGCGCACCACGGGGTGGCGGGCGGCCAGCACCTCATCGGGACGCCCGATCTGGGCGTTGTGGGGGGCGTTGTGCATGTACTCGGGATCCTTGCGGCCCAGCTCATAGAGCTGACGATACACCTCGGCGGCCCAATCCAGGGTCTCCTTGCTCTCCGTCTCAGTGGGCTCCAGCATCAGCGCCTCGTGGACGATCAGCGGGAAGTACATGGTTGGCGGATGCATGCCGTAGTCAATCAGGGACTTGGCCACGTCCAGAGCGGACACACCGGTCTCCTTCTTGTACTCGCTCAGATCCAGCACGAACTCATGCATGCAGGTGCGGTCAAAGGCCAGGTCAAAGGTGCCCTGGATCTTCCGCATCAGGTAGTTGGCATTGAGTACGGCATTCTTTGCGGCCTCAGGCACGCCGTCGCGGCCCAGGGTCAGCAGATAGGTCAGGGCGCGGACGACCACCAGGAAGTTGCCGGCAAAGGATTTCACCTGCAGGTGGCCGGGCTCATCCATCAGGGCGGACTTGGGCAGGAACTGCTCCAGGAAGTCCTTGCAGCCCACGGCACATGCGCCGGGGCCGCCGCCGCCGTGAGGCGTGGCAAAGGTCTTGTGCAGGTTCATGTGGATGCAGT
>CAMVMU010000069.1 GCA_947168655.1 uncultured Oscillospiraceae bacterium
ACGTTATCGCCGGGCATGCACATCTCGGTGCCCTCGGGCAGGGTGATGACGCCGGTCACGTCGGTGGTACGGAAGTAGAACTGGGGACGATAGTTGTTGAAGAAGGGGGTGTGACGGCCGCCCTCGTCCTTGGTCAGAACGTAGACCTGGCCAACGAACTTGGTGTGGGGATGAATGGAACCGGGCTTGGACAGAACCTGGCCGCGCTCGATCTCGGTCTTGGCAATACCGCGCAGCAGAGCGCCGATGTTGTCGCCGGCCTCAGCGTAGTCCAGCAGCTTGTGGAACATCTCGATACCGGTGACGGTGGTCTCGCGCTTCTCGTCAGCCAGACCGACGATCTCGACCTTCTCGCCCAGCTTCAGAATACCACGCTCCACACGGCCGGTAGCCACGGTGCCGCGGCCGGAGATGGTGAAGACGTCCTCGACGGGCATCAGGAAGGGCATGTCCTCCTTGCGGTCGGGGGTGGGGATCCAGGTGTCAACGGCGTCCATGAGCTCCTTGATGCACTGATACTCGGGAGCGTTGGGATCCTTGGACTCGGAAACCAGAGCGTTCAGAGCGCTGCCGCGGATGATGGGGGTCTCATCGCCGGGGAAGCCGTAGAAGTCCAGCAGCTCGCGAACTTCCATCTCGACCAGCTCCAGCAGCTCCTCGTCGTCGACCTGATCGCACTTGTTCAGGAAGACCAGCACGGAGGGCACGTTCACCTGACGGGCCAGCAGCAGGTGCTCGCGGGTCTGAGCCATGGGGCCGTCGGAGGCGGCGATGACCAGGATGGCGCCGTCCATCTGAGCAGCGCCGGTGATCATGTTCTTGATATAGTCGGCGTGGCCCGGGCAGTCAACGTGGGCATAGTGACGGGCAGCGGTCTCATACTCAACGTGAGCGGTGTTGATGGTGATGCCGCGCTCGCGCTCCTCGGGAGCCTTGTCGATGGAAGAGTAGTCGGTGTACTCAGCGCCGCCCAGCATAGCCAGGTACTTGGTGATGGCAGCGGTCAGAGTGGTCTTACCATGGTCGATGTGGCCGATGGTACCGATGTTAACGTGGGGTTTCGTTCTCTCAAATTTCTGCTTAGCCATTTGAAAAAATCCTCCTTAACAGTTGTACATTGTTTTTCAATGCAGCGTTTCAGACTAACACTGCTATTCTACATGATTTGTCTGGGAAAATCAATCGTTATTTCACGATTCAGTCAAAATCCCTGCCGTTATGGCGGTTGATGAGCTTTTCCTGCAGACTCTTGGGCAGCTCCACGTAGTGGCTGGGCTCCATGGTATACTGGCCGCGGCCCTGGGTACGGGAGCGAAGATTGGTGGCGTAGCCAAACATCTCGGACAGGGGGACAAACGCGTCGATCTGCTGGGCGCCGGAACGGGCCTCATAGCCCTGGATCTGGCCGCGGCGGCCGTTCAGGTCGCCGATGACGTCGCCCATGTACTCGTCCGGCACGATGACGCAGACCTTCATGATGGGCTCCAGCAGGACGGGATCGGCCTCCTTCATGGCCTCCTTGAAGGCCATGGAGCCGGCGATCTTGAACGCCATTTCAGAGGAGTCGACCTCGTGATAGGAGCCGTCGTACAGGGTGACCTTTACGTCCACCACAGGGTAACCGGCCAGAATACCGGCCTGCATGGCGCCCCGGATACCGGCGTCCACCGCGGGGATAAACTCCTTGGGGATCGCTCCGCCCACCACGGCGTTGACGAACTCGTAGCCCTTGCCGGACTCGTTGGGCTCCAGCGTGATCTTCACGTGGCCGTACTGACCGGAACCGCCGGTCTGGCGCTTGTAGCGGGTTTCGTGATTGACCTTCTTGCGGACGGTCTCCTTGTAGGCAACCTGGGGTGCGCCCACGTTGGCCTCCACCTTGAACTCCCGCAGCAGGCGGTCCACGATGATCTCCAGATGAAGCTCGCCCATGCCGGCGATGATGGTCTGACCCGTCTCCTCGTCGGTGTAGGTGCGGAAGGTGGGATCCTCCTCGGCCAGCTTGGCCAGGGCGATGCCCATCTTCTCCTGACCGGCCTTGGTCTTGGGCTCGATGGCCACGCGGATCACAGGCTCGGGGAACTCCATGCTCTCGAGAATGATGGGGTGCTTCTCGTCGCACAGCGTGTCGCCGGTGGTGGTGTTCTTGAGACCCACCACGGCGGCGATGTCGCCGGCGTAGACGCACTCGATGTCCTCGCGATGGTTGGCGTGCATCTGCAGGATGCGGCCCATGCGCTCCCGGTGTCCCTTGGTGGCGTTGAGCACGGCGGAGCCGGCGGTCAGCGTGCCGGAGTAGACACGGAAGAAGCCCAGACGGCCCACGTAGGGGTCGGTCATGATTTTGAATGCCAGCGCGGCAAAGGGCTCGTCATCCGAAGAATGGCGCTCCTCCTCCGCGTCGGTCTTGGGGTTGACGCCCGTGATGGCGGGCACGTCGGTGGGGGCGGGCATATAGTCCACAATGGCGTCCAGCAGCTTCTGCACGCCCTTGTTCCGGTAGGAGGAGCCGCACACCACCGGCACCATCTCCACGGCCACGGTGGCCTGGCGGATGGCGGCGCGGATCTTGTCGGTGGGGATCTCCTGGCCCTCCAGATACAGCTCCATGATCTCATCATCGAACATGGACACGGCATCCAGCAGCTTCTCGCGGTACTCATTGGCCAGATCCACCATATCCTCGGGGATCTCCTCCACGCGCATGTCCTCGCCCAGCTTGTCGTAATAGACGTCGGCATTCATCTCCACCAGGTCGATGATACCCTTGAAGGTATCCTCCTTGCCGATGGGGAGCTGGATGGGCACGGCGTTGGCCTTCAGGCGGTCGTGCACCATGTCCAGCACGTGGAAGAAATCCGCGCCGGTGATGTCCATCTTGTTGACGTAGATCATGCGGGGGACATGGTAGTGATCGGCCTGGCGCCATACCGTCTCGGACTGGGGCTCGACGCCGCCCTTGGCGCACATGACGGTCACAGAGCCGTCCAGTACGCGCAGAGAACGTTCCACCTCCACAGTGAAGTCCACGTGGCCCGGGGTGTCGATAATGTTGATGCGCGTCTGGGGGAACTGCTCCTTGGAACCCTTCCAGTAGCAGGTGGTGGCGGCGGAGGTGATGGTGATGCCCCGCTCCTGCTCCTGCTCCATCCAGTCCATGGTGGCGGTACCCTCGTGCGTCTCACCGATTTTATAGTTGACGCCCGTGTAGTACAGAATACGCTCTGTGGTCGTGGTCTTGCCTGCATCGATGTGGGCCATGATGCCGATATTTCTCGTATTTTGAAGTGTAACCTTTCTCGGCATACCGTTCTCCTTCTTAATGCAACGCTTTTCTGTCTGAATGCAGCGCTTGGGTTACCAACGGAAGTGGGCGAAAGCCTTGTTGGACTCTGCCATCTTGTGGGTATCCTCGCGCTTCTTCACGGCGGCGCCGGTGTTGTTGGCGGCGTCCATGATCTCGCCGGCCAGGCGCTCGGCCATGGTGCGCTCACTGCGAGCGCGGGAGTAGTTGGTCAGCCAGCGCAGACCCAGGGTCTGACGGCGGGCGGGACGAACTTCCATGGGGACCTGATAGGTGGCGCCGCCCACACGGCGGGCCTTGACCTCCAGGCTGGGCATGATATTCTCCATAGCCTGGACGAACACTTCCTGAGGCTCGTTGCCGGTCTTCTCCTTGATGATGTCAAAGGCACCATAGACGACCTTCTGAGCCACGCCCTTCTTGCCATCGAGCATGATGCTGTTGACCAGCTTGGTCACCAGCACGGAGCCGTACATGGGATCGGGCAGAATTTCTCTCTTGGGAACATTACCTCTTCTGGGCACTTTGCTTCCCTCCTTCATAAAAATATGATTTCATAGGTACTCAGCAGCCTTTAAGCGGCTGTTGTACGGCCTGCCAAAGAGGTAGATATAATAACTATGAACCTATTCGGCAAAGCGCAATTTAATTTTGCTGGGGTTTACTTGCTCTTGGGACGCTTGGCACCGTACTTGGAACGTGCCTGCATGCGGCCCTGAACGCCCTGGGTATCCAGCGTACCGCGGATGATGTGGTAACGAACGCCGGGCAGGTCCTTGACACGGCCGCCGCGGATCATGACCACAGAGTGCTCCTGCAGAGAATGGCCGACACCGGGGATATAAGCGGTGACTTCATAGCCGTTCGTCAGGCGGACACGGGCGATCTTACGCAGAGCGGAGTTGGGCTTCTTGGGGGTCGCGGTTCTCACGGCGGTGCAGACGCCACGCTTCTGAGGAGAGGAGAGGTCGGTCTCCTTGTTCTTCAGCGTGTTCAGGCCCTTCTGCATAGCGGGGGAATTGGACTTGTAGGT
>CAMVMU010000070.1 GCA_947168655.1 uncultured Oscillospiraceae bacterium
CCCATCCTGCAGGGCCTGAACGCCCCCATCAACGACCTGAGCCGCGGCTGCAACGCCGAGGAGGTCTACACCATGGCTATCATCACCGCCGCCCTGGGCGAGTAAGAGTAAGCTTCAAAAGGACCGCTCTCCGCAAGGAGGGCGGTTCTTTTTGGTTCAGATCAGATCCGCTCGGTGTTGATCATATGAAGCAGCAGAGCGCTGCGCTCCGGTCTGATTGACTGCTCTGGTGAAACGTGATACAATCAAAACAGCAGATTTTGTCCGAAGGAGGAGACAGAATGAAAAAGCTTCTAGCGGTATTGCTTCTAGTCCTGTGTCTGCTTGCCAGTGGCTGCACAAAAAACAGCAAGACGACGCCTGTGGACGATCCCGCGCCGGCAGATGACCCCGCGCCGGTAGATGACCCCGCGCCGACAGACGATTCCGCATCCGTGGACAATGATGTGATCCGATCCCCGTTCATGGGAATTTCCTTTGCAATCCCGGAGGGCTGGACGGTTCTGGACCGCCAGACGATCGCGGCGAGAATAGGCGCGAATGAGGCATATGCATCGGCAGAGGCGGCTGATGTTTTGGCCTACCATATTCCTTATGTGGAACTATGGGCTGCGGACGGCCGGGGGAATGCCGTCCAGATGATGATTGAGAATCCACCCCTTACCATGTCGGACGGTACCTCCGTGGAAACGGTTTCGGACTATATGGATCACAATATGAACTATCTGCCCGAGACTTATCGAAGCCAGGGAATCGAGATCAGCAACGAGGAGCGCGGTACTGTCACGATATGCGGCCGCGATTATGAGAGCTTTTCTTTTTCCGCCGGGTCCGGATCAAACACGATGACGCAGACCATGATGGCTGCAGAAAAGGATGGATATTTCTACACCGTCTATATTACCTCCGTTGGTGAGGACAAAACGCAGGAGATTCTCACACGCTTTTCCGCTGACGAATAAGCCCAGAGCCTCAAAAGGAACGCCCTCTGCATGGGGAGCGTTCCTTTTTTGCGCTCTCCGGAATAGGGACAAAATGCCGCCGCATACAACAGTGCAGCGGCATTTTATATGAGGAGGAGAGCGCATATGCAAAAACTGTCCGTCGCGAAAAACTACCGGCTCCCACTGATTATGGTGGGGGCCATGGCGCTTGGCTGTCTGCTGGGCGCCGTCTGGCCGGCAGGGGCTTCCGCCATCAAGCCCCTTGGCACAGTGTTCATCAACATGATGTTCTGCGTTGTGGTGCCGTTGGTCTTTGCCTCTATCGCCGGTTCTGTGGCTCGGATGCGCAGCCGGGGCCGGGCGGGGAAGATCCTGGGCGTCACCGTGGCCGTATTTGTGGTTACCGGAGCCATTGCTGCCGTGATCATGTTCGTTCTCATGAAAATCTTTCCCCCGGTACTGGTTCCTTGGAGTGCCGTGCCCACCGAGGAGATGGGGGAGTACGCGTCCGTCTCGGATATGATCGTCAACTTTTTCACCGTGGGGGATTTCAGCGGGCTGCTCAGCCGCCGCGCCATGCTGCCGCTGATCGTGTTCTCCCTGCTGTTTGGATTCTCCGTCAACCTCTCCGGCGGGCCGGACTGCCTGGTGGCCAAGTGGCTCAGCGATCTGAGCAACGTCATGCTGCGGTTCGTCAAGCTCATCACCTACTACGCGCCTGTGGCGTTCTTCGCCATCTTTGCCGGACTGGTGGCGGACTACGGCTCTGCCATCACCGTGGCCTACGGCCGTGCCATGCTGGTGTACTACCCCCTGTGCCTCATCTATGTGTTTACGGCCTTCCCGCTCTTTGCCCGGTTCGGCGGCGGACGGCACGGTCCCGCCGCCATGTTCCGCCATATCGCCAAGCCCGCCATCGTGTCCCTGGGCACATGCTCCTCCGTTGCCACCATCCCCACCAACATGGATGTGGCGGAGGAGACAGGCATCAGCCGCGACGTGGCGGAGATGGTGGTGCCCCTGGGCGCCACCATGCATATGGACGGCTCCTGCTTTTCCTGCGTGCTGAAAATCGCCTTCGTGTGGGGCGTCTTCGGGCAGGCTATGACCTGGGATAAGCTGATCCCCGTGGTGCTGGTGGCGGTGCTCAGTTCCGTGGGCATGTCCGGCGTGCCCGGCGGCGGCTACATCGGCGAGTACATCATCTGCTCCATTTTCTTCCCCACCCGCATGGAGCTGGCCTTTCCCATCCTGGTGATGATCGGCAACCTGGTGGATCCGCCCGCCACCATGATCAACGCCTCCGGCGATTACGTGGTGGCCTATATCGTCTCCCGCTTCACCGACGGCAAGGATTGGCTGGAGCGTGCGCTGGCAAAGAAAACAGCATAACAAAACGCCCTCCGCAATGCGGAGGGCGTCGTTTCGCAAAACGATTAAAGCCCGTTGATATACCGGCAGGCGGCCAGGGCGGCGGTGGCGCCATCGGCCACGGCGGTGGTCAGTTGGCGGACGAACTTGCTGCGGCAGTCGCCGGCCACGAAGACGCCGGGTGTCTTGGTGAGGCACTGCTCGTCGGTATCAAAGTAACCGAACTGGTTGAGATCGGCCAGCTCAGAAAAGGGCTCGTTCTCCGGGATCAGACCGATAGCCACGAACAGACCGTCGCAGGAAATGGTCTTGGACTGACCGCCGTGAACGATCTCCACGCCCCTGAGCTCACCGTTCTCGGTGACAAGGCCGCTGAATTTCACCTCGGTGAGGGAGCGGACGTTGTCCCGGGCAAACAGAACGTCCTGCAGCCGGGCCTCGCCGGTGAAATAGGGCAGGTCCTGCAGCATGATGACCTCCTTGCACTTCTCCGCCAGCAGAATGGCCTCCTGGAGGGCGGAGTTGCCGCCGCCCGCCACGCAGACGGTCTTGCCGGCGTAGAAGTCGCCGTCGCACACGGCGCAGAAGGAGATGCCCTCGCCCACCAGCTCGTCCTCACCCTCGAGGCCCAGCATCCGGTGCTTGACGCCGGTGGCCAGCACCACGGCGCGGCACTCGTAGGCGCCGCCCTCCTCGGTCTCCACCACCTTGTGGTCGCCCTCGTCCCGGACGGCGGTTACGGTCTCAAACTCGATGTCGGCACCCTGGGCCAGAATCTGGTTCAGGGTTTGTTCGGCAAACTCGTTGCCGCTCATGGACAGCGTGCCGGGATAGTTCTCCACCTTGGGAGAGTGGGTGATCTGACCGCCAAAGCCGTTCTTTTCGATCACCAGGGCGGACTTGCCGTTGCGCAGGGCATACAGCGCCGCCGTCATGCCGGCGGGGCCGCCGCCGACTACGATAATGTCAACCATACGATTGCTCCTTTATCTCTCCGTGAGACGAGCAGAAATTGCCCGCGCAATTTCTGCTCGTCTTGCTTGTGATTACCGGCTCATGAGCCAGCCCTTGATGTCGGAAACGCCGCGGTACTTCTCAAAGGTATCGCCGTGGATCAGCACCAGAGTGGGGGCCTGTTTGACGCCATATTTCACCACCAGCTCCTTCTCCTCGTTGGAGTTGAGGGGGGTGTACCGGACGCCGGCCTTGTCCAGCAGGGCGCTGGCGGCCTTGCAGTTGGGGCAGGTGGGGGTCTTGAACAGCAGGATGCCGTCGGCGACGGGGCCCGCCTCGGGGGTTTCCGCCACGGGGGCGGCGGGGGCAGCGGCCTCATCCACCGGGGCGGGGTTGGGACCGGTATGAGTCAGGTGGGAGTGGCCGATGTCATAGACCTTGCGGTCCTTGAACTCCTGGGCCTTGCCGTCGTTCCAGTTCTGCACCGGGCGGTAGTAGCCGGTGATGCGGCTGTAGA
>CAMVMU010000071.1 GCA_947168655.1 uncultured Oscillospiraceae bacterium
AGCTCTTTTTCTCCCCCGGCAGAGCCGGGGGTTGCCTTTGGAACACCCAAAGCAAAAACCGGAAGGACGCGTCCTTCCGGTTTTCTTGTCGTTTCGGCACATTTACCACTTGCCGATGCCGCCCTTGATGACGGTGTCGGCCTGCACGCTGCCGCCGATGGCGGCGCAGTTGACACTGTCGCCGGCGCGGACGTCGCCCTCCACGTTGCCGCAGTGGACGCTGTCCCCGGCGGATACGCTGCCGCCTACATTGCCGCAGTTGATCCCGTCGCTGGCTCTCACGTCGCCGCCTACATCGCCGCAGTTGACGCCGTCGCCCGCGGTCACACCGCCGCCCACATTGCCGCAGTTGACGCCGTCCCCGGCCTTGACGCTGCCGCCCACGTCGCCGCACTCCACGCCGTTCTCGGCGTAGACGTCGCCGGAGATCGCGCCGTTTTCCACCACCACACCGAAGGCGGAGTGGATATCCCGCACATTGCCGGTAAAGTGCAGCTCCGCCGGCTTGCCAGTTCCCACGTGCATATTGAGGAGACCGCCCAGACTCACCTTCTTCTCCTGCACCTGCGTAAAGTCCATGAGCCGGTGACCCACGTAGCAAACCGCCCGCAGGATGTCGTCGTCCGGCCAGGGCAAATCGCCGATCACCGCCTGCGCCTCCTGCTCCGGCTCGAGCCGCTGCGCCGGTACGCCGCGGCCAAACAGCTCATCGACGCTGACGCCGAACACGTCCGCCAGGGCCGGCAGCAGCATGATGTCGGGACAGCACTGGTCGCTCTCCCACTTGCTGACCGCCTGGTTGGTGACGCCCAGCTGCTGGGCCAGGCCCTCCTGTGTCAATCCCCGTTCTTTCCGATAGGCGGCAATCCGCTGCCCGAAATAGATCTGTTCCATCTTGTTCGCTCCTTCCCGTTTGTGTCGCGACTTGCTTTCAGTATACAAACCGACAGGCAAAATGCAAGCATTTTGTGGTTGGAGAACGTTTCCAACCCGTGGTTGGAGGCGAATTTTCCCAAGCATGACGAAATGGTTGCCTTTTTGTCGATCGGCGTGTTATGATGAAGCAAACAAACACCGCCACTTCCGTGAAAGAGGGGGAGCAAAATGATCCGAAACGACCCGAAAACAAGACGTCCCGTCCTGCGCGTCCTTGCTCTGGCTCTGGCAATGGTGCTGCTGCTGAGCGGCTGCGTGGATATCCGCCGGCTGATCCTCTCCCGCCTTCGGGGCGGCGACGGGGACATGGTGCCCTTTGACCAGATGGCGTATCAGCGGCCGGACATGGCCGCGCTGGAGGAGCTGTTCACCTCCGCAACCGCGTTTGCCCGGGAGGCCACCGCCAAGGATGGCAGCGCCCTCACCAAGCGGCTGAACGAGTGCTGGGACGCCTACGATGAATTCTACACCATGGTGACCCTTGCCTCCATCCACTCCGATATCGACCAAAGCGACGAGAAGTGGGAGGAGGAATGTGATTTCTGCCTGGCCAGTGAGGTGAAAATCGAGGAGTGGCTGGACCGCCTGCTCATGGCCAGCGCCGCCTCAGACGCCCCGGTTTCCGAGCGCCTGCTGGCAGGCTACGATCAGCGGGACGACTTTCGCTATTCCGACCGGGCCCTGGAGCTGATGGATCGGGAAAACAGCCTGCTGCGGGATTACTACAAGGTGATGCAGCTGGACGATATCCAGCTGGACGGCAAAACCGTCAGCTATACGGACTACATCTCCGATCCGGGGATCAGCGACGGGGCCTATCGCGCCGCCAAGCTGGCCTATTACCGCGCCTGCAACCAGGCCGCTGCCCCCATTTACATCGAGCTGGTGAAGGTGCGGCGGGCGCTGGCCGCAGAACTGGGCTTTGACAGCTACGAGGACTATCAGTTCGCCGTTTTTGCCCGGGACTATACCCCCGCCCAGATCCGCGCCTATCTGGACGACGTGGAGGGGACCATGGCGGACTACTACCGCACGTTCATGGCGGCGGACCCCTACTCCCTGGTGTCCTATGACGCCATCACCCCCAAAAAGCTGGTGAATCTGCTGGGGGACGCCACGGCGGATATGGGGAAGACCGTAACAGGCGCCTTCTCCTTTATGAAGCAGTACGATCTCTACGATGTGGACACCAGCATCTATAAGGCGCCCGGATCCTACACCACTTATCTGGACAGCTATGACGCGCCGTTCTGCTACGTGGACGCATACGGCGATGTGGAGGACTTTTTGGATTTTGCCCACGAGTTCGGCCACTTTGCCGACGCCTATTGCAACTACAACGCCACAAGCAACCTGGATCTGGCCGAGACGTACTCCCAGGCCATGGCCAATCTGGCCCTGCTCAAGTGCCGGGATCTGCTGGATGAGGACGACTTCCGCAATCTGCTGCTGCTGCACCTGCTGTCCAGTTTGAGTATTTTTGCCGAGCAGACCGCCTATGCGGATTTTGAGTCCCGCGTTTTTGCGCTGCCGGACGACGCGCTGACGGTGGAAAACCTCAACGCCCTGGCGCTGGAGTGCTCCCTGCGGTTCGGCGCGGACGCCGGAGCCGAAGAGGAGGACTGCCTCTATTACTGGACCCAGGTCTCCCACCTCTTTGATTATCCGTTCTACGTCATCAGCTACTGTGTCAGCGCCGACGCGGCCATCCAGATCGCGGAGAAGGAGATGGATGAGCCCGGCGCCGGTGTAGCCGTCTACGAGGATCTGCTGGACTGGCAGGAGGACGTCTTCCTCTCTGAGCTGGAGCGGGTGGGGCTGGAGAGCCCCTTCGCCCCCGGGCGGGCCGACCGCAACCTTGCTCTGGTGGAGTCCATCATGGAGAGCAGTCTGGGCGGCTATCTAAACGCGGCGTGATTCTGTGTATGTGTTAATATGATAAAAAGGACCGCACCCATCGGGTGCGGTCCTTTTCATCTCTTTGTCCGATGCGATTTACTTGTCCTTGCGCTGGTCGCCGTAGGTCTTCTTGGCCTCGGTCCAGCCGGCCTTCAGGCTCTTGAGCCCGGCGGACAGGATGTCCATCAGCTCATCGGTGGCGTCGGCGGCGCTGCTCTGCAGCTTCTCGGCGGCGTCCTTGATGGCGGCCTTGGCGGCGTCCATCTTGGCGTTGAGCTCATCCCTGTCGATGTTCAGGCGGTCGGCCACATTGTCGATGACCTCCTCCACCTTCGTCTCCTTGGGCTCATTGGCTTCCTTGATGGCGGCCTGCGCGGCAGCCAGACGGGCGATGGGCACGCGGAAGGGGGAGCAGGACACGTAGTCCAGACCCACCTTGTGGCAGAACTCCACGCTGGTGGGGTCGCCGCCGTGCTCGCCGCAGATGCCCAGGTGCAGCTCGGGGCGGGTCTGACGGCCCAGCTTGGCAGCCATCTTCACCAGCTTGCCCACGCCGACCTGGTCCAGGCGGGCGAAGGGATCGCTCTCATAGATCTTCTTGTCGTAGTAGGCGCCCAGGAACTTGCCGGCGTCGTCACGGCTGAAGCCGAAGGTCATCTGGGTCAGATCGTTGGTGCCGAAGGAGAAGAACTCGGCCTCCTTGGCGATCTCGTCGGCGGTGA
>CAMVMU010000072.1 GCA_947168655.1 uncultured Oscillospiraceae bacterium
TTGCCCCAGTTGATGTTGTTCATAGCAATACACCTCAAAAATGATTTGTCGGTGTTCGAACCTGCCTGTGTATTGCCTTTTGGATGTAGTTCTTTCCGTTCTTTCCGCAGTTCTTTCCAAAAACGTGATTTTAGCCGCATACGAGCCGAAGCCGGAAAGCACTGTGGTTCCAAGGAAAAACGGCGGAAAGCCTTGAAATACCAGCGTTTTCGGCGGGATGAAACGCACAGAAAACGCACTTCGACGCACAGTGGGGAACAGTACCTTCAAAAACTCGAAATCGTTTTGTCGGTGATGAGCCGGCACGTGGGTTCGAATCCCACGCCCTCCGCCACCGAAAAACCCAGTCATATTAAGGCTTTGCGCCCATATGACTGGGCTTTTCTTTTTGCCAATCTGCCATTGCAGCACATACTTTTCGGCATGAACTCACATGCGCCATCCGGGCTGTGCGGAGTCCGGCAAGGTAAGGGTATTGTCCATCACATTTGCCGATGTAAGCCTGGATTTATAATCCAGATGGCTGTAGATATTCGCCGTGGTGCTGATGTCGCTGTGACCCAGCCATTCCCGGATCTGCTTCATGGGCACGTCGTTTGCCAGCAGCAGCGATGCACACGCTGGAGGTGTTTTTTGCCCGGTCTGCGCAGATGATTTCATACTTGCCGTCTGTCATGGCGTTTGTTACAATGTGTCTGATGGTGATGGTGCCCCGCTCGATCCGGCTTGAACTTTCAGAAAAACTCCATCGGGTTCAAGCTGACGGGCACCTGGGCTATCCCATCCCGGAGGAAGAACTATATCAGCCTGATTTGGGAGCGCAGTGCAATCGCTGCATTATGAAGAATACCTGTAACGGCTGCAGCCGCTGCGGGAAGTGTTCGGGAGAAAACAAATGATGAGCAATCCAATTCAGAAGGACAATGAACAGCCGAAAAAAATAGAGGTCAGAGGCGCCAGAGTGCACAACCTGAAGAACATCGACGTGGATGTACCGCTTCACGGGATTACGGCCATTGCAGGCGTGTCCGGCTCGGGGAAATCCTCCCTGGCGCTGGGCGTGCTCTATGCGGAGGGCTCCAGAAGATACCTGGAATCCCTTTCCACCTATACCAGAAGGAGGATGACGCAGGCCTCCCGCGCGGACGTGGACGAGGTGCTGTACGTCCCGGCGTCCCTGGCCCTGCACCAGCGGCCGGGCGTGCCGGGGATCCGCTCCACCTTCGGCACAGGAACAGAACTGCTCAATAGCCTGCGCCTGATGTTCTCGCGCCTGGCCAGCCATCGCTGCCCAAACGGTCACTATGTGCAGCCGGGCTTCCAGGTGGCATTGATGCAGGAGATCGTCTGCCCCGAGTGCGGGGAGCATTTTTACGGCCCCGGCGCGGAGGAGCTGGCCTTCAACTCCCAGGGCGCCTGCAAATGCTGTGGCGGCACGGGAACGGTCCGGACGGTGGACCGCAGTACGCTGGTACCGGATGAGAGCATTTCCATCGATGACGGCGCCGTCGCGCCGTGGAACAGCCTCATGTGGTCGCTGATGACCGACGTGTGCCGGGCCATGGGCGTGCGCACGGATATCCCCTTCAAGGACCTGACGGATAAAGAAAAAGAGATCGTCTACGACGGTCCCATGGAGAAAAAGCACATCTTCTACCGCCCGAAGAAGGCGGACACCGCCACGGCCGGCGAGATGGACTTTACCTATTACAGCGCCACGGCCACGGTGCGCAACGCGCTGAATAAGGTCAAGGATGAAAAGGGCATGAAGCGGGTGGAGAAGTTCCTCAAGGAGGACGTCTGCCCGGAATGTCATGGGACGAGGCTTTCAGAGGCCGCAAGGGCACCGAGACTGATGGGAATCTCTCTTGACCGGGCCTGCGAGATGACACTGAAGGAATCCATCGAGTGGGTCAAACAAGTGCCCGCCTCTCTGCCGGAGGAGATGCGTCCCATGGCACAGAACATCTGCGAATCCTATCTGGAGGTGGCGGCCAGGCTCATGGACCTGGGCCTTTCCTACCTCACGCTGGACAGAGCGTCGTCCACCCTCTCCACCGGGGAGCGGCAGCGAATGCAGCTGGCGCGGGCGGTCAGAAACCGCACGACGGGTGTTTTGTACGTTCTGGATGAGCCGTCCATCGGACTGCATCCCGCCAATATCGTCGGCTTGAACGGCGTTATGCACGATCTGGTAAAGGACGGCAACTCCGTGCTGCTGGTGGATCACGATGTGCAGATTCTGAAGGAGGCCGATTCGCTGATCGAGATGGGGCCGGAGGCCGGAGCAAAGGGCGGCACCGTCATCGCAGAAGGGGCGATCAAAGATATTGAAAATAATCCGGCTTCTGTGATCGGCAAATATCTCTCCGGAGAGCAAACGTCGAAAAAGGAAGCGTCAGGGCAGGAGCTGTTTGCAGATGGGATGATCTGCCTGGAGACAGACCGCATCCACACCGTCAAGCCCCTTTCCGTGAAGATCCCCAAGAGCCGGCTGACGGTGATTACCGGCGTCTCGGGCTCCGGAAAGACCACGCTGGTTCTGGAGAGCCTGGTTCCCGCGCTGGATGCTCTGTGCAACGGAAAGAAAATGCCCGACCACATCAGGAAGATCGACGCCGAAGGCATCAGGCATATTAAGCTGATCGACGCCACACCCATTGGGATCAACGTCCGATCTACTGTCGCGACTTACGCCAACGTGCACGATGAGCTGCGCAAGTGCTACGCCAGGACGAAGGCGGCAAGGCAGTACGGCTATAAGGCCGGGGACTTTTCGTATAACACAGGCGCCCTCCGCTGCCCGGTCTGTGACGGAACAGGCCAGATCTCCCTGGACGTTCAGTTTCTGCCGGACGTGGATATCCCATGCCCGGACTGCCGGGGCTCGCGCTATGCCAAGTCCGCGAAGAAGATCCGCTATCGGAACAAAGCCGGTGAGGAGCGCTCTCTTCCCGAGCTGATGGAGTTGGACGTGAACACGGCGCTGGCGTTCTGCCGGGACATGAGCGCCGTCAGCCAAAGGCTGGAAACGCTTCGGGATCTCGGCCTGGGGTATCTGACGCTGGGGGAAGAGACACCGGGACTGTCCGGCGGCGAGGCGCAGCGGCTGAAGCTGGCTTCCGAAATGGGCAGACAGCAGGAGGATTCCGTCTTTGTCTTTGACGAGCCCACCATCGGTCTGCACCCGAAGGACGTGGAGACCTTGCTGCAGGTGTTCCGCACGTTGATCGACCATGGCGCCACCGTCATCGTCATCGAGCACGACCTGGACGTGATCCGTAGCGCCGATTATGTCATCGACATGGGCCCGGAAGGCGGCGAGGACGGCGGCAGGATCGTTGCCTGCGGCACACCGGAGGAAATACGCCTCTGCACGGACAGTATCACAGGCAGATTCATATAACCACTTTTCGAAAACAGGAGGAAATGACCATGCAGAATCTGGGCTTTGGCATGATGCGGCTTCCGGTGCTTTCCGGGCCGACCGATTT
>CAMVMU010000073.1 GCA_947168655.1 uncultured Oscillospiraceae bacterium
GGGCTATGTGCTGCGCCGTCTGCTGCGCCGCGCCGCCCGTCACGGCAAGCTGCTGGGCGTCAACGAGCCCTTCCTCTATGAGGTGGTGGATACCGTTATCCATGAGAACGAGTGCCAGTATCCCGACCTGCGGGAGAAGCAGGCCTATATCACCAAGGTCATTCGCACCGAGGAGGAGAACTTTGCCCGTACCATCGACGGCGGCATGAAGATCTTCGCTGAGATGCTGGAGCAGCACAAGGCCCAGAACGAGACCATGTTCTCCGGCGCCGACGCCTTCAAGCTGTACGATACCTTCGGTTTCCCCATTGACCTCACCATTGAGATGGCCGCCGACGAGGGGCTGACCGTGGACCAGGAGGCTTTCCGGAAGCTGATGCAGGAACAGAAGGATCGCGCCCGCGAGGCCCGTAAGGCGCTGGGCGACCTGGGCTGGGCCGGTGTGGATCTGGGCAAGGAGATCCCCGCCACCGAGTTCCTGGGCTATGATCAGAATGTCACCGAGGCCAAGGTTCTGGCCATTGTGGCCGACGGCGAGCTGCGCGACGAGATCGTGGCAGGAACGGATGCCACCGTGGTGCTGGACCAGACCACGCTGTATGCCGAGATGGGCGGCCAGGTAGGGGACCACGGAACCATATCCGCAAACGGTGCGATCTTTGTTGTGTCCGACGTGCAGAAGAACAAGGGCGGCAAATACCTCCACGAGGGCACGCTGCAAAACGGCGAGCTGAAGGTTGGCGACACCGTAACGGTGGAGCTGGACACGGAGCGCCGCGCCGCCATCCGCCGTGCCCACAGTGCCACCCATCTGCTGGATGCTGCGCTGCGCCGCGTGTTGGGCGACCACGTCCATCAGGCCGGTTCTCTGGTTGAACCGGATCGTATCCGCTTTGACTTTACCCATTTTGAAGCAACTCACCCCAATGAGCTGCGTAAAGTGGAAACACTTGTCAATGATGCTATTCTGCGCGGTATCCCCGTTGTCACAGAGATTCTGCCCATCGAAGAGGCCAAGAAGAAGGGCGCCGTGGCCATGTTCGGCGAGAAGTACGGCGACGTGGTCCGCGTTGTGGAGATGGGAGACTTCTCCATGGAATTCTGCGGCGGCACCCATCTGGACAACACCGCCAAAGCCTGCCTTTTCCGCATAAAGTCGGAAAGCAGTGTGGCCTCCGGCGTCCGCCGCATCGAGGCCATCACCGGTCCCGCCGTGCTGGCACAGCTGGATCACGCCGAGGAAACCATTCAGCGCACCGCCGCCGCCGTCCACGCCAATCCCAACGACCTGGAGCACCGTGTGGAGCAGCTGACCGAGGAGCTGAAGGAAGCCAAGCGCGTCATCGAGCAGTATAAGGCCAAGGAGAGCGCCGGCGGCGCCGACGATATGCTGCGCAATGCCAAGCCGATTGGCACCGTGAAGGTGGTCACCGCAAAAATGAGCGCGGGCGACGCCAACAGTCTGCGCCAGCTGGGTGACGTGCTGCGGGACAAGGACAGCGCTGTAGTGGCGGTCATGGCCCTGGTCAATGGTGCCAAGATCACGCTCCAGGCTGTCTGCGGCAAGGACGCCGTGGCCGCAGGGATCCGTGCAGGTGACATTATCAAGTCCATTGCCCCCATCGTGGGCGGCAAGGGCGGCGGCAAGCCTGACAGCGCCATGGGCGGCGGCAGCGACATTGCCAAGGCCGATGAGGCTCTGGCTGCTGTGGAAAAGTTTGTGTCGGAGAAATTCTAAACATAAGAAAGGAGCGGCATCCATGAAAAATGATTGCCTGTTCTGCGCCATCGCCACCGGGGAGATCCCAAGCAAGATGGTGTATGAGGATGAGCTGTGCTACGCATTTTATGACATCGCGCCACAGGCCCCTGTCCACTTTCTGGTGATTCCCCGGGATCACATCGGCTCTGTTGCCGAGGTGAACGGTGACAACAGTCATGTGGTGGCCCACATCTTTGAGGTCATCGCCAAGCTGGCCCGCGAGCTGGGACTGGACAGCTATCGCGTGGTCTCCAACATCGGGGAGCAGGCGGGGCAGAGTGTCCACCACCTTCATTTCCACGTGCTCAGCGGCCGTGACATGACCTGGCCTCCGGGCTAAGCAGAAGTCAGTATCACCACCGGTGTGCCGGTGGTGATATGCTATCCGCAAAAAAAGGAGAGAGTTGTCGTGAGCGAAAAGAGCGAAAAGAACCATGGGACAAATCTGCAGGATTATCTGGCCTGGCGGGGGGATCTGACCTTCACGCAGGACCCGTTCAACGAGGTGGACAACCTGCTGCTGTGCCTGATCTCCTACATCGATTTCAGCCGTATCCCGCTGCTGCGTAGCAGGAGGGAAGAGGACGCACTCTCTCTGGAGGTCATCTGCACACAGTTGACCAGGGAGGATGAGCAAAGAGGCCTGTCCCAGCTGGATTACATTCCCGTGATGCGTCAGGCCGCCGCAACAGAGCGATTCTCGTCCGTGAAGATGTTCGGCTTCGAGAGCATCCGGGACGAATCGGAGGAGATGCAGTTCGATGCGGTATCGTTCCTTCTGCCGGATCACAGCATTTTTGTTACGTTCATGGGGACGGATCGATCCCTGGTGGGGTGGAAAGAGGACTTCAACATGAGTTTTCTCTCCTCCGTGCCCGCCCAACGGCGGGCGGAGGTCTATGCGCTGGAGATGGCCGAAACCTGCCCTAATCGCCATCTCCGCATCGGCGGCCACTCCAAGGGCGGCAATCTGGCTGTTTGGGCCGCGGTCCATCTGCCGGAGGAGGTACAGAGCCGTCTGCTGGCCGCCTATAACAATGATGGGCCAGGCTTCAGCGTGGATCTGCTGGAACTGGAGGGACATCGCCGTATCGCTGATCGGATCCATACGATAATTCCGGAATCCTCCATCGTCGGCGTCCTTCTGGAGCATGCGGAGGACTATGAGATCATCGACAGCAGCTATCATGCCGTCATGCAGCATGAGCCCATGTCCTGGGTCGTCGTGGGAAACCATTTCGTCCGCCAGGAGAATCGTTCCTCCATCGGCAAGATGTCCGACAGCGCACTTCACGACTGGATCGCTGCCATGTCGCCGGAGGAGCGCAAAACATTTACGGACGCCATCTTCGACGTGATCAGCCGGGGCGGAACGCGTCACACACTGGAAGAGATCCATTTCGGCGGACTCACAGGCGGCGCGGCGCTGCTGCGTGCCTTTGTCAGCGCGGACGAGGAGAAGCGACGTTTTATCAAGGAAAAGCTGAAACAACTGGCCGCCGAGGTGGGAGAAGAGATGAAAAAGAGCGCTGAGGACGGCTTAACTGCCGCCAAGAAGGGCCTTTTGAGCATCCTGCCAGACTGGATCAAGTAAAGAAACAGCGTCCCCGCAGGTCTCGCCTGCGGGGACGCTTCCTGTTGGGTGTTCCAAAGGCAACCCCCGGCTCTGCCGGGGGAGAAAAAGAGCTTA
>CAMVMU010000074.1 GCA_947168655.1 uncultured Oscillospiraceae bacterium
GGCCGCGGCGGCCGTTGTCGATCAGGGCGTCCACGGATTCCTGCAGCATGCGCTTCTCGTTGCGGACGATGATGTCCGGAGCGCCCAGCTCCAGCAGCCGCTTCAGCCGGTTGTTCCGGTTGATGACGCGGCGGTACAGGTCGTTCAGGTCGGAGGTGGCGAAGCGGCCGCCGTCCAGCTGCACCATGGGGCGCAGCTCCGGGGGGATCACCGGCAGCACGTCGATGACCATCCACTCGGGCTTGTTGCCGGAGAGTCGGAAGGCGTCCACCACCTCCAGGCGCTTGACGACGCGGGCCTTCTTCTGGCCGGAGGCGGTCTTCAGCTCGGCGTGGAGCTGCTCGCTCAGCTCCTCCAGGTCGATCTGCTGCAGGAGCTTCTTCACGGCCTCGGCGCCCATGCCGGCGTCGAAATCGTCCTCATACTTCTCCCGCATGTCCCGGTATTCCTTCTCGGACAGGATCTGGTTGCGCATGAGGGGGGTCTCACCGGGATCGGTGACGATATAAGAGGCGAAGTACAGCACCTTCTCCAGGATCCGGGGGCTGATATCCAGCAGCAGACCCATGCGGGAGGGGATGCCCTTGAAGTACCAGATATGGCTGACAGGGGTAGCCAGTTCGATGTGGCCCATGCGCTCGCGGCGGACCTTGGCGCGGGTGACTTCCACGCCGCAGCGGTCGCAGATCTTGCCCTTGAAGCGGATCTTCTTGTACTTGCCGCAGTGGCACTCCCAGTCCTTGGTGGGCCCGAAGATCCTCTCGCAGAAAAGGCCGTCCCGCTCGGGCTTCAGAGTGCGGTAGTTGATGGTCTCCGGCTTTTTGACTTCGCCGTAAGACCACTCGCGGATCATCTCCGGAGAAGCGATGCCGATTTTGATGGCGTCGAATGTTGCGTAACTCATTTCAATAGCTCCTCCTGTTCCTTAAAAATCTTCGTCCTCGCCGCCGGCGTAGGAGGCGTCCACTTCCGCCTCGTCCACGTAGCCGTAGCCGGCATCGGCCAGCTCGTCCTCGTCGGCGTAGCGGTTCTGGCGCTCATTCTCCGCGTCCATGCGGGCCAGGTTGAAGGTATCCAGTGCGTCCTCATCGTCCTTGAGCTCGATCTGGTTGCCCTCCTCGTCCAGCACCTGAATGTCCAGGCACAGGGACTGGAGCTCCTTGACCAGCACCTTGAAGGACTCGGGCACGCCGGGAGCGGGCACGTTGTGGCCCTTGACAATGGCCTCGTAGGTGCGCACACGGCCGGTGACGTCGTCGGACTTGACGGTGAGGATCTCCTGCAGGGTGTAGGATGCGCCGTAGGCCTCCAGAGCCCAGACCTCCATCTCGCCGAAGCGCTGGCCGCCAAACTGGGCCTTGCCGCCCAGAGGCTGCTGGGTGACCAGGGAGTAGGGGCCGGTGGAGCGGGCGTGGATCTTGTCGTCCACCAGATGGTGCAGCTTGAGGAAGTAAACGTAGCCCACGGTGACGGGGTTGTCGAACCGCTCACCGGTGCGGCCGTCGTACAGCCAGCTCTTGCCCTCGGGGTTCAGGCCGGCCTGGGTCAGGGCCTCAGCGATATCCTTGTCGGTAGCGCCGTCGAAGATGGGGGTGGCCACCTTCCAGCCCAAGGTCTTGGCAGCGTAGCCCAGATGGACCTCCAGCACCTGGCCGATGTTCATACGGGAGGGTACGCCCAGGGGGTTCAGCACGATATCCAGCGGGGTGCCGTCAGGCAGGAAAGGCATATCCTCCTGGGGCAGCACGCGGGACACGACGCCCTTGTTGCCGTGGCGGCCGGCCATCTTGTCGCCCACCTGGATCTTGCGGCGCTGGGCGATGTAGACGCGGACCACCTGGTTCACGCCCGGGCCCAGCTCGTCGCCGTTCTCACGGGTAAAGACGCGGGCGTCCACCACGATGCCGCTTTCGCCGTGGGGCACCTTCAGAGAGGTGTCGCGGACTTCGCGGGCCTTCTCGCCGAAGATGGCGCGCAGCAGGCGCTCCTCGGCGGTGAGGTCGGTCTCGCCCTTGGGGGTGACCTTGCCCACCAGGATGTCGCCGGCGTGGACCTCGGCGCCCACACGGATGATGCCGCGCTCGTCCAGATCCTTCAGGGCATCCTCGCCCACGTTGGGGATATCCCGGGTGATCTCCTCGGGCCCCAGCTTGGTGTCGCGGGCGTCGGTCTCATACTCTTCAATGTGGATGGAGGTGTAGACGTCCTCCTTCACCAGCCGCTCGTTGAGCAGCACGGCGTCCTCGTAGTTGTAGCCTTCCCAGGTCATGAAGCCCACCAGGATGTTGCGGCCCAGAGCGATCTCGCCCTGATCGGTGGCGGGACCGTCGGCCAGCACGGTGGGATCGTCGCCCCCGTGGACGCGCTCGCCCACAGCCACGATGGGACGCTGGTTGATGCAGGTGCCGTGGTTGGAACGCAGGAACTTGATGAGCTTATAGTCCTTGGTCTCGCCGCTGTCATACTTGACAGTGACGTTGGTGGCGTCCACCCGGGTGACGACGCCGTCGCCCTCGGCCAGCACGGCCACCTCGGAATCCAGGCAGATCTTGTGCTCCATGCCGGTGCCAACGATGGGGGCCTCCGGCTTCAGCAGGGGCACGGCCTGGCGCTGCATGTTGGCGCCCATCAGCGCGCGGTTGGCGTCGTCGTTGGGCAGGAAGGGGATCATGGCGGTGGCGATAGACACCATCATGCGGGGGCTGACGTCGATATAGTCCACGTACTCCCGCTCCACCTCCACGATCTCATCGCGGTGGCGGCAGGTGATGCGCTTGTTGGTCAGGCAGCCGTTCTCATCCACGGGCTCGGCGGCCTGGCCTACCACGTACTGATCCTCCACGTCGGCGGTCATATAGGTGATCTCGTCGCTGACGTGGCAGGTCTTGTGATCCACGGCCCGGAAGGGGGCCTCGATAAAGCCGTACTCGTTGACCCGGGCATAGGTGGCCAGGTAGGAGATCAGGCCGATGTTGGGACCTTCGGGGGTCTCGATGGGGCACATGCGGCCGTAATGGCTGTAGTGCACGTCGCGGACCTCCATGTTGGCGCGCTCGCGGCTCAGACCGCCGGGGCCCAGAGCGGAGAGACGCCGCTTGTGGGTCAGCTCGGCCAGAGGGTTGGTCTGGTCCATGAACTGGCTCAGGGGGCTGGAGCCGAAGAACTCCTTGATGGCGGCGGTGACGGGGCGGATGTTGATCAGGCTCTGGGGGGTGACGATGTCCAGATCCTGCAGGGTCATGCGCTCGCGGATCACGCGCTCCATGCGGGAAAAGCCGATGCGGAACTGGTTCTGCAGCAGCTCGCCCACGCAGCGCAGGCGGCGGTTGCCCAGATGGTCGATGTCGTCGGTGGTGCCGATGCCGTAG
>CAMVMU010000075.1 GCA_947168655.1 uncultured Oscillospiraceae bacterium
CGGCGCTGGCCCAGATTGTGGCGAGTTCTTCGTCACCCAGCGGCGGCTCACACTTCGCCGCCTCATCCATGAAAATCTGATGGGCTTTGTCCGTATTGCCGTACCGGATGATGACCCGGCCCGCGAACTTGGACATGGTCTTGTTCCGTGTGCCCGCGATGATGACGTTGCCGACGCGGCCCGTGTCGTTCCGCTCTATGGGAGCGCCGATCTCAACCTCGCTGTCAATGGTCAGCCAGCCTTCATGCCAGATGGCGTCACCCACATCCGCACCGAAGATGAACCGGGCGGCATCCAGGGCGTTGTCATCGAAGAAGGTGTATTTCCGGTAGATGGCTTCCTTGAGCGCCGCGTAGTAATCCGCGTCCTGCGTGGGCTCGATCTCAAAGTACACATGGAACTTGGGCCGGGGTGCCTTGCCGTTTTTCTCCAGCATGTGATGCCTGCTGAAGGCGATGGCGTAGCTGATATCCGGCATCATCTCGTCCAGCTTTTCCGGCGTGATCCACTCCGCCGGGTTTTCCGTGTGGTCGTTGTCGCAGTCCATGACGAGAACATTGGACTGACGGAAGTTCTCCTTGCTGCGGTAGTCGTTGTCATACTCCGCGCATACGTGATCCATCTTGACGGCTTCCTGAAGCTCCTCGGCGCTGGTGACCTCCGCCCTGTTCGGGTAGAGGCAGTTCTTCTCATCGCCGACGATGTTTGCCGTCTGCAAAATCAACTTCATGCCTGTACCTCCAACCTGTGTTTATTCCCGGGTTCCTGAATCGTCGCTTGCCCCATTGGACTCGCTCCTTTCCTGTAATGTGAGGAGCGCCCATGCGTCCTCCGCTTCCTTACGGACAGTCGGAGGACGCTTTTTCCGGTTTTGGGGCGGGAAAATTTCGCTTCCTTTTATATGCGTGTGTGCCCCTGGGGAAATTTGCAGCGGCACCGGAAAAACAGACCGCCCGCTGTCCGATAGGGATTGAGGACGACAGGAGGCGGCTTCGAAAAAAAGTTTCAGGAAAACCGGAAAACCACATTCCCGACTGTCCGTAAGGGGACGGAGGGACACAGAGTCCTTCGGAAAGAGAGGTGCTGCAGATGCAGGATGCGATGCGTGAAGAAAAGCCTGCCCCGGTGGAGCAGGCGACGGATGAGGAACTGTTCGAGGTGCTGATCGCCATCAGCGTGGTGGCCAAGCAGCTGGCAAAGAAAGTCATTCAGAAGGGAGACAACCATGAGCAAAATGAGCGAACTGGCCACGGCGCTTGATGAGATGACCGAGGTCGGAAGAACACTGATCACCTGCGGGGAAAACCTGCTGAAAGCCGCCGCCCATGTGCGGGACTGCTTTACGGAAGATACACCCGCTGCGGCGGAGGAACCCGCGCCGGTGGCCGAGCCTGTGGCAGAGACGCCTGCGCCGAAGGCGTACACGAAGGAAGAAGTCCGGGCCATCCTTGCGGATCTGTCCCAGAACGGCTTCCGCAACGAGGCCAAGACCCTGGTCAGAAAGTACAGCGACGGCGGGAGCCTGACGGACATTGATCCGGCGAAGTACCCGGATCTGGTCGCGGAAGCGGAGGCGCTCCATGGCTAAGCACGCGCTGCTCTCTGCTTCCTCCAGTCACCGCTGGCTGGAATGCCCGCCCAGCGCAAAGCTGTGCGCGGCACACCCGGACAGAGCTTCACCTTATGCCCAGCAGGGCACCGACGCTCACGAGCTTGCGGCCTATAAGGTGCAGAAGGCGCTGGGCATGAAGGCGCGAGACCCCACGGAGGATCTGGAGTATTTCGATCAGGAGATGGCAGACTGCACGGATGCCTACTGTGCCTTCGTCATGGAACAGCTGGCCGAGGCCCGAAAGCACTGCGCTGACCCCATCGTTCTGGTGGAGCAGCGGCTGGACTTCTCCCACTGGGTGCCGGAGGGATTCGGCACAGGGGACGCCTGCATTGTGGCCGACGATGTGCTCCACGTGATCGATCTGAAATACGGCGTGGGCATCATGGTGGACGCGACACAGAATCCGCAGACCATGTGTTATGCGCTGGGCCTGCTGGAGGCTTTCGACGGCATCTACGATGTCAGCACCGTGCGGATGACGATCTTCCAGCCCCGGCGGGAGAACATCTCCACCTTTGAAATGAGCAAGGCTGATCTGCTGGCCTGGGCCGAGAACGTGCTGGCTCCCACAGCAAAGCTGGCCTTCAACGGCGAGGGCGAGTTCAAAGCCGGAGAACACTGCCAGTTCTGTACCGCAAAGGCCACCTGCCGGAAGCGGACAGAGTACAACCTGGAAATGGCCCGGTATGACTTTGAGGTGCCCTCCGAACTCACCGACGACGAGATCGCCGCCATCCTGCCCCGGATCGATGAACTGATCGCATGGGGTGGAGACGTGAAAGAATACGCGCTGCAGCAGGCGGTCTCAGGCACACATTACCCTGGCTTCAAAGTGGTGGAGGGGCGCTCCGTCACCAGGTACACCAATGAGGAAGCCGTAGCCGCCGCAGTCACAGCGGCTGGTGAAGACCCCTATGAACGGAAGCTGCTGGGCCTCACCGCCATGAAGGCGCTTCTGGGCAAGAAACGATTCGACGACATCCTGGGCGGGCTGACATTTAAGCCGCCGGGAAAGCCAACCTTAGTACCAGAGTCGGACAAGCGTCCGGCCATGAACACTGCGAAAAACGATTTTATGGAGGAAAAAGATCATGAGTAAGTTTGTCAATCCCACCAAGGTTATCACTGGCCCCAACACCCGCTGGTCTTATGCGAACGTCTGGGAGGCCAAGTCCATCAACGGTTCCACCCCCAAGTTCTCCGTCTCCCTGATCATCCCGAAGACCGACACGGCCACCATCGAGAAGATCAACCGGGCCATCAAGGCCGCGTATGAGGAAGGCCAGAGCAAGCTGCGCGGCAACAGCAAGTTTGTCCCCGACCTGGAGAGCCTGAAGCTGCCCCTCCGCGACGGCGACAAGGAGCGCAAGGGCGATCCCGCCTATGCTGGGTGCATGTTCATCAACGCCAACAGCAGCACCGCGCCGGGCATCGTGGATGCGGACTGCAATCCCATCCTGGATCGCTCCGAGGTGTACTCCGGCGTCTATGGCCGGGCCAGCATCAACCTGTACGCCTTCAACAGCAACGGCAACAAGGGTATCGCCTGCG
>CAMVMU010000076.1 GCA_947168655.1 uncultured Oscillospiraceae bacterium
GGGCGAGGGTCCACCCGTTCCCATCCCGAACACGGAAGTTAAGCTCGCTTCTGCCCACGATACTTGGCTGGAGACGGCCCGGAAAAATAGGTAGCGCCAACACAGAAGACCGAAGTCGAAAGGCTTCGGTCTTTTGAATATAATGAATATAAATGAAACGAAACGGTCTTTTGTGTTCGTGATGGCTTTCCCATCCCGTGACAGGTCAGTTAAGCTCGCTTCTGCCCACGATACTTGGCTGGAGACGGCCCGGAAAAATAGGTAGCGCCAACACGAAAGACCGAGGTCGAAAGGCCCCGGTCTTTTGCTATACAAAAGAACGGATTGCCGCGCCGCTGCGCGGCTGGCAATGACAGGGCTGTATATCCCGGAGTGTTTATATGATCGAGCTTGTGACACAGGACAACATCATACAGGCGGCAGAGGTCCACGCCGCGTCCTGGCGGGAATCCCACCGGGCCATCTGCTCGGCGGAATTTGTCGCCCTCCACACCGCGGAGCGGCAGATGCGGTACCTGCAAAGCCGAATGGAGAAGGGCGCGTGCGTCTATCTGCTCTCCGTTTCCGGCAGGCCGGTGGGCGTCGTCTCCGTGCTGGGGGACGTGATCGGCGATCTGTACGTGCTGCCCGATGAGCAGGGCAGGGGATACGGCACGCAGCTTCTCCGCTTCGCCATGGAGAGATGTGACGGTTTGCCGACGCTGTGGGTGCTGGATCACAACAGACGGGCCATCTCGCTCTACCGGCGAAACGGCTTCCGGCCGACCGGGGAGAAAACGGTCCTTTCCCCGACACTTTCGGAATTGCAGATGCGATACTTGAAATAAAAGAGTTCCGGGCTATCCGGCCCGGGACTCTTTTTTATCTGCGGACGCTATTGTATTTTGTCGAATCCGTGTGCTATAATACGGGAAACGGGGAGATCCCCGAAACTGTGTGCTGAAAGGAGAAATCTTGGTATGCTGATGAACATCTACAATAAGGTTTTTGCCGCATTGATGAAGAAGCCCCTGAAGCTGTGGGGCATTTCGCTGCTGTGCGCCCTTCTGATCACAGTGGCCGGCTGGCTGTTCGGCGTGATTCCCGGCGTATCGCTGGCCATCGGCCTGCTGCTTTCCACCGCCATGACGCTGATCTTCCTGCGCGGCTACAGGGGACAGGAGATCAGAACGCTGAATCTTTTCGACTGCTTCCGTGACTGGAAGACCATCAAGCGCGTGCTGTGCGGCATGGGCTGGATGATCCTCTGGATCTTCCTCTGGGGTCTCATTCCCTTCGCCGGCCCGGTATTTGCCATCATCCGCACCTATGAGTACCGCCTGACGCCTTACATCCTGATGCAGGAGCCGGACGTGGCCCCCACGGATGCCATCAAGGTCTCCAGGGAGCGCACCAACGGCTGGAAGGGCAAGATGTTTGCCGCCGATATCCTGGTGGTCGTGGCCATCTACGTAACCCTGCTGGTGCTGTTTGCGCTGAGCCGGATCCCCTACATTGGCATCCTGTTTGCCCTGGTGCTGTTCGTCTTCCTCATCTGCGTGATCGCGCTGATCGGCCTGGTGATGGGCCTGATCCAGGCTGCCTTCTATGAGGAGATCGAGAACGCCCGGAACGGCGCCCCCGTGGAGCCTCTTGCTCCGGTCCAGCCCATCATCCCCGTGGAGCCGGTGGAGCCGGCCGCTGAGGAGCCGGTGGAGCCCGCTCACGACGAGAGTGTTGAGCCCGACGAGGAAAACTGAACCCTCCGCTGAGAACAAAACAAGACCCGGATGATCGTCATCCGGGTCTTGTATTTTACAGGTTGTTCATCACGCCGGGATCGCACTGCACGGTGATCTCCCGCGCCGCGCCGGGCTCGTCGACCCTGGCGGGGGCGGGCTTCTGCGCCGCCTCAAACCGCTCGGGGTGATCCCGCCGCTCCAGGAACTTGGGGGCCACCTGGGGGAAGAGGGCCAGGCTCAGCACGTCCTCCTCGCTCCTGGCGATGTCCTTAAACTCCGCCTTGTACTTCTCCAGCTCCGGCTCCAGCAGGTCGGCGGGGCGGCAGGTGATCACGTCCTCCGGCTTGATGCCCGCCTTGGCGCGGACATCCTCGTTGACCTCACCGGGCAGGCGTCCGTATTCGCCCCGCAGCACCGCCTTGGATTCCTTGGGGAACACCTTGTACCGCTGGCCCATGATGACGTTCATCACCGCCTGGGTGCCCACGATCTGGCTGGTGGGGGTCACCAGCGGGGGATAGCCGAAGTCCTTGCGGACCCGGGGGATCTCCTCCAGCACGTCGTAGAGCTGATCCTCCTTTTTGGCCTCCTTCAGCTGGTTGATCATGTTGGACAGCATGCCGCCGGGCACCTGATAGCGCAGGGTGTTGCCGTCCACCCGCAGAACCTTGGGGTTCAGGATCCCCGCGTCCTGCAGCCGCTGGGACACCGTGCGGAAATGGGCCGCGGCGCCTGCCATCTTTTCCAGATCCAGTCCGGTGTCCCGGGCGGTTCCCTGCAGCGTGGCCACCAGGGACTCGGTGGCGGGCTGGGAGGTGCCGTTGGCAAAGGGGGAGAGGGCGGTGTCCACGATGTCCACGCCGGCGTAAGCCGCCATCAGCAGCACCATGTCGCCGGTGCCGGTGGTGTTGTGGGTGTGGAGGTGGATGGGCACGCTGACCGTCTCCTTCAGCGCCTTCACCAGAGAATAGGCCTCCATGGGCAGCAGGAGGTTGGCCATATCCTTGATGCAGATGGCGTCGGCGCCCATCTGCTCCAGCTCCTTTGCCAGCTTGACGAAGTAGGCCTCGTTGTGGATGGGGGAAATGGTGTAGCTGAGAGCCGCCTCCACCTGGCCGCCGTACTTCTTGGTGGCGCGGATGGACGCCTCCAGATTGCGCACGTCGTTGAGGGCGTCGAAAATGCGGATGATGTCGATGCCGTTTTCAACGGACTTGCGGCAGAAGGCGTCCACCACGTCGTCGGCGTAGTGCTTGTAGCCCAGGATGTTCTGGCCGCGGAACAGCATCTGCAGCTTGGTGT
>CAMVMU010000077.1 GCA_947168655.1 uncultured Oscillospiraceae bacterium
GCACGGCGCTTCTGCCGCTTGGCATCCATCATTTGATCACCGCCTTATAGCCCAGACCGTGGACAGTCACGATTTCAAAATCCTCGCAGCCCAAAAACTTCTGCCGCAGCTTGGTCATGTACACGTCCACGGTGCGCAGGCCGGAGCCGGAATCACCGTCCCAGAACTCATCCATCAGCTGACTGCGGGTAAATGCCTTTCTGGGATAGCTGAGCAGCTTGTAGAGCAGATTGAACTCCCGCACAGTCAAGGGCACATCCTCACCTTTTACCGTGGCGGTACGCTCGTCTGCGTCCAGCACCAGCGAGCCGATTTCCAGCTTGTGAGCGTTGGCGACCCCCGCTCGCCGGAGAAGTGCCCCTGTACGGAGCAGCAGTTCCTCCAGGTCAACAGGCTTGACCATATAGTCATCGATACCCATTCGAAAGCCCCGCTGCTTGGCGGCAAAATCATCCCGCGCTGTCATGAACAGGATGGGGGTATTCTTATCCATCTCCCGAATGGTACGGGCAAATTCAAAGCCGTCCACATCCGGCATCATGATATCCGAGATGATCATGTCAAAGACGCTGCCGCCGTAGAGCGCATCATAGGCCTCATTGGCACCGAGGCAGCCGTAGGCCTCATAGCCGTTCTGATTTAAAAACGAGCAGACCGCGCGATTGAGCTCACGGTCGTCCTCTACCACCAATATTTTGAACACAGCTCGATCCCTCCCTATTCTTCATTAGTATAACACAGGGCTGTTAAAGTTTTGTTAGTTTTTTTGTTTTTGAAAAGAAGACACGGACCTGTTGCACGCAGGCCCGTATCTTTTTGATTGTTATTTATTCCAGCATTCTACCAGCTTGACGCCGTCTTCCTCCTCGCGGAAGCGGAAGAACTGCATCATGCTCTTGTCTTCCTTCACGCCGTTTTCCGTGTAGACGATACGGTACTGGATGGCCGCCCAGTTGTCGCGCACCAGGAGGTTGTCGAAGTAGAGGCGCTTGCTCTGCTTCTCGTCGAACCAGACGCGGGAAGCCTCCAGATACTGCTCGCGGTCTGCGTCGCCGAAATCGGTATGGCAGACGAAGTCCTCGGACAGGGTGCGTCTGGCCCAGGCTTCCCACTGGTCATAGCCCTTGTTCCAGCAGTCGAAGTCCAGCAGGATCGCCTGACGGATCTCGCGGCCCAGGGCCGTGCGGACGGAGGTGGGGTGCTTGACCGGGTAGCGTACGGCCAGCACGTCGATCTCTGGGATCTCACGGGAGAGGATTTCGGCTCTGGCCTGCTCCTGCGCTTCCCGCTCCTCCGGCGTCAGCAGGCGCAGCAGACCCTCGTAGTCCTTGCCCTTGGTGCCGGCCCAGCCCTCCACCACGCGGGTGTTCAGACCCTCGCCGTAGTTTTCAAACTGCACAAACTCCATCACGCTGCCAGGCTTTGTCTCGCCGGTCTCCCGATTGATGGTGGCGATATCGTAGTGGATGGCCACCCAGTCGTCATTGACGATCATGTTGCGGAATTTGCCCATCTGGATGTCGTTATTGCGCAGGGTCAGATGCATGGCCTGCTGATACTCCGGCAGCGTCAGGCGCACGCCGTGGACATTGTACATGGAAGCGGGGGTGTAGAGAATGTCGCCCCAGGCCTTCCAGGCGTCAAAACCGCGGTTCCAGTTTTCAAAGCCGTTGAGCAGACGGTTCTGGATGGCGGTCTCCATGCCGGGCAGGATCGTGGTGGGATGCTCCACCGGGAACTTTTTGCTGAGTGCTTCGGTGTTGTCATAGGAGTTGACGATGCCGCCCTCGGCTTCGTCCGCTGCGGGAGCGGCTTCATAAGCAGCGCCTGCGCGCAGCATGGTCATCTCGCGGAAGTTCTCGCCCATGGCGAGGATGCCGTCCTCGACCCTGTCCGCCACGGCGACCACGCCGTGCTCGACCGCCTTGTACCCAACAGCGACCCCATATCCGGCTGCCTTGACACCCTCGGCGATGCTGTGGCCGATGGCGCTGTTGGCCTCGGCAAACTTCTCCCCGAAGCTGCGGGCATCCGGCTCCTTGGGCTCCGGCAGAGTGACGACGCCCTCGGAGATCATCCAGTCGATCTCCTCGGCGATGCTCTGCGCCATGGAGCGGGGGCTGTAGCCCAGCTCACGCACGGCCTTGGAGGAATCGAACTCGTTGTTGCGCACCAGGTTATACACGGCAAAGCTGGTCATGCGCTGGGGCTTGTGGGTGACCATCTCGGCCATGTCGCTCATGCTGCCGAGAAACTTCCCCATGCCTGCGGGCAGGATGGTTTTGATGGTGGGCAAACCCGTGTGCTCGGCCAGGATATCGAAGACCGACTTCATGTCGATCTGGTCGCCGCCGAGGATGTAGCTCTCACCGGTACGGCCTGCCTTGCAGGCATGGACGATGGTCTCGGCCATGTCACGGTTGTCGGCGCAGTTGAAGGTGCCCTCCACGCCCGCGGGCATCTTGCCCTCCACGTACTCCTTGATGACGCCGGCCACATTGCCGAAGGTGTAGTCGCCGGGGCCGGAGATGCCGCTGGGCAGGATCAGGCAGCCATCGATCTCGCCGGCGTGGATGGCGTCCAGTACCAGCTGGCAGGAGGCCGCCTTAGTCTGGTCGTAGATGCCGATAACGGCGTTGGGATCGAAGTGCTCGACCTCGCGGATGACGGTGCCCTTGGGCTCCTCGGGGATGGCGCCGGTGGAGCCGATGAAAATGAGGCGCG
>CAMVMU010000078.1 GCA_947168655.1 uncultured Oscillospiraceae bacterium
CAGATCGAGGTCACCTTCGATATCGACGCCAACGGCATCGTGAACGTCTCCGCCAAGGATCTGGGCACCGGCAAGGAGCAGCACATCACCATCACCGCCTCCACCAACATGTCCAAGGAAGACATCGACAAGGCCGTGAAGGAGGCCGAGATGTACGCCGCCGAGGACAAGAAGCGCAAGGAAGAGGTGGACATCCGCAACCAGGGCGACCAGATGGTCTACCAGACCGAGAAGACCATCGCCGAGCTGGGCGACAAGCTGGACGGCGCCGAGAAGGCCGAAGTGGAGCAGAAGCTCCAGGCCCTGAAGACCGCCCTCACCGGCACCGACTCCGCCGCCATCAAGAGCGCCACCGAGGAACTGACCCAGGCCTTCTACAAGATCAGCGAGAAGCTGTATCAGCAGGCAGGCGGCCAGCCCGGTCAGGGCTTTGATCCCAGCCAGTACCAGCAGGGCACCCAGCAGGGTCCCCAGGGCGGCCAGGACTACTACGATGCCGACTACACCGTGGTGGACGACGACAATAACAAGTAAGTGCAGGGGCGGGCGTCCTCGACAGCCCGTTCTCTGCAAACGTTCTGGTTTCAACGGGCCGTCCGGGAGGCCGGCCCCTACAGATCCACCTTCCATTTTCCCCCGCGAACACCGCGTCATTGAGCTGAGGAGCGATCCTCAGCTCAATGACGCGTATCAAGGAGTATTCCTATGGCAGAAAAACGTGACTACTATGAGGTGCTTGGCGTTCAGAAGGACGCCAGCGCCGAGGAGATCAAAAAAGCATACCGGAAGATCACCAAGGAAAACCACCCGGACCTGCACCCCGGCGACAAGGCCTGCGAGGAGCGCTTCAAGGAGGCCAACGAGGCCTATGAGGTCCTCTCCGACGAGGATAAGCGCAAGCGCTATGACCAGTACGGCCACGCGGCCTTCGATCCCAACGCGGGCTACGGCGCAGGCGGCTTCGGCGGCTTTGACGGCTTTGGCGGCTTTGATGATATTTTCGGCGGAGGCGGCTTTGGCGATATCTTCTCCAGCATCTTCGGCGGCGGCGCCACCAGGGCCAACCCCAACGCACCCCGCCGGGGCGACAATGTGCGCGCCCAGGCCAACATCAGCTTTGAGGAGGCCGCCTTCGGCTGCGAGAAGGAGATCACCTATGCCCGCATCGAGCAGTGCCCCGACTGCAAGGGCAACGGCTGCGCCCCCGGCACCACGGCGGAGGTCTGCCCGGACTGCGGCGGCAGCGGCCAGGTACGCACCACCCAGCGCACCCCCTTCGGCATGGCCCAGACCATGGGCCCCTGCCAGAAGTGCCGCGGTACCGGCAGGATCATCCACCAGCCCTGCAAGAGCTGCCGCGGGCTTGGCAGCATTCGCCGCCAGCACAAGATGACCGTGAAGATCCCCGCCGGTATCGACGACGGACAGAGCATCTCCCGGGCCGGCTACGGCAACGCCGGCGCAAACGGCGGCCCCGCGGGGGACCTGCTCATCTCCGTCATCGTGCGGCCCCACGCCATCTTCGAGCGTGAGGGCACCAATGTTTACATGGAGCAGGAGATCAGCTTCGCCCAGGCCACCCTGGGTGCGGAGCTGGAGCTGCCCACCCTGGACGGCAAGGTGAAGTACACCATTCCCGAGGGCACCCAGCCCGGCACCACCTTCCGCCTGCGGGGCAAGGGCATCCCCTACCTGCGCAGCCCCGCCACCCGGGGCGACCAGTACGTCACCGTGAAGGTGGCGGTGCCCCGGAACCTGAGCGGCGCCCAGAAGGAGAAGCTGCGGGAATACGCGGCTGCCATGGGCGAAGGAGACAACGGCCACAGCGGCGGCATCTTCGGCAAAAAGAGAAAATAACAAAAAAGCCCCTTGGGGCAAAAACAGAACCTGTCATCATGAGAAACGTCTGCGGCGAAGGATCGCTTTTCAGATCCTTCGACTCCGCTTCGTCCGCTCAGGATGACAGGTTTTTTGCTTTCTTCAAAAAATGACGGAAAATTAGTTAAATTTCTTGTAATTTCCTGGCAGATACGGTAGAATACCGAGTTGGAATCCCAAAAAGAGGAGGAGCCCCTATGGCCGAACAGTACAAAAGACGCTTTGGCGACCGCCGGGATGCCCGCTGGGTGCGGGATGTGCCGGGCCTCACCACGGTGATGATGCATATTATGCCCCAGCGCACCGACGCGGAGGTCTATCTCAACGACAAGATCGACGTGACCGAGCTGCTGAAGTATCTGGAGAAGAAGAACGCCTCCCACCCGGACTATAAGACCACAGTGTTCCACTGCTTCATCGTGGCCATCGCCCGTATGATCCGGGAGCGGCCCAAGATGAACCGCTTCATCCAGGGCCGGCGCATGTACGAGCGCTATGACATCAGCCTGAGCTTTGTGGCCAAGCGCCGCTTCACCGACCACGCCGAGGAGGCCCTCATGTTCTTCACCCCCAAGGATGAGGACAATCTGGATTCTCTCAGCTACCGCATCGCCGGCCAGGTGAAGGAGACCAAGAAGAGCGAGCACTCCACCGGCGGCATCGACGCCACCGTGGACGCCTTTGCCAAGATCCCCCGCCTGCTGCTGATGCTGGCCATCCGCATCATCCGCTATCTGGATTTCT